>NZ_CP087588.1:2727500-3029396 GCF_020985305.1 Croceicoccus sp. Ery15
CAATTCCGCGGATTTCAGCCATTTAGGCGTCCGGACTGAGCCTGACAGCTGCCCCGAACCGCCTTTCGGCCCATGTTTACCCGCCAAACCGATCGTCCGGCGTCGACCTTTCGTCGATTTCCAGGTGCACCCTATATAGGGCTGTCTATTGCAACGCGCCGCCCAGCGAATATCTGCATGGGCCGAAAGGCAGGATCGACAATCGCCGTGGAGCGGGACAGCCATAGAGAGGATAGCACGACCCGCCCCGCTTCGGGGCTTGAGGCGGCATATCTGCAGAACCGGCCCGCACTCTTGCGATTCCTGAAGGCGCGCGGCGCGGGCGATGCGGCAGAAGATCTGTTGCAGGAAATCTGGCTGCGTATTCGCAATGCCCCCGCCGGTCCCGTGCCTGCGCCGCTGCCCTATCTCTACCGGATGGCCAATAATGCGATGATCGACCGGCACCGGTCGCTGGCCCAGTCGGCCCGTCGCGATTCGGATTGGGCGGAAACGCAGGCGGAACCGGAGCAGCCCTCTCCCGAATCGGGAGTGGCGGCGCGGCAAGAGGTGGCGCAGCTGCTGCATCTGGTGGACCGGCTGGGCCCGCGCACCGGCGCTATCCTGCGCCGTCACCGAATCGATGGCCTGTCGCAGCGCGAAGTGGCCGCCGAAATGGGCATCAGCATCAGCACGGTTGAGAGCGATTTGCGAACCGCCTATCGGGCGCTGCTCGAATGGAAGGAGCGGCGCGATGAGGCATAAGGCAAATGTCTCCGTCTCCTTGGGCAAAGGAGCGTGCCATGGCGATTGACGAAACCATCCGCGAACAGGCGCTGGATTGGGCAGTGCGGACGGGCGACCCCGCATTCGACGATTGGGAATCGTTCACGCTGTGGCTGGAACGCGATCCCGCGCATGCCGATGCCTATGACCGGATCGCCGCCGCCACGGAAGAAGCGGGCGCAATACTGGCCGCGACTCGGCCTGCGAACGACGATTTCGTGCCCGCACCGCCAAGCCGGCGCCGTTGGATGGGGGGCGTTCTGGCCATGGCGCTGGTCGCGGTGGTCAGCCTTGCCCTGTGGCGGCAGACCGCCCCCGACCTTTATACGGTGGAAACCGCGCCCGGCACGATGCAACTGGTCGATCTGGGCGAAGGGACGAAGGTCGAGATCGCGGGCGGATCGCGCGTGGCGTTCGATCGCAGGGATGCGCGCTATGCCAGCCTGGAACAGGGACGCGCCCTGTTCACCGTGCGCCATGACGAAAACGCGCCCTTCCGCGTGACGGTCGGGCAGGACCGGATCGTCGATGTCGGCACGGTGTTCGACGTGCGCCTCGACGATGCGGCATTCAGCGTCGCCGTTTCCGAAGGGGCGGTACAGTTCAATCCCGACAGGCAGAATGTCCATGTGGCCGCGGGACAGATATTGTCGCGCGGCGCTGACGGCTATCGCCTTGGCAGCGTCGATATCGCGCAGGTCGGGGACTGGCGCGCAGGTCGGCTCAGTTTCGATGGCGAAAGCCTTGGCGCGGTGGCGATGGAGCTGGAGCGCGCGACCGGATTGTCCTTTGCCGTCGATCCGGCCAGTGCGAACCGGCCGGTCACCGGATCGATACTGGTCGAACCGGTGCGCGACGATCCGGCCAGCCTTGGCCCGATGCTGGATGTCGGCATCACGCAGCAATCGGGCACATGGGTGATCGGCACGCGGTAATGCGATTGTCGCGCCTGAGCCTTGCTGCGGCCCTGCTGGCCGCACCGCTGGCCGTTCATGCCGGCGAAGCCGAAGTCCCGGCCAAAGGGGTTTCGGCCAATGACGTTTCGGCCAATGGCGGGCGCGCAGGGGCAGTGGCGATCAATCTGGCGCGGCAGACCGGCAGCAGCATTATAATCACCGACCCGCGCCTTGCCCGTCGCAACGTGCCCGCGATCCGCGGACGCATGGCCGCATCCGAAGCGGTCCGCCGCCTTGCCGCCGCGCTGGGCGCCCGCGCGGTGCCGACCGGCGCGCGGTCGTGGCGGATCGAACCGGCTCCGCCCCGCGCCGCGCCCCGAACCTCCCGCCCAGCCGATGCGGGCAAACCCGCTGCGCCTCCGCCAGAACCGCCCCCACCAATCGTGGTACAGGCCAGCAAGCGCGATCTGTTGCCGCAACAGATACCGGCGCAAGTCTCGGTACTGGATGGCGGGCTGATCGAACTGGGCGGCAGCGGCGGCAGCGAAGAGATCACGCGCCGCATTGCCAGCGTATCGTCGACCTATCTGGGCAGCGGGCGCAACAAGCTGTTCATTCGCGGCATCGCGGATTCCAGCTTTACCGGCCCCACCCAATCGACCGTGGGGCAATATTGGGGCGATCTGCGGCTGAGCTATAACGCGCCCGATCCCGATCTGCGCCTGTCGGACCTTGACCGTGTCGAAGTGCTGGAAGGGCCGCAGGGCACGCTTTACGGCGCGGGGGCGCTGGGCGGCATCATCCGGATGGTGCCCAATGCGCCGCGCATGGACGATGCCAGCCTGTCGGGCCAGATCGGCGGATCGCTGACCCAGCACGGGTCGCCCGGCGGCGATGCCAGCCTGACCGCGAATATCCCCGCCACCGACAATATCGCCTTTCGCGCAACGGTCGATGCGGCATCGCTGGGCGGCTATATCGACAAGCCCGATGCGGGGCGCGACGACGTGAACCGGACGCGGATCGCGGGCGGACGGTTGACGGGGCGGATCGAGGTGTCGCCCGTCTGGTCGGTCGAGCTGACCGCCCTTGGCCAGACCATCGATGCGCGCGATGCCCAATATGCCGACCGCGGCGATCCGCCGCTGACCAGCACTGCCGCGGTGACCGAGGGGGCGGATATCGATTACGCGCTTGGCAGCGTGGTCGTGGACGGCGCGTTCGGGGGTATCCGCTTCCGCTCTACCACCGGCATCGTGCATCAGGATCTTGAGGAGCGGTACGACGCCGCCACCGGAATGTCGCCCGACCGGCTGTTCGTACAGTCGAACCGCGCGCGCATGGTGGCCAATGAAACGCGGCTGTGGTCGCCCGAAAGCCGTGGTTTCAGCTGGCTGGTCGGCACCAGCCTGACCCATAGCGAAAGCGATATCCGCCGCGAATTCATCCGCTATGAACCGCCGGTCGAGCCGTTTTCCGAGCTGATCGTCACGATGCGCGCCAATACGCCCGGCGTTACCAATATCGTGGACGAGGCGACGCTGTATGGCGAAGCCAGCTACCGGATTGCGCCGGTCATCGTCGCCACGGCGGGCGGGCGGCTGACATGGGCACGGCTGGGCGGCGGGGCCGACGATGTCGCGCCCGTCATCGCCCCGGCCCTTGTCCTTGCGCGGGCCGAGATTACCGCGCGGCGGACCGAGGTCGATTTCCTCCCCTCGCTTGCGCTGCATGCCGAATTGTCGGACCGCGCCTTGCTCTATTCGCGTTACCAGCAGGGGTTCCGCCCGGGCGGGCTGGCCATCGAAAGCGAATTCGTCCGCCGTTTCCGGAACGACCGCACCTCCACATGGGAAATCGGTGCGCGCTACGGGCGGGCGGGCTCCGGCGCGGGGGCTGGCAGCCCTGCCAGCGGCGATCCGTTCAGCATGGCGGTCAGCCTTTCCTATACCGACTGGCGCGATATTCAGGCCGACTATGTCGATGGCAGCGGCCTGCCCAGCACCGCCAATATCGGCGACGGTCGCATCTGGTCGGCCAGCCTGTCGGGCGCGGCGGAAGTGGCGCGGGGCCTGTGGATAGAGGCAGGCGCGACATGGAACCATAGCCGCATCGACGAGCCGCAGCCCGAACTGCGCTCGCGCACGAGGCAGATACCCAATATCGCGGAATTCGCAGGGCGGTTGGGCGTGAACTACAGCGCGCCGGTCGGCCGCGACTGGTGGCTGACGGCAGATGGCTGGGCCAGCTATGTCGGCCCTTCGCACCTTGGCATCGGGCCTGAACTGGGCGAGCGGCAGGGCGATTACCTCGACAGCGGGATCGATGTGCGGATCGGCAGCGACGATTTGGGTATCACGCTGGGCATTTCGAACCTGGCCGACATGCGCGGCAACCGTTTCTCGCTCGGCACGCCGTTCAGCGACAACCGCGATCAGGTGACCCCGCTGCGCCCGCGCACGATCAGGCTGGGCATCGACCGCAGGTTCTGAATCTTCCGGTTCGGGCTTTTTCAAATCAGGGTTTTTCGTTCTGGTTTTTTCAAGGCAGCGCCGCGCCGGCTCCGTCTGACGGATCGTAACCGATCTGAAGGATGCCCAGAACCGTGCGTAACCTGCTTTGCTCTACCGCCTTTGCCGCCATCGCCATCGCCTCGACAACGGCCGGCGCCAAGGATGTCACCGATGCGCGCACCGCGCCGATTGCCACCTCGACCGTCAATGAAGGGGCGGCGGATGCGATCAATATCACCAGCAATGGCTCTGTCACCGTGAATGGCGGCACGGCAGTGACGATGGACAGCAACCATAAGGTCACCAATGGCGGCAAGATCGCCATTTCCAACGCCGACGGCGCGACCGGCATCGGCGCGGCGGCAGGCACCAGCGGCGATATCGTCAATACCGGCACGATCACGATCGACGAACCCTATGCGCCCAAGGACGACGATAATGACGGCGACCTCGACGGTCCCTTCGCGCTGGGCAGCAACCGCTATGGCATTCGCACCATGGGCGCGCATGACGGCAAGATCGTCAACAGCGGCACCATTACCATCGAGGGCAACGATTCGGCCGGCATCGCGCTGGGCGGCACGCTGACCGGCGATCTGGTGCATGACGGCAAGACCAGCGTGCTGGGCGACCGCAGCATCGGCGTGGACGCGCAGGCCATTAACGGCAAGGTCCGGCTGGCGGGCACGGTCGAGGCCAGGGGCGAGGACGCCATCGGCGCGCGCTTTGGCGGCGATGTGTCGGGCGCGATGGTGGTGCAGGGCACGATCAGCGCCAGCGGCTATCGCTATACCAGCGCACCGGCCAATGCGACCAAGCTGGACGCCGACGACCTGCTGCAAGGCGGCCCCGCCATCAGCATCGAGGGTAATGTCGGCGGCGGCATCATCCTGGCCATCGCGCCCAAGGACAGCGATCCGGCCAATAATGACGAGGATTCCGACGGGATCGAGGATTCCAAGGAAGGTTCGGCCAAGGTGACATCCTTTGGCAAGGCGGCGGCGATCTCCATCGGATCGGCGGACCGCGATATCGCGATCGGCGAGGTGGCAGGCACGGCCAGCAAATTCGGCCTGATCGTCGACGGCATCGCCGAAGGGCGCGGCGTCTATACCGGCGTGGACGCGAACGGGATCGCTATCGGCGGACAGGGGCATGGCGTCACCATCGCCAATGGCATCGGCATTTCGGGCGGCGTCGGCGCATTGTCGAACGGCGCGAATGCCACCGCGCTGCGCCTTGGCGCGGGGGCCAGCACGCCGCTGCTGCAGAATTCCGGCACGATAGAGGCGCGCGGCTCCTCTGCCGCCAATACGCGCGCCGTCGCCGTGCTGGTCGAACAGGGTGCCAGCCTGCCGACGGTAAAGAACAGCGGATCGATCAAGGCCGTCGCTACGGCAGAGGACGGTACCGCCGTCGCCATCCGCGATGCCAGCGGCACGCTGTCCCTGATCGAGAATGCGGGCAGCATTTCGGCTACCGGCGCCAAGGCGGGCACGGGACGCAACATCGCCATCGACCTGTCCGCTGCCAATGGCGATACGACCGTGCGCCAGACGCAGGTCGCATCGGGCCATGCCGCGCCTGCCATCACGGGCGATGTGCTGTTCGCGGGCGGCGACGACGTGCTCGATCTGGCAGACGGCACGCTGACCGGCGACGTCCACTTTGGCGCAGGCGACGATGCATTGCGGCTGAGCGGCGATGCGGTCCAGACGGGCAAGGTGTCGTTCGGCACCGGCACTTCGGAAATGACGCTGGCCGGAACCTCCAGCTTTATCGGCAGCGCCGATTTCGGCGGCGGCGCGGGCACGCTGGCACTGTCGGGCAATTCGTTCTTTTCCGGCGAACTGGCGAACAGCGGCAATCTGGCCGTCAGCGTTGCCAGCGGCACGCTCGACATCAACAAGCCCGCCAGCATCGCATCGCTGTCGGTCGGGGAAACCGGCATGCTGATCGCTACGCTCGACAGCGCGGCGGGTAGCGGCACGGCGATTACCGTCGCGGGCACCGCCAGCTTTGCGGATGGCGCCAAGCTGGCCCTGCGGCTGGCCGATGTCGCCACGGCAGAGGGCAGCTATAATGTGCTGACCGCCGCGTCGATCACGGGGCTCGACGATCTGGAAACGGTCGACACGCTGGTCCCCTATATGTTCAAGGCCGAAATCAGCGAGGATGCGCCCGCCAATACGCTGACGGTCGATGTCGCGCGGCGCACGGTCGCCGAACTGGGGCTCAACCGTTCGGGCGCGGCGGCCTATGACGCGGTGTTCGCCGCCTTGTCGCAGGACGAGGATATCGAAGGCAGCTTCCTGTCGATCACCGATGGCGATGCGTTCCGCCAGACCGTCGCCAGCATGCTGCCCGACCATGCGGGCGGCGTGTTCGAAGGGATCGCACAAGGCGAACGCACGCTGATCCGCCAGATGCAGGACCCGGTCAGCCCGATCATCGACGATGGCGCGTTTACCGCCACGCTCAATCTTGCGCTGTGGAACAGCGACAAGGGGCTGGGCGACAGCGGCGCCTATGATCTGCAGGGCCACGGATTTTCGCTGACCGGCGAATATGACACCGGCTTCGGCCATGTCGGCGCGACCATCGCCAGCCTGTGGAACCAGCATACCAACGGCATGGCCAGCGACGTCAAGAACAGCTCTTACGAAGTGGCGGCGCACTGGCGCGGCAATTGGGGGCCGGCTGCCGGTTTCCTGCGCGGCGCGATCGGCCGGTCGGACATCAAGAGCGAGCGCGTGTTTACCGGCACATCCGATGGCGAGAGCGTGAAACGCACGATCAAGGGTAAGTGGGACGGCGATTTCGTCAGCTTTGCGGCGGGCGCCTCGGCAGAGGGCGGCTGGCGCTATATCTTCTTCCGCCCGCAAGTGATGGTCGATTACGTCAAGCTGGACGAAGACAGCTATAGCGAGAGCGGCGGCGACGAAGCGCTCGACCTGACCGTCGACAAGCGCAGCAGCGACGAGCTGGGCCTGAGCGCGGGCATGGTGCTGGGCGCGGATCTGATGGGCATGGGTTCGCGCGACAATGGCTGGCTGCGGATCGAGACCGAAGGCGGCTGGCGCGAAGTGCTGGCGGGCGATCTGGGCGGAACCACGGCCCGCTTTGCCGACGGCGACGATTTCACGCTGCAGGGCGAGACATCGACCAGCGGCTGGTATGGCCGCCTGCGCGTGATGGGCGGCCCCGGCGGCGTCATCATGGGCGGCGAATTGTCGGCAGAGGAACGGTTCGACAACACTGCCATCGCGCTGCGCGGGAACATGCGCATCGTGTGGTAATTCCCGCGCCGTAATGGCCAATCGGGGGGCGGCGCAGCCAGCGGGCAGCGCCGCCCCTTTTTTATTCGATGTACACTCATTTCGATAATACTCGAAACAACGATTGACTCTCGCCCCGCAGATGTTCATTTCGACCATATTCGAAATAAGAGGCCGCGACCCGCACGATGAATGCCGATAACGCACTGACGGCTTTAACCGCTCTGGCACAGGAACACCGGCTCGCGCTGTTCCGTCTGCTGGTGCAGGCCGGGCAGGACGGTATGGCGGCAGGGGCCATCGCCGATGCGCTGGGCGTGCCGAACAGCTCGCTATCCTTCCACCTTTCCCAATTGCACGCCGCCGGTCTGGTCGATCAGGAGCGGCAGCACCGTTCGATCATCTATCGCGCCAATTATGCGGCGATGAACGGTCTGGTCGGCTTCCTTCTGGAAAATTGCTGCGGCGGTGCGGATTGCGTCCAGCCGCCGGTTCAATGCGAAACGGGAACACAGGCATGAACGTCGATATCGTCATCTATCACAACCCGGATTGCGGCACGTCGCGCAATGCGCTGGCCCTGATCCGCAATGCCGGGATCGAGCCGCATGTGATCGAATATCTGAAAACCCCGCCATCGCGTGCGATGCTGGAAAGCCTGATCGAACGGGCAGGCATCACGCCGCGCGCATTGCTGCGGCAAAAGGGCACCCCTTATGCGGAGCTTGGACTGGACGATGCCGCCCTGCCCGACAGCGCGCTGATCGATGCGATGATGGAACACCCGATCCTGATTAACCGCCCGCTGGTCGTCTCGCCCATGGGGGTAAAGCTCTGCCGCCCGTCCGAAGAAGTGCTCGACATCATTCCGGCCCGCCAGCGCGGCGCTTTTACCAAGGAAGACGGCGAACACATCGTCGACGACAACGGCCTGCGCATCGGCTGACCCCTTTCGCTTTCAGGATATCGCCATGAACGACACCACCGCGCAGCCCTCTCCGCTGGGCACATTCGAAAGATATCTGTCGGTCTGGGTGCTGGCCGCCATTCTGGCGGGGCTGGCGCTGGGGCTGGTCGCGCCCGATCTGGTCGGCGTTCTGGCCGGGCTGGAATATGCATCGGTCAACTTCGTGGTCGCCGTGCTGATCTGGGCAATGATCTATCCGATGATGGTGGGCGTCGATTTTGCCAGCGTGAAACATATCGGCCGCAAGCCCAAGGGGCTGATCGTGACCCTGGTGGTGAACTGGCTGATCAAGCCCTTCACCATGGCGGCACTGGCAGTGCTGTTCTTCGATTATCTCTATGCCGGATTGATGTCCGACAGCGCAGCCGACCAGTATATCGCGGGCCTTGTCATTCTGGGGGCAGCGCCGTGTACGGCCATGGTGTTCGTATGGTCGCAACTGGTGCGCGGCGACCCCGCCTATACGCTGGTGCAGGTATCGGTGAACGATCTGGTGATGATCGTCGCCTTTGCGCCCATCGTCGCGCTGCTGCTGGGCGTGACCGATATTGTCGTGCCTTGGGAAACCCTGCTGCTCTCCGTCGTGCTGTATGTCGTGATCCCGCTGGCGGCGGGCGCGCTGACCCGGCGGCGGGTGATCGCGCGCCACGGCGGCGATATCGCGTCGGTCGATTCGTTCACCGCGCGGTTGAAGCCATGGTCGATCGTCGGCTTGCTGGCCACGGTGATCCTGCTATTCGCGTTTCAGGCGGGGACCATCGTGTCGAACCCGTTGCTGATCGTGCTGATCGCAATACCGATCATCCTGCAATCCTACGGCATTTTCGCCATCGCCTATGCCGCGGCCAAGGCATGGAGGATCCCGCATAACATCGCCGCGCCTTGCGCCCTGATCGGCACGTCGAACTTCTTTGAACTGGCCGTCGCAGTCGCCATCGGCCTGTTCGGCCTGTCGAGCGGGGCAGCGCTGGCCACGGTGGTCGGCGTTCTGGTCGAAGTGCCCGTCATGCTGTCGCTGGTCGCCCTTGCCAACCGCACGCGCGGCGCATTTCCGGCGGAATGACGGGCAATGGCGCACCCAAGAGGATTCGAACCTCTGGCCTCTGCCTTCGGAGGGCAGCGCTCTATCCAGCTGAGCTATGGGTGCTTGATGTGCCGGGTGGCAGGCGCTTAGCAGCAGCCCCAGCACGGCGCCAGCCCCTTTTGACGGTGTGGCGGTAAAGACCGCCCGAACGGTACCCCGCGATTCTGCCCTGTTCTGATACAGGGGTAGCCAGCAGGGCCGGAATTAAGAGGAATTAAACCGTTCCTGCCGCATGGGATTCGGTCATGAACGCAATGCCCGAATTCGCCCATGACTTCGACCATGCCGGTCCGGACGGCCAGTCCCGTACTGCGGCACCTGCCCGTGACGGCGGGACCGATCCGCTTGCCCCGCGCTGGGCGGCGATGCATCGGGCGGCGGGGGCCCTGGCCGCGCTGACAGGCTCCAGCGTTCCGGGGACCGAGCGTCATGCCAATCTGTACCCCGTCGCCATGCCCGAAGGGCGCAGCGCCGCGATGGAGGCGGTTCTGGGCGATCTGTGCTCCATGCTGGAAACCGGCCTTTACGCCGTGTTGCAGGCCCGCGAACATGGCGCCGACGGCAAGATCGCGGCTCGCGCCCTGCTCGCCCGGTTCGAACGCGAACGTGGACGTTTGACCGGAAACACGCACTAAGCCGCTTGCCCGTTCTCTTTATGTTCACTACGCTGCGGGCATGGTTGATTCGCCGCTCGCTACCGTTGCTGCCGTAAATTCTCCGCATCTGTCGGGCGATGTCGCGCGGGGGATTTGCCGGCTGTTCGCGCGCAACGATATCTGGTGCATCCCCGAAATGATGCTGCCCGGCGGCCGCCGCGCCGATCTGATGGGCGTGGATGCCAAGGGGCATATCGTCATTGTCGAGATCAAGGTCGCCCGCGGCGATTTGCTGGGCGATGCGAAATGGCCCGATTACCTCGATTTCTGCGACCGGTTCTTCTGGGGCCTGTCGCCCGACCTCGACCGCGCCTGTCTTGAGGGGGAGAATTTCCTGCCCGACCGCTGCGGGGTGATCGTGGCCGACGGTTACGATGCCGAAATCCTGCGCCCCGCTCCGCTGCAAAAGCTGGCACCGGCACGGCGCAAGGCGCAGGTCGAACGGCTGGCCCGCGCTGCCATGCGCCGGCGACAGGTTGAGATTGACAGCGCCTGTGCGCAATGGGGCGGGGATTAGGGGCGCTCGTCAGGATTGGCCTGAACGGCGTTGGTTCCGTGTCGGACCCGCCACAGTTTTCCCCCGATTCACCGTTGCTTGCCGCACATCTGGCCGATGCGAAGCGCCCGCGCTATGGACCGCTCCATGGCTTTCGATGCCGCCCCTGACGCCGGAATCCTCGCCGGAATCCTCGCCGCCATGTTCTCGGTGCTGGCGATGATCGCGATTGTCGCGCTGCGCTATGTACTGGCCAGCGGCATGTTCGCGTGGGCGACCCGTTCGGCCCGGCCCGGCCTCTATCGCGGATTGAACCCGCAAATCCGGCAGGAAATCCGCTGGTCGCTTGTTTCCGCCGCGATTTATGGCGCGCCCGCGGGCATCGTCGCATGGGGCTGGCAGGCCCATGGCTGGACGCGGATCTATACCGATCCCGATGCCTTTCCGCTGTGGTGGATGCCGGTGTCGCTGGCGCTCTATCTGGTGGCGCATGACAGCTGGTTCTACTGGACCCATCGCGCCATGCATCATCCGCGCATCTTTCGCGTGGCCCATGCCGTTCACCACGCCAGCCGCCCGCCGACTGCATGGGCCGCAATGGCCTTTCACCCGTGGGAGGCGGTTACCGGTGCCATCGTGATTCCCGCCCTGGTCTTCGTCATTCCGATCCATGCGGGCGTGCTGGGCGCAGTGCTGGCGATTATGACCGTCATGGGCGTCACCAACCATATGGGGTGGGAGGTTTTTCCCCGCCGCCTCGTCCGCTCACCCATTGGCGGCGGGCTGATCACGGCCAGCCACCACCAGCTTCACCACGATCGATATCGCTGTAATTACGGCCTTTATTTCCGGTTCTGGGATCGCCTGTGCGGAACCGACCGGGGCCTTGCGGCAGAAGGATGGGACGCGAAATGATTTCACGATGGCTTGCAGCACCCGTCGCGGGCCTGTTGCTGACTTCGGGTGCGAATGCCGGATCGGCGGCGCAAACGGGGTCGATCCACGTCACCGTTACCGACCTGCGCTCGACCAAGGGAGAGGTGCATGCCTGCCTTGCCCCCACACGCGACAGCTTTCCCGATTGCGAAAAAGGCGCGGTCCGCACGCTGACCCTGCCTGCATCGCAGCATCTGGAATTCACCTTCAGCAACGTGCCCAACGGCCGCTATGCCATTGCGCTGATGCATGACGAAAATGCGAACGGCAAGATCGACAAGGCGCTGCTGATCCCGCGTGAAGGGTTCGGCTTTTCGCGCGACGCGCCCTTGCGGATGGGGCCGCCCAGCTTCAAGGATGCCGCCTTTGACGTGGACGGCAAGGGTATCAACCAGTCGATCCGCATGCGCTATATCATCTAGGGTCGTATCCTTATGCCTGCCAATCTGCCCATCGTCCGCTCTGCTCTGTCCATGCCCGGTTCCAATGCCCGCGCGCTGGAAAAATCGCGTGCGCTTGGCTGCGACTGCGTGATCTTCGACCTTGAAGACGCCGTCGCCGCCGAAAAAAAGGTGGAGGCGCGGGCCATGGTGGCGCAGACGCTGGCCGATGGAGGGCTGGAACCGCGCTTTCGCGTGGTGCGGATCAACCCGATCGACGGCGAATGGGGCGCAGACGATTTGCGCGCCCTGTCGCGCGCGCCGCTCGATGCCATTCTGGTGCCCAAGGTATCCTCTGCCGGTGATGTAGAGGCGATTGCCGGCGCCATGGCGACAGCGGGCTATGGCGCCGATGTCGCGCTATGGGTGATGATCGAAACGGCGGCGTCGGTGCTGGCGCTGGAACGGATTGCGCAAATGGCCGCGACCACGCCATTGGGCGGGCTGGTGCTGGGCGCGAACGATCTGTCCAAGGAAACCGGCATGTTGCGCACCGTCGGGCGCGAGGCGCTGGTCCCCGTTCTGTCGCAATGCGTGATGGCCGCGCGCGCCCACGGCCTGGTCGCGATCGACAGCGTGCTGAACGCGATCGGAGAGGACGAGCGGCTGCATGGCGAATGCCGACAGGGCCGCATGTTCGGTTTCGACGGCAAGATGCTGATCCACCCGTCGCAGATCGACGCTGCCAACACGGCCTTTGCCCCTTCCCCTGACGCTCTGGCCGAGGCGGAGGCGATCGTCGCGGCCTTTGCCGACCCCGCCAATGCGGGCAAGGCCGTCGTCACCGTCAACGGCCAGATGGTCGAAGAACTGCACCGCGACGAGGCAAGCGCCCTGATCGCCCGCGCAAAGGCCATCGCCGCGCGCGGCTGAAACGCGCTGCAAATGCGAAATTTAACCGATTGTTTACCTCTATGCGCGAGTCTGGAGGCCGTGGGGACTCGCACCGTGCGTGACCGCTGCTGATCGATTCGAGGGGGACGTCACTGCATGGATACGCTGCGCTTCTTCGGCGATGTCGGCGCGCCGGATGCACTTTGTCCCGATGATCCACTCGATCTGACCGGTTTCGAACATTTCGCCGAGGCAGAGGCGGAGGCCAACGCCTGCCACGCGCCCCCGCCCGCCATCGGGCAGGACGAACGCCGCATGCAGGTGCGCGCCTATAATTACTGGGCCGGATTGCTGGGCGAGGATGATTTTCCCGAAATCTACCGGCTGGACCCGCAAGGCCATCCCGATTTCGGACCCTATTCGGTGCTGCTCGACCTGTCGGAGGATCACAGCGATCCGCGCATCGTGCATCTGGGCAGATCGCTGGCACGTGCCTGCGGCTGCGCGCTGGGCGAACAATCGGCGCGCCTGTCCGACGTTCCGGGCAACAGCCTGCTGACACGCATTACCGACCATTACAGCGAGCTGCTGGCCAACCGCGCCCCCATCGGGTTCGAGGCGGAATTCGCCTCCGGTCCCGAACGGCTGGCGATCTATCGCGGCATATTGCTGCCCTTTTCGTCGAACGGGCACGAGATCGATCACGTCTATGGCGTGCTCAACTGGAAGGAGCTGGCCGATGGCGATGTCGCCGGATCGCTTCCCGCTTCGGTAGAGCTGGCCTGCCCCTCTGCCGAAACCGAAACGCCATGGGGCGAAGCGGTGGCAGAGCCGGTGGCCGAACGGCTGCGGTCGATCACGCCCGCGGGTTTCGATACGCTTTCTGCGGACGGGCCCGAATTCACCCTGCTGATGGCTCGCCGCCTCAGCTCGGGCAATGTCGTGTTGCTGGGCGAACTGCCCTATGACCGTGACGGGGTCGAACGCGCCGCACAAGGGCTGTAGGCCCGCGCCAATTTCCGACCGCTGCAGCCGTTGACCCGACTGTCGCGACCATGCACGGTCGTTGCTCTATGCCGCTGCTCAGAACGCCGCCCGTCATATTCCCCTTTTTCGGCCATCGCAGCGTGACACGGCTGCGTATCGCGGGCCGCGCCCTTCGCAACCGTCCACCCCGCTGGGACCACGATTCGCGGCTGGCCAAAATGCGCGCGCTCGCTTCGCATTTCGCCTCGCGCGAATATGCGGGGCTGCCGATCCAGCTCGAAATACGCGCCCCTTCGGGCGAAAGCTCGCTCCACGCCGGTTTCACCGATGACGAGGGTTATCTGGATTTCGACCTGCCGCTCGAAAACTGGGCGATGCCGCGGCAGACCGAATGGGAGACCATCTGCTTTACATGGAACGACGGCGAAGGGGCGCAATCGGCAGAGGGCTATGTGTTGGCCCCCGGCGAGGACAGCGATCTGGCGGTGATATCCGACATCGACGATACGATCATCGAAACGGGAATCACGGGTGGATTCCGCTCCGTTCTCAGGAACTGGCAGCGGATTCTGGCGCAAATGCCCGCCGAACGGGTGCAAGTGCCCGGGTCCGACCGGTTCTATGGCGCGCTATCGGGCGGGCTGTTGCCGGCAGCTGCGGGCAAGCATCTGCCCGCCACGCGCCATCCGTTCTTTTATGTCTCGTCCAGCCCGTGGAACCTGTTCGCCTATCTCACCACTTTCATCCAAAGCCGCGGCCTGCCGCTCGGCCCGCTGGAACTGCGCGATTGGGGCCTGAACCGCGAGACGTTCGGATCGGCCAGCCATGGCAGGCACAAGGTGCTGGCCATGCAACGCCTGCTCGACTTTTATCCGGACCTGCGTTTCGCACTGATCGGCGACGATACGCAGGGCGATCTGGTCGCGTTTGCGCAAATCGTCCTGGCCCGCCCTGATCGCATCGCCGCGATCTTCATCCGGCAAGCGGGCGAGGCGCATTCGCCAGAGGAAGAGCAGGCCAAGGCCGATATCGGGCGCGCGGGCGTGCCGCTGTGGCTGGGCAGCGAGTATGATATGGGGCGGCAATTTCTGGACCGCATCGGCCTGGCCCACGATCATGAGGCGGAGCGCATTGTCGAAACCGTAAGCGAAACCGGCAGCGGCAGCGGGTCCGGCCAGACCGAATAACGCGCGTCTTTCGCCCTTCAGCATGCGTTCACACCATTGTGGGCACGCCCTGCGATCACTAGAACAATGGCCAACATGTCGCGTCCGAAACACTCTTCCGCTCCGTTGCGCCGTCTGGCGCGCGCCGCGATGTGGCTGTCCGCCCTGCTGGCGCTGGCGCTGTTTTCCGCGCGCCCTGCCATGGCGCAATCGATCCTGCGCGATGCCGAGACGGAGGAACTGTTCAAGGACATGTCCGCCCCGCTGATCGAAGCGGCAGGGCTGGAGCCTAATAATGTCGATGTCGTCATGGTCGGCGATCCGTCGGTCAATGCCTTCGTCGCGGGCGGGCAGGTCGTCTATATCCATGCGGGCCTGATCGGAGAGGCGGATAACGCGCTGCAGGTTCAGGGCGTGATCGCGCACGAGCTGGGCCATATCACCGGCGGCCATGTGATCGGCATCGGTCAGGGCGCGCAGGCGGCGACCAATATCTCGATCCTCTCGCTGCTGCTGGGCGTGGCGGCCGCGGCGGCCGGCGGCGGAGAGGCCGCGATGGGCGTGATGGCCGCGGGCCAGCAGGCGGCGATGGGCAAGTTTCTGGCCTTTACGCGCGGGCAGGAATCGGCGGCCGATCTAGCGGGTGCGCAATATCTGTCGGCAGCGGGCATGTCGGGGCGCGGCAGCATCGAATTTTTCCAGAAACTGCAACAGCTTGAACATCGCGCGGGCTATTTCGCCAAGTCCGAGGACACGTTCTATCGCACCCACCCCTTGTCGCGCGACCGTATCCAGACGCTGGAACATGTCTATATGCGCGACCCCGCGTGGGACCGGCCCAATAATGCGGATATCGAGGCGCGCTTCCGCCGCGTGAAGGCCAAGCTGTACGGCTATCTGGCCGATCCCAAGGATACGCTGGCCCATTATCCGGCCAGCGATACCAGCGTGCCTGCGCGCTATGCCCGCGCCTATGCCTATCACAAGGAAGCGCGCGTCGACATGGCATTGAAAGAGGTGGACGCGCTGATCGCCACAGCGCCGCACGACCCCTATTTCCTCGAATTGCGCGGACAGGTCCTGCTGGAAGCGGGGCGGCCCGACGAATCGCTGGCGTCATTGCGCGAAGCGGTGGAAATCACGCGGTTCCAGCCGCTGATCGCGACCATGCTGGGCCATGCGCTGATCGCGACCGAGGACAAGGACCATTACGAAGAGGCGGAGCGCGTGCTGCGCGCATCGGTGGCCCGCGACCGTTACAATCCCACCGCATGGTATCTGCTGGGCCGCATCTATGACGCACAGGGCGATATGCCCCGCGCGCGTCTGGCCAGCGCGGAAAAGCAGATCATGACGGGCGATCCCGGCGCGGCGCTGCAAAACGCGCAGGCCGCCAGCGCATCGCTGCCCGAATCGACGCCCGACTGGCTTCGCGCCAATGATATTGCCATGGAAGCGCGCGCGCAGATCGAACAACGATCGAAACGCCGCTGACATCCGAAACGACAGGTCCCCATCCGCCATGACTTTCCGCCTATCCCCGCTTCGCATCGTGCTGGTCGCCGCGCTTCTGGCCGTGGTGGTGCTGGGCGCATTCTGGGCCCTGCGCGCCAACGGGCCCGAGGATGCCGACGCCGATGCCAAGGCCACGATCGCCGCGGCGGGCTTCTCGGCAGAGCAGGAGGAAGCCATCGGCCTGATGGTGCGGCAATATATCCTCGAACATCCCGAAGTGCTGCCCGAGGCGATCGCCGAATTGCAGCGCCGCCAGACCACCGAACAGCTGGCCAATGCGGGCGACGGGCTGACCAAGGCTTTTCCCGGCGCGGTGCTGGGCAATCCCAAGGGCAGCAAGGTTCTGGTGGAATTCAGCGATTACGCCTGCGGCTATTGCCGCCAGTCGGTCGAGGATGTGAAAGCGCTGGTCGCGGCGGACAGCGACCTGCAAGTGGTGATCCGCGAATTCCCGATCCTCAGCCAAGGCTCGGTGGAAGCCGCCAAAATGGCGCTGGCCGCTGCGAAACAGGGCAAGTTCGAAGCCTTTCACGAAGCCATGTACGCACAGGGCCGTCCCACCGACGATGCCATCGAACTGGCCGCGAAACAGGCGGGCCTCGACATGACCCGCGCCCGCGCCGATGCCGGCAGCGAGGACGTGGCGAAAGAGATCGAGGCCAATCGCGAATTCGCCCAGCAATTGCAGATCAGCGGCACGCCCGCATGGATCGCGGGCGATCAGGTGATGGAAGGCGCGGTCGGCCAGTCTGCCCTGCGCGTGGCGCTCTACCCCGAAAAGCGGTGACGCATCGCGCCATGAAAGCGGCGCTGGCCGCGCTGGCCGCGCTGGCCATGGCCTTGCCGGCGCTGCCCGCCACGGCGCAAGAGGCGAACCCCTATCGCCAGTTGCAGATGCTGGACGCGCGGGTGCAATCGATCGGCTGGCGGCTGATCCGCGCCAATGCGCCCTTTTGTCAGGCCACGATCCCTGCCGTCGGCCTGCTGTTGCAGGACAGCCATAGCTGGACCGATCCCGCCGCCATGCGTGCCGCGCTGGGGCTGGACAGCGACATCTCCATCGGCGCGGTCGCCAGCGGATCGCCTGCCGACAAGGCGGGTCTGCGCGCCAACCGGCCGGTGATGGCGCTGGACGGTGTGGACGCGGCACAATTCCCCGATGCGGAACCGGGCGATTATCAAAGGCTGACCACGCTGCATGACCGGATCGACGCCGCGCTGGTCCGCGATGGCGCGCTGGCCATAGCCATCGGCACGGCGGATGGCCCGCAAGAACTGTCGATCACCGGAGTGCCCGCCTGCGCCAGCCGCTTCGAACTGCTGACCAGCGGCGATTCGGCGCGCGCCGACGGGCAACGCGTGCTCGTCACCCGCAGGCTGGTCGATGCGATCCCCGACGATGACATGCTGGCCGCAGCCATTGCGCACGAACTGGCGCACAACCTGCTGCGCCATCCGCAAAAGCGCATCGAGGAAGGCAAGAGCTGGGGCAAGATCCGCCATAACGAGCGCGAGGCCGACCGGCTTTCGGTCTGGCTGCTGGCCAATGCCGGTTTCGACACGGCAGGGGCAGTGCGTTTTCAGCGGGAATGGATGCGCCACCACGATTACGGCTTTCTTGCCCCCACCCATGACGCATGGGACGAACGGATCGACGCCATCGAACAGGAACGCGCGCTGATCGCGGCGCTGGATGCCGCCCCTTACGACTGGTCCGGCCGCTTCCCGATGAGCCGCGAGGACGCCAAGCCCTGACGTCTTGAATCGACCACGCGCCCCGCATCTGCGACGGGCAGCCCCCGCCGGTCAGGTCGCAGAAGGGTTTGCCAACTGTTGCGCCGCGATATTTTCGGTTATCGAGTCGACACCATGGCCGTCTTGCCCGTTCGCCCGCTTCCGTTCTTCGCCGACAAGAACCGCGCCTTCTGGCGCTTGCAGTCGCTTGGCTGGGGCGGGGCGATGTTGCTGCGCGCCATGTCCAGCCTTGCCAATGCGCAGCCGGTGTCGTTCCTTGTCATCGTGCTGGTGGCGACCTTCACCGGCTTTTCGATCAGCCTGATCCTCTCGGTCATCTTCCGCACGCTGATCGGGCGCAAGCCACTGGTGACATGGGGGGCGACCGCGCTGGTGCTGGCCGTGGCGGTCAGCCTTTATGCCTTTATCGATTCATGGGTGATCTCGCTCTATCGCCCGTCCAGCGATCCGGGCTTCGCCTCGCTGTTTCTGGGCGTATTCTACCTCGATCTCACCCTGTTGGGCGCATGGTCGGCGCTGTATTACGCGATTAATTTCTTCCTGCAGGTCGAAGAACAGAACGACCGGTTGCTCAGCCTTGAAAATCAGGCGACCAGCGCGCAGCTGGCCATGCTGCGCTATCAGCTCAATCCGCATTTCCTGTTCAACACGCTGAATTCCATCAGCACTCTGGTGCTTTTGAAACAGACCGAACCGGCCAATGCGATGCTCTCGCGCCTGTCCAGCTTTTTGCGCTATACTCTGGTCAATCCGCCGACGGGTCGCGTCACCGTTGCGCAAGAGATCGATACGCTGAAACTCTATCTCGACATCGAACGCATGCGGTTCGAGGAACGCCTGCGCACCCGCTTCGACATCGATGACGAAGCGCGCGAGGCCGTGCTGCCTTCGCTGCTGCTGCAACCGCTGGTCGAAAACGCGATCAAATATGCCGTCAGCCCGCAGGAAAGCGGCGCGGAAATCTCCGTCTCGGCACAGCGCAAGGCGGACAGGCTGCGCATTACGGTGGCCGATACCGGTCCGGGCGTGCCGTTCGGCGTCGATCCCGATGCGGTGATCGGCGTCGCGCATCAGGGGACGACGGTCGATACGCGCCATTCCACCGGCGTCGGCCTTGCCAATATCCGCGAACGTCTGGCGCAGGCCTATGGCGAGGAGCAGCGCTTCGAAATCCGCTCGCGCCCGCACGAGGGCTTTGCCGTCATCATCGAATTGCCCTTCGAAACCGCCGAGGGCGTCAATCCGCCGAAAGCGGCGCACGGATCGTCGGGGTCAGTCATGTTCCAGCCAGAAACCATGTCCTAGCTCGCTCGTTATTCCCTGAACCCTCTTTGACAGGAACCGCACAAAATGAGCATCCGCACGATCATCGTCGATGACGAGAAGCTGGCCATCCAGGGCCTCCAGCTGAGGCTCGAACAATTTCCGGATATCGAGATTATCGCCACCTGCGCCAACGGGCGCGAGGCGATCCGCGCGATCAAGACGGAGAAACCCGACCTCGTTTTCCTCGACATCCAGATGCCCGGTTTCGACGGGTTTTCGGTGGTGAAGGGCGTGATGGGCATCGATCCGCCGCTGTTCATCTTCGTCACCGCCTATTCCGAACATGCGCTGAAAGCGTTCGAGGCCAATGCCGTCGATTATCTGATGAAGCCGGTCGAGGAAGACCGTCTGGCCGACGCCGTATCGCGCGCCCGCACCCGCATCGCGGAAAAGAAAAACACCGAGGAAGTCGAAAAGCTGAAAAACGTGCTGGCCGAAGTCGCCCCCGACGCGATCGACGCCATGCCCGAGGGCGAGGAAACCGCCACCGGCCGGTTCGAAAAGATGCTCAACGTCAAGGATCGCGGCCAGATCTTCCGCGTCGATGTCGATACGATCGAACATATCGAAGCCGCGGGCGATTACATGTGCATCTATACCGGCGATAATTCGCTGATCCTGCGCGAAACGATGAAGGATCTGGAACGCCGCCTCGACCCGCGCCATTTTCAGCGCGTGCACCGCTCGACCATCGTCAATCTGGATCAGGTCCGTCAGGTAAAGCCGCACACCAATGGCGAATGCTTCCTCGTGCTGGGCTCGGGCGCGGAAGTGAAAGTGTCGCGCAGCTATCGCGACGTGGTGGCGCGTTTCGTGCATTGATTTGTTGGCCCGCCCGTGGGGCGGGCACCCTCAGACGCCGGGCGGCGGGCGTCCGCCCGCCTTGGCGTCGCGCCAATAAGGCGCGGCGCGCAGTCGCGCTTGCGGGACTCGCTTCGCGGCACATTTTTGTTTTGGTCCCTCAAACGGCGGGCGGGGCGCATCCGCGCCCCTTGCCTTCGCGCCAATAAGGCGCGGCGCGCGTTCGCGCTTGCGGGACTCGCTTCGCGGCCCGGTTCGGTTTGGATTGGCGCCCTGCGGCTGGCAATTTTTTCGGTTGGGTTGAAGTCCTTGATCAAACACCGCATCTGGCTTGCATGAACGACTTCACGCTGACCGGCTTCGATCTCGATGCCTTCGTACAGGCCACTCTGGCCGAGGATCTGGGCGTCGGGCTGGAAGGGGGCGGCGTCGATGTCACCAGTTCCAGCGTCATCCCCGAAGATGCGCGCTTTTCGGGCGTGATGGACAGCCGCGATGCGATCACCGTCGCGGGGCTGCCGATTGCCGCCGCCTTTTTCACCGCGCTCGATCCGGATGTAGAGATCGAGATGCTGGTGACCGACGGCACCGCGGTCGGGGCGGGGACCGATCTGATGCGCCTGTCGGGCAATGCCCGCGCCTTGCTGACGGCGGAACGCAGCGCGTTGAACACCGTCCAGCACCTGTCGGGCATCGCCACCATGGCCGCGCAATATGTCGCCGCCATCGGCGGGAAATGCACGCTGCTCGATACGCGCAAGACCATACCGGGCATGCGCTTTCTTGAAAAATACGCGACGAAAATGGGCGGCGCGCAGAACCATCGCATGGGGCTGTGGGATGCCGCGATGATCAAGGATAACCATGTCGCCGTCGCGGGCGGCGTGGGTGAAGCCGTGGCCCGCGCCAAGACCGCCGGCGTGGCCGAGATCATTTGCGAGGTCGATCGCATCGACCAGATCGAACCCGCGCTGGAGGCCGGGGCGACCCATCTGCTGCTCGACAACATGCCCCCCGCCACCCTGCGCGAGGCGGTGGCGATGATTGCCGAACGCGTTCCGGCAGAGGCTTCGGGCGGGGTCACGCTGGAAACGATCGGCGCGATCGCGGAAACGGGGGTCGACTATATCTCGGTCGGCCGACTGACCCAAAGCGCGCCTGCCGCCGATATCGGGCTGGATTTCCAGATCGCGTAAAGCGGCGAATCACCGCCTTCCGGCAAAAAACCCGCGCAGCAGTTCCGCTGCCTCGTCCTCGCCAATGCCGCCGTAAACCTCGGGCCGGTGCAGGCTGCCCGCGCGGTCGAACAGGCGCGGGCCATGGTCGACCGCGCCGCCTTTCGGGTCGCCCGCCCCGTAATAGACGCGCGCGATCCGTGCATGCTGGATCGCGCCCGCGCACATCGGGCAGGGTTCCAGGGTGACATAAAGATCGCAGCCCGCCAGCCTTTCGTCGCCCAGCACTTCGGCGGCGGCGCGAATCGCCAGCATTTCGGCATGGGCCGTCGGATCGTGCAGTCCGCGCGGCGCATTATGCGCCGCCGCCACGACCGCGCCATCCTTTACCACCACCGCGCCCACGGGGACTTCGCCGCGCTCTTGCGCATGACGCGCCTGTTCCAGTGCCAGCGCCATGGGTTCGGGAAGGGGCCATCTGTTCATTGCCTGCGGGGCTTGCCCGAATCGGCCAATGCGGGCAATGGCAACCGCGAAAGCGCCGATGGCGCGGCCTTGTTACGGCGAGTTGCTTGACGATTCGCCATGGGGCCGCTATGCGCGCCGCTTTCTCCGGCAGATTGCCAGTTTCCAAGCTGGGCCGGAACCACCGGATTCTTTGAAAGCGAGTTGTAAGCCATGTCGCGCATCTGCGAACTGACCGGCAAGGGTCGCCAGATCGGCCACAATGTGAGCCACGCCAATAACAAGACCAAGCGCGTCTTTCTGCCCAACCTGCAGAACGTCACGCTGATGAGCGAGAAGCTGGAGCGCAGCTTCAAGTTCCGCGTTTCGACGCAGGGCCTTCGTTCGGTCGAACATAATGGCGGCCTCGACAACTGGCTGCTGAAGACCAACGACGAAAAGCTGTCGCTGCGCGCCCGCAAGGTAAAGCGCGAGCTGATCAAGGCTGCCTAAGGCCCCTTAACGGTGTCGACCCCGCCTGCGTTACAGCGCGGCGGGGTCTGCCGTTAATTCCAGCAGCTTGGTCGACTGCAGGATTTGCTGCTGGTTGTCGTCCGACACCAGCCAGACCCTTATCCGCCCCTCCGCACCCGGCGCAGCGGCGATCCCTTCGTAATTATCCGACAGCGCACCGCCCGTGATGGTGGCGACAGGCTGTGCCCGCACCAGTGCGGCGGATTCGATCGGGCGCGGATCGATCAGCGCGATCATGCTGTAGAACCGGAACGGAAAGCGCAGATCGCGTCCCAGCACCAGCACGCGTCCGTCGGGCAACACGGCCGCGCCCACCGGCTTGTAATCGCCGGGCATGGCCAGATGCGCATGAACAGGCTCTGCGCTCTTTACCGGATCGCCCGAAAACAGCAGCATGGGGAATGTTTGGTCGCGGCCATCTTCGCGCAACTCGCCTATGACCAGAAATCGCCCGTCATCCAGTCGCACCATGGCCTCGGGACCGATATTCGATGGCCATAACTCCATCGCTATGGGGTCGACATCGGCCTGTCGCGAACCGTCAATCCCATAAGACACAATCCGGTTGTCGGTTTCCATCGCCGTCCAGAAAGCACCGGTTGCAGGTTCGACCGCGATGCTTTCGACATCGTCGGTCTCCATGCGGAAACCGGCGGGACGGTGAAGCTTGCCAATCCGATGCCCGGCGCTTCCCTGCAAAGTCGGGGGGGCCATTACGACCAGAGAGCTTCGGTCGCCCACGGCGATCAGACGCCCGTCGGGTAGCACATCCAGGCCCGACAGGCCTGTCACCAATGCCGGGTCGCCCGTCAATTGCCATGCACCGACAATCTCGAAAGGAGCCAGCGAGCGTATCGCAGCGCGCGGCGCGGCGATCGGGCGAAAGCGAATCTCTTGCGATCCGCTGATGTCGATCGGGGTCGAACGGAACCACACCACGGCGAGTACGAAACCGGCAAAAACCAGCACAGCCAGATCCCGCGCCTTGCGACGCCATGCGCGGCGCGGAATTTTCATCGAAAAAGACCCCTTAGCCCTGCGGTCCGGTAAACAGCAGCGGGTCGAGCCGCGAGGTGCCCCACATCAGGCTCCAATGCAGATGCGGGCCGGTGGCGCGCCCGCTCGATCCGATCAGCCCCAGTTGCTGCCCCTGCTTCACATGGTCGCCCTGTTTCACATCCAGGCTTTGCGAATGAAGAAACGCGCTGTTGAGCCCGTTGCCGTGGTCGATGATCAGCAGATTACCCTCTAGCGAGAAGTCGCTGGCAGCCAGCACGACCACACCGTCGGCAGGCGCAACATAGGGGGTTCCCGCGCCCGGCGCGATGTCGATGCCGGTGTGATAGCTGCCCGGTTCGCCGCGATAGATGCGCTGCGATCCGAAACGACCCGAAATGCGGCCCTTCACCGGCCAGATGAAATCCTGCCGCCAACCGGCCGCATCGGTTTTCATTGCGCGGGCGGCATAGATCCGCTCCAGCTCGGGCCGGCGGCGCTGCATAAAGCTCTCGCTCGCCCCGCCGGCGCGGCGGGCAGCATTGATATGCTCGATATTCCAGTCGCGCGGCGACACGGTCAGCGTCTGACGCGCCGTGGTTCCGTCGCTGCGCGTGGCGACCAGCGTGGCGCTGCGGCCCGCATCGCGGTCGAATGCCGCCAGAAACGATCCGTCTGCCGCCATCGGCACCGGCGCATCGTCCAGCATCAACGACACCGTACCCGCGGGGGCAACGCCGCGAATCCAGCCGCCCTGCGTCAACTCGCCCGAAAAAGCGAATGTCGCGGGCGGCAATGCTGCGGGAACGGAAGCCGGCGCGGGGGTCGGCGCAGCTGATAGCGCGGGAGTGGGTGCACCCTGCTCCGCAGCCACGGCCTGCGGCTGATCGGCAGCCGGAACGACGGTGCAGCCTGCAGCCAGCACCGCAAGCGATGCCGTGGCCGCCCGTATCATTTGTCTTGCAGCAGGCGCTGGGTCGCGATTTCGGCAGTGGCATAGGGCTCCTGCCGGTCCACGCTCCAGTAACGCAGCATGTCGAGCGCGATCGGCGCGCCGGTGACCGCGCACAGCACGTGATCGCCGGGCGTCATCTGGCGGAACCCGTTGGGGCCATAGAGAAGCTTGGCAGGGCCGGTAGAGGAATTCATCAACATGCCCCCAAACTAACGATCATCGCGGGTTAAAACAATGATTGCTGCTCGGGACCGCCTTCTTTCGGCGCGTCCTGCCGGGTGCGACGGGGGGTGGCCCTTGGTGCATGGGTGGGTGAAGGCGGGGATGAAGGCGCGCTACCCGCAGGCACCGTATCGATGGTGCCGTCCGCGAATCGCAGCGTCAGCCCCGCTTGCGCCGTCGCGGCGGCACGGCTTGTCACCGTTTCCCCGTTCGCGCCGGTCACCACGGCATAACCGCGCTCCAGCGGGGCATAGGGGTTAAGCTGGCCCAATAGCCGCGCAGTGGCGGCCAGTTGCTCGGCGCGGCGCTGCTGGATGCGGGCGACCATGCGGCCCATGTCGGGCACGCTGGCCATGCGCCGCCGTTCCTGCGCCACCAGGCGCGTCAGCACGGCGGGCCGCAGGAAACCGCCCGCTTCGGACAGGCGCCCCTGCGCCTTGGCCGCCCGCGTTGCCAGACCGCGCCGCAGCCTTTCGCCCAGATCGTCGATGCGCTGTCCGCGTTCGGCCACGATGGCGCGCGGATCGGGCAGGCGCTGGCTCCAGTTATCCAGCCGCTCCCGCGCCAGGGCGACAGGCCGCTGCACCCCGCGCCTTTTGCGCAGGCCCAGTTCGGCCAGCATATTGGCCAGTTCGGCGCGCACCGGCACGGCCAGTTCGGCCGCGGCGGTGGGCGTCGGCGCGCGCAGATCGGCGGCATAGTCGGCAAGGGTCGTATCGGTCTCGTGACCCACGGCGGAAATCACCGGAATCGGACTCTCCGCAATGGCACGCACGGCCACTTCGTCGTTAAAGGCCCACAAATCCTCGATCGACCCGCCCCCGCGTGCCACGATCAAGATGTCGGGGCGCGGGATCGCACCACCCTGCGGGATTGCGCCGAAACCGCGCACGGCGGCCGCAACCTGTTCCGCCGCGCCCTTGCCCTGCACCATGACCGGCCAGACCAGAACACGGCTGGGGAACCGGTCCGCCAGCCGGTGCAGAATATCGCGGATCACCGATCCGGTGGGCGATGTGACCACGCCGATTACTTGCGGCAGGAACGGCAAGCGGCGTTTGCGTTCGGGGGCGAACAGCCCTTCGGCGTCCAGCCTTGCCTTCAGCTTTTCCAGCAGGGCCAGCAGCGCGCCCTCGCCCGCGATTTCCATCGAATCGACCACGATCTGGTATTTGCTGCGTCCCGGATAGGTCGTGATCTTGCCGGTCGCGACCACTTCTATCCCGTCTTCGGGCCGGAACGACAGGCGCTGCGCATTGCCGCGCCACATCACCGCGTCGATGACCGCATTATCGTCCTTTAGCGCGGCATACATATGCCCGCTGGCCGCACGTTTGACGCCCGATAATTCACCGCGCAACCGCACATGGCCGAAACGGTCCTCCACCGTGCGCTTCAACGCGTTCGAGATTTCCGACACGGTCAGCGGCTCGGCGTTGTCGCCCGCCCGTTGCCGCGCTAGGAGCGGCGACTCTTCACCGTCGGAATAGTTATCGTAGGGACTGCGCGGCAATGAATATCCTTCTTATCGGCTCGGGCGGGCGCGAACATGCGCTGGCATGGAAGCTGGCGCAATCCCGCCTTTTGCAAAACGGAGACAGACTGTTCGCCGCCCCCGGCAATCCGGGCATGGCCGAATGCGCCGCTCTCGTCACGCTGGACGTGGCCGATCATGCACAGGTCATGCGCTTTTGCGAAGAGCGCGAGATCGGGCTGGTGGTCGTAGGGCCAGAGGCTCCGCTGGTGGCAGGCCTTGCCGACGATCTGCGCGCAGGCGGCATCGCGGTGTTCGGCCCCAGCGCCGCCGCCGCGCAGCTGGAAGGGTCGAAGGCCTTTACCAAGGGGCTGTGCGACGAAATGAACATCCCCACCGCCGCCTATGCCAAGGCGGAGAGCCTTGACGAGGCACTGGCCGCGCTGGAGGGTTTCACCATTCCCGTCGTGATCAAGGCCGACGGTCTGGCGGCTGGCAAGGGCGTGATCATCGCCGAAAGCGCAGATGAAGCGCGCGAGGCCGTGGAAGACATCTTCGGCGGCCGTTTCGGCAGCGCCGGCGCCAGCGTGGTGATCGAGGAATTCCTGACCGGCGAGGAAGCCAGCTTTTTCGCGCTGACCGACGGCAGCACCATCGTCCCCTTTGGCTCTGCGCAGGATCACAAGCGCGTGGGCGAAGGCGATACCGGCCCCAATACCGGCGGCATGGGCGCATACAGCCCCGCCCCCGTGCTGACCGCGCTGCTGGAAGGCGAAGTGATCGAAAAGATCATCGCCCCGACCGTTTCGGGCATGGCAGGTCGCGGCACGCCCTATTGCGGGGTGCTTTATGCCGGGCTGATGCTGACGAAGCAGGGGCCCAAGCTGATCGAATATAACTGCCGCTTCGGCGATCCCGAATGCCAGGTATTGATGATGCGGATGGAGGACGATCTGGGCGAATTGCTGCTCGCCGCCGCCGAATACCGCCTGTCGGCCCTGCGCCCGCCGCGCCTGTCGCCCAGGACCGCGCTGACCGTGGTGATGGCGGCGAACTTCTATCCCGACACGCCCGAAAAGGGCGGCGCGATCGGCGGGCTGGACGCGGCCGAAGCGACCGGCGCAAAGGTCTTTCACGCGGGCACGAAGCTGGATGGCGATACGCTGAGGGCCAATGGCGGGCGCGTGCTGAATGTCACCGCCACCGGCGCGACCGTGACCGAGGCGCAGGCCTCAGCCTATCGCGCCGTCGACGCGATCGATTTCCCCACCGGATTCTGCCGCCGCGACATCGGCTGGCGCGAAGTGGCGCGGGAAAAGGGAGCCTGACGCCTCTTTAACCCGCGCGGTTCTCAGCCCAGCCGCTCACGCGCCAGCTGGGCGAGATCGGCTTCGGGCCGCGCGCCGTAATGGCCGATCACCTCGGCCGCCGCGACCGCGCCCAATGTCAGGCTTTCCTCAAGGCTTTTGCCCTGCACATAGCCGTGCAGGAAACCCGCCGCGAAACTGTCGCCCGCGCCGGTCGTGTCGATCACCTGCGCGACCGGTTCGGCAGGCACTTCGACCCGCTCGTCCCCGCGAATGGCCAGCGCGCCCTTTTCGCTGCGCGTGACCACCAGAACGGGCAGCTTCGGAGCCAGCCAGCCGATCGCCTTTTCGATGTCGTCCGTACCGGTCAGCGCCAGTGCCTCACCCTCGTTCGCGAACAATATGTCGATCTCGCCCGCTTCGATCATCGCGCGGAAATCGTCGCCGTGGCGGTCCAGCAGGAATGCGTCCGACAGGGTAAAGGCCACTTCGCGCCCCGCTTCGCGCGCGCATTCGATGGCGCCCTGCATCGCGGTGCGCGGCCCGTCGGGGTCCCACAGATAGCCTTCCAGATAAAGCACCTTGGCATCAGCCACGAGGGCAGGATCGATCGAGGCTGCCGACAGGAACTGCGACGCGCCCAGAAACGTATTCATCGTGCGCTGCCCGTCGGGCGTCACCAGCACAAGGCAGCGCGCCGTGGGCGGCTCGCCCTCGCGCGGAAGCACCGCGTAATGAATGCCCGCCGCGCGGATGTCATGCGCGAACACATGGCCCAGCTGGTCATTCGCGACCTGCCCGATAAAGGCGCAGCGGCTGCCCAGTGCGGCAAGACCCGCACAGGTGTTGCCCGCCGATCCGCCCGACACTTCCTTGCCCGGCCCCATATTGGCGTAAAGCGCCTCGGCCTCTGCCGTATCGACCAGCCGCATCGCGCCCTTGTCCAGCGCGTGTTCGGCCAGAAATCCGTCGTCGCAACTGGCAATCACGTCCACAATCGCATTGCCGATGGCGAGAACGTCGAAACGGGGTTCGGTCATGATCTTCCTTTGAAATGCGGCGCGCGCGGAACCGGCGCCATGATCGTGGATGGCGGTCTCGCTATCGGGCGAAGCCGTTGACAGCAAGCCTTCCAGAGCATCTACCCTTTCGCACCATGGCCGTTCCCGAAAACCCCCGCCGCGCCATCGCGGATAATGCGCTGCAAACGCTGACGATTCCCGGTGCCTTCGCACTAGGCGCGGCGCAGCTGGCCGATGCGCGGGTGATGCGCGTGCTGGTGAAAAGCGCGATGGTGTCGCTGGTGCTGCTGGCATTGGTGTTCTGGAGCGGCTTTGCGGCATTCGATGCGGGGATCGAATGGATGGCGGGCACCGAAAATGCGTGGATCGCGGGGCTCGGCAATCTGCTGGCCGTCATCGCCGCCGTCCTTTGCGCATGGCTGGCGTGGAGGATCGTCGCCATGGCGGTGCTCAATTTCTATGCCGATAACGTCGTCTCTCTGGTCGAGGCGAAGCATTACCCCGCATTCTCCGCGCGCGACGTGCCGCTGGCAGAGGAAATCGCCATGGCCCTGCGCGGCGCGATGCGGGCGCTTTTCGTCAATGCGCTGGCCCTGCCCGTCGCACTGGCACTGGCGATCACCGGCGTCGGCACGGCGGTTTTGTTTATTACCGTCAACGCCTTCCTGCTGGGGCGCGAATTGCAGGACATGGTCTGGGCCCGCTTTGACCGAAAGGGGGCGGCAATGAACGGCACAATTGCACCACTCACCGCAAGCACCCGTTTCCTGTTGGGATTGGGGGTGGTAGGGCTGCTCGCCATTCCGGTCGCGAACCTGCTGGCCCCTTTTCTGGGCGCGGCAGCCGCCACCCATCTAGTCCACCGCGCCGCCGCGCGCAGAGCCGGGAAACCCGCAGACGGCCATGATGTCCCGTAATCTGATCGCCGCACTGGCGCTGCTGCCGGCACTGGCGGCCTGTGCCCCGTCGGTAAAACAATCGCGCCCGTCCGCCCCGCCGCCGGTACAGGGCGTGCCCCCGCAACAGGCACAGCCGGTTCCGGCCACCGGTTTCCGCCCGGCGCGGGTGATGCAGGGACCCGGTCTTGAAGGGGTGATCGGCGCCGATGCCGACGGGCTGATCCGCCAGTTCGGCACCCCCCGCCTCGACGTATGGGAGGGGGATGCGCGCAAGATGCAGTTTTCGGGCACGCGCTGCACGCTCGACGTGTTTCTCTATCCGCCGCGTCAGGGCGCAAAGGAAACCGCCACATGGATCGACGCGCGCCGCAGCGACGGGCAGGACGTGGACCGCGCCGCCTGTGTCTCGGCCATGCGTCAGCGTTGAATGGCGGCGAAAAGGCGGGCGCTAACCCCGTCTTAACCGTGATGCGCGATATCTGGGCCGGACAGACATCCACAGGCCTTGGCGGAACGCATGACGATCAGTTTTCAGGAAATCGCAGCGCAGGCAGCGCAGGACGGCATTGTTACCGATGCGGAACTGCTGGATCTGCGCCGTAACGGCTGGTGCGACGGCTCGATCTCGGCGGAAGAGGCGGACGCGATTTTCGCGGTCAATCATACGCTTGGCACGGGAAGCGCGGCATGGACCGACTTTTTCGTCGAGGCGCTGGGCGAATATCTGCTCAACCGGCAGGAGCCGCGCGGCTATATGGCCGAGGATCAGGCCGACTGGCTGATCGCCAAGGTTACCCATGACGGCAAGATCGATTCGATGGCCGAACTGGAATTGCTGACCCGCATGATCGAGCGGGCGAAGAACGTTCCGCAAAAGCTCAAGGATTTCGTCCTCGAACAGATCGAGCGCGAGGTTCTGACCGGCACCGGACCGACACGCTATGGTGCTGATTTTTCGGGTGGCGGCGCGCTGTCCGACAGCCATGTCAGCGATGCCGAAGTCAACATGCTGCGCCGCGTGCTGTTCGGACAGGCCAGCGACCGGCCCGCCGCGATCAGCCAGCGCGAGGCCGAGCTGCTGTTCCGCATCAAGGACGCGACCATAGGTGCCGATAATGCGCGCGGGTGGAAACGCCTGTTCGTGCAGGGCGTCGGCAATTATCTTCAGGCCTATTCCGCCGCCAATGCGCAGATCAGCCGCGAACGCGCGGGCGAACTGAATGCATTCATGAACGACAGCAGCAGCAATGTGGGCCGGTTCATGACCCGCATGGTCAAGGCCGTGCCGAACAGCGCGGGCGTGGTGTTCGGCCGCAAGAAGCCCGCCGAACCCGATCTGGACGCAAGGCTGGCGGCAGAGGCCGAAGTGACGAAAATCGAAAAAGCTTGGCTGAACGCGCAGGTCGAAGCCAATGGCGAAGTCGACGAATACGACCGCGCCCTGCTGCATTTCCTTGCCGGCGGCGATCCGCCCGCCGCCTGAGAACCCTGCCTAGACGGTAAAGCTTTCCCCGCAACCGCACGCGCCGGTGGCGTTGGGATTGTCGAACACGAATCCCGCCTGGAAATCATCCTCGCGCCAGTCCATCACGCTGCCGATCAGATAGAGGACCGAGGCGCTGTCGATATAGAAAGTGCCGCCGGGGGTCTCGATCTTCTCGTCGAATTTTTGCTCGTCGGTCACGTAATCGACCGAATAGGCAAGCCCCGAACAGCCGCGGCGCGGGGTCGACAGCTTGACGCCGATGGCATCGGCGGGTGCCTGCGCCATCAGATCGGCAATGCGCTGCTCTGCCGCAGGGGTCAGCGTCACGGCGGCCTTGGGGGCGGGTCGGGTCTTTGTCTCGCTCATCACAGCATCCCCAGTTCCAGTTTCGCCTCGTCGCTCATCTTCTGGGGGTCCCACGGCGGGTCCCACACCAGATTGACTTCGGCATCGCCGACACCGGGCACCGAACCGACGCGCAATTCGACTTCGCCGGGCATGGATTCGGCCACGGGGCAATGCGGGGTCGTCAGCGTCATGGTCACATTGGCATGGCCGTCGTCGCTGATCTCGACCCCATAGATCAGGCCAAGGTCATAGATATTGACCGGAATCTCGGGGTCATAGATTTCCTTCAGCGCCGCGATCACGCTTTCGTACAGATCGCCGCCGGGCTCGTTGCCGGAAATCCCCTGCGGGCGCTCCTTCAAAAAGCCTTCCAGATAATCCTTCCTGCGCTCCTCGGGCTGTTCCACCGCATCGTCGACGCGCGCGCGGCGCGGCGCCTCTACGCTGTCGACGGTCTCGCTCGCTACCGCCTGATGGGCGGGCCGCATCTCGTCGAACGGAGAGGGCGCGATCACGCGGCCATCGTCGCGGATGTTGTTGTTCTGGTCTTCGGGGGTCTGCATTAGCCGAAAATCCTTATCGTACGTTCGATGCCGCGGATCAGCGCGGCAATATCGTCCTCGTCGGAATAGATGCCGAAACTGGCGCGCGCCGTGGCCGGAACGCCCAGATGGTCCATCAGCGGCTGGGCGCAATGGTGGCCCGCGCGGATCGCCACGTTTTCCTCGTCCAATATGGTGCCCAGATCGTGGGGGTGAATACCGTCCATCGTAAAGCTGACGATGCCCGCGCTGTCGTCAGGCCCCCACAGCCGCAGCGAATTGATCCGGCCCAGTTCCTCGCGCGCCTTCGCGGTCAGGCGATCCTCGTGCGCGGCGATGGCTTCCATGCCGATCGCCTCGACATAATCGACCGCTGCGGCAAAGGCGATCGCCTCGGTAATGGCGGGGGTTCCGGCCTCGAAACGCTGGGGCGCGTCGGCCCATGTGGTGCGTTCGAATGTCACGCGGTCGATCATCGAACCGCCACCCTGATAGGGCGGCATCGCCTGCAGCAATTCGCGCCGCGCCCACAGCGCGCCAATGCCCGTCGGGCCATACAGCTTGTGCGCCGAAAAGACGTAGAAATCGCAGCCCAGCGCCGCAACATCGACCGGCAGGCGCGGTACGGCCTGACAGCCGTCCAGCAGCAATTTCGCGCCCACCGATTGCGCCAGTCCGGCAGCGGCGGCGACATCCAGCCGCGATCCCAGCACGTTCGACACATGCGCCAGCGCGAATAATTTATGCCTATTATCAACGATCTGCCGTGCAGCATCGATATCGATGCGACCATCTTCGGTCAGCGGGCAGACGTCGATCTCCACCCCCGTCCGCTCGCGCAGCAATTGCCATGGGACGATGTTGGAATGATGCTCCAGCACCGACAGCAGGATGCGGTCGCCCGCCTTCAGATTTGCTGCACCCCATGTTGCGGCGACCAGATTGATCGCCTCGGTCGCGCCGCGGGTGAAAACCAGCTCGTCCTCCGCCCCGCCGACAAAGCCCGCGATGCGGCGGCGCGCGGCTTCATAGCCCAGCGTCATTTCGGCGCTGCGCGAATAGACGCCGCGATGCACGGTCGCGTAATCGCGGCCCAGCGCATGGCTCATCGCATCGACCACGGCCTGCGGCTTTTGCGCGGTGGCGGCCGTGTCGAGGTAATGCCACGGCGCACCATCGGCGGTCATCATGCCGGGGAAGTCGGCTTTGCGGGAGAGGAGATCAGTCGTCATAGGGACGCATCCTCCAGCCGGTCGAGCACCTTGCCCAGCAGTTCTTCCGCCTTCGCCTCATCGTCCATGGCAGAGAATGCATCCGCGACGAATGCCTGCACTTGCAGCCTGCGCGCCACATGCGGCGGAATACCCCGCGCCGCCATATAAAAGCCCTCCATCGGGTCCAGCGCGCCGATGGCCGCGCCGTGGGCGCATTTCACATCGTCGGCAAAGATTTCTAGCTCCGGCTTGGTATTCGCGGTCGCGCCCTTTTCCAGCAGAATCGCCCGGAAATTCTGCGCCGCATCGGTCTTTTGCGCGTCCTTCACCACTTCGATCCGGCCCAGAAAATTGCCGGTCGCCCGGCCCCAATGAACGGCGCGGATGGTCTGATTGCTGGTCGCTTCCGGCTCGGCATGAACGCAGCGGGTAACGAATTCGCGCACCGTATCGCCGCCGCCGATGGTGACGCCGCCGAATTCGAAATGAGCGCCGCGGGCCAGCGTCGCCTCGACTTCCAGCCGCGCGTATGCGCTGGCCGATGCGATGGCATAGATTTCGGCGCGGGCACCCTCACCCAACACGATCCGCAGGCGGGTCACGCCGGCATTGGCATCGTCGAGCACGAGGGTTTGCACGCTGCTCTCACCGGCAGGGATCGCGACCTCGCGCCAGTCGTCCAGCACATCCGCCGTCAGCTCTTTCAGCGCCGCGGGATCGGCATAGCGCCAGTCCTCGTCGCGGGTTGTCGGAAGAATTGCTACATCGTTCATGAATTGCGCCTCGCTTCGCGCGTGAATTTCTCGATCAGCGTGGATTTGCTGCGGGTCACGCATTGCGTCACATCCGCCTCGCTGCCGGCGCCCTTGCGGACGCAATCGGTAACGGCCCTGCACAGCCGATCATCCAGAGCGGGCACGCCGCTCGATCCGTCCATGCTGCAATGCCAGCGGCCCTGTTCATCCTGTCCGACCATGACGGACACGCTTGCCATGCGCCCGGCGATCACCGTGATGGGATCGCCTTCGGGCAGCGGCTGCGCTTGCGGCGCGGCTGCCGGTGCCATGGCAAGAAGGATGGAGGCCGCCAGCATGGTCATGCACCCACGGCTTCGCCCAATGCCTCATACCCCTCGCGCTCAAGCTCCAGCGCAAGCTCCGGCCCGCCGGTCTTCACGATCCGGCCCTTGGCCAGAATGTGCACCTTGTCGGGCTGCACATAGTCGAGCAGGCGCTGGTAATGGGTGATCAGCAGCACGGCCTTGTCAGGCTGGCGCATGATCGCATTGATCCCCTCACCCACCGTGCGCAGCGCATCGATGTCGAGGCCCGAATCCGTCTCGTCGAGGATCGCCAGCTTGGGGTCGAGAATGCCCATCTGCACCATCTCGGCGCGCTTCTTCTCGCCGCCCGAGAAACCGACGTTCACGTTGCGCTTCAACATCTCCATGTCGAGCTTCAGCAGACCCGCCTTTTCCTTGGCAAGCTTCAAAAATTCACCGCCCGACAAAGGGTCTTCGCCCCGCGCCTTGCGCTGCGAATTCAGCGCCTCGCGCAGGAACTGCACGTTGGAGACGCCGGGGATTTCGACCGGATACTGGAAGCCGAGGAACAGACCGGCAGCGGCACGTTCATGCGGCTCAAGCTCCAGCATATCCTGCCCATTGAATTTCACCGAACCCTCGGTCACTTCGTAACCCGGACGGCCGCCCAGCACATAGGCAAGCGTCGACTTGCCCGCGCCATTGGGGCCCATGATCGCGTGGACCTCACCCGCGCCGACTTCCAGCGTCAGCCCGTTGAGGATCTTTTTGCCATCTATCTCGGCGTGGAGGTTTTCAATCTTCAACATCAGTCTTCTCTCGGTCCATCGCGATAGGTGCGGGGCTTGTAGCCCTGCCCGCTTCCGCGCTTCTGTTCGAAATGCTTCGCCCGCGCCTCGCGCCGGTCACCGATGCGCACGCGCATGCCGGCAGTGATCCGGTCGAGCACGGCGTCCATGTTTTCCAGAATATCGCTCGCCTTCAGGCGCATCACCTTGATGCCCACGGCCTCAAGGCTCTTGTCGCGGCGGGTGGCGATCGTCTCGTTCTCGCCCTCTTCCTCGATGATGATCGCCATGCCGAGGTTGTGGCAGTTGAAATCGACGATGGCCGATCCCACCACGGCGAACCGCTTGAAGCTGTATTTGCCCATGTCCGCTTCGGCGAACTTGTCGGCCAGCGCCTTGTGCGCCTCGGAAGGCTCGCGCCGCATCTCGCGCGCACGGTCGTGCAGCGTGTCGAGGCGGGATTCGGAAATCTCCCACCCGCGGCCCCGCTTTTTCAGCGCGGGGGCGGTGTCGTCCTGCTCGGACGCGGGCTTGATCTGGAGGGTTTTACGGTCGGTCATTTCCATGATGCCTGTGCTCAATTGCCAAGACTGCGACGAAAGTTCGCAATTTGCGCTTCCACAACCATCGCTCTTTCCCTTTGGTTCTGGTCATGCGTATCGAAGGCTCGGTTCACTTCTGCCTCTGCTGCCACAGGGTCAGACCATGCAGGGTCTAGCACCAATGCAGCGTTCGCCTTCTGGATCGAGTCTTGTCGCAATTCGGCGCACGATTGGATGGCAAACTCTACCTGTTTGACTGGGCTAGATTGTTCAGCTTGATCGGTTTGATCCGATACGCAGTCAGCGTATTCTTCGAACGCTGGGGCGATCGCGGTTTGTATTTCATTCGAACTGCTGAACACGACCCGATCGCCGATAGGTGGCTTTTCCTGAGCGGCGTGGGCGGCTGAGATGGCCAGCATAATTGAAAGCACACCGCCAAACATCACCCCACGCTCCCCTCAAGCGAGATCGCGAGCAGCTTCTGCGCCTCGACCGCGAATTCCATCGGGAGTTCCTTGAGAACCTCCTTGGCAAAGCCGTTGACGATCAGCGCCACGGCCTCTTCTTCGCCGAGGCCACGCTGCATCGCATAGAACAGCTGGTCGTCGCTGATCTTGGACGTGGTCGCCTCGTGCTCGATCTGGGCGCTGGGGTTCTTCACCTCGATATAGGGCACGGTATGCGCGCCGCTGGTGTCGGACAGCAGCAGCGAATCGCACTGGGTGAAATTGCGGACGTTATCGGCATTCGCGCCCACGCGGACAAGGCCGCGATAGGTGTTGTTCGACTTGCCCGCCGAAATACCCTTGGAGATGATGGTCGAGCGGGAATTCCTCCCGTTGTGGATCATCTTGGTGCCGGTATCGGCCTGCTGGAAATTATTGGTGACGGCGACCGAATAGAACTCACCCACCGAGTTTTCGCCGTTCAGCACGCAGGACGGGTATTTCCACGTCACCGCGCTGCCGGTTTCCACCTGCGTCCACGAAACCTTGCTGTTCTTGCCCTGGCACAGGGCCCGCTTGGTCACGAAATTATAGATGCCGCCCTTGCCGTTCGCATCGCCGGGATACCAGTTCTGCACCGTCGAATATTTGATCTCGGCATCGTCCAGCGCGACCAGTTCCACCACAGCTGCGTGCAGCTGGTTTTCATCGCGCATCGGCGCGGTGCAGCCTTCGAGGTAGGAGACATAGCTGCCTTCGTCGGCCACGATCAAAGTGCGTTCGAACTGGCCGGTGTTCTCGGCATTGATGCGGAAATAGGTCGACAGCTCCATCGGGCAGCGTACCCCCTTGGGGATGTAGACGAAGGTGCCGTCCGAAAAGACCGCGCAATTGAGCGTGGCGAAGAAATTGTCCTGCATGGGCACCACGCGGCCCAGCCATTTCTTCACCAGATCGGGATATTCGCGGATCGCCTCGCTGATAGAGCGGAAGATGACGCCCGCTTCCTCAAGCTCCTTGCGGAAGGTCGTGGCGACCGAAACGCTGTCGAACACGGCATCGACGGCCACCTTGCGCGCGCCTTCCACGCCCGCCAGCACCTTCTGCTCCTCAATCGGGATGCCAAGCTTGTCGTAAACCGACTTGATCTCGGGATCGAGCTCGTCAAGCGACGACAGGGTCGGCTTCTTCTTGGGCGCCGCGTAGTAATAGGCGTCCTGATAATCGATCGGCGGCACGTTCAGCTTCGCCCAGTCCGGCGGGGTCAGCGTCAGCCAGTGGCGATAGGCTTTCAGGCGCCATTCCAGCATCCATTCCGGCTCTTCCTTCTTGGCCGAAATGAAGCGGACCGTATCTTCCGACAGGCCTTTTTCCGCGAATTCCTGTTCGATATCCGACGAAAAGCCGAACTCGTATGTTTCCAGCTTTGCCGCTGCCTCGCGGGCCTCGCGGTCCTGCTCGACGGCTTCGTTCAGCGTGGTCGTATCTTTGGGGGCGTCGGTCATGCCGCCTCTTCCTCCTTCGCCAGATCGGCGAGCGTTATTCCCTCAAGCGCGCCGCGAATGGCACGGTTGACTTGCGGCCAGTGCGGTTTCGTGCCGCAATTATGTTCGATCTGGCACCCCGACGGGCCATCGCTGCACTGGGTCATGGCGATGGGGCCTTCGACCGCCTCGATAATGTCGGCCAGCGTGATCGCCGCCGCCGGACGGGCCAGACGGATGCCGCCATTCGCCCCGCGCGTCGAACGCAGCAGCCCCGCGGCGCTTAACCGGCTGACCAGTTTCTGCACGGTCGGCACGGGCAGGCCGGTCTGTTCGGCCAGCTGCGCCGCGCTCCACAAGGTGCTGCCGCAATGGCCGGCCGCGGCGCGCATGGCGACCACCGCATAATCGGCAAGATTGGACAATCTCATGGCAGTTCACGGCGCATGGGGGTGCACAGACTCGTTAATTCGGACCAAATCGTTCCGAATTGCAGCTAGTGACGCACCCCCATGGATGCAAGCGAAGATTAACTCTTGCGAGTCGTTCTTATTTCCCGCCTGCTTTCACCTCTTCTATCCACGCATCGACATTCTCTTCCATGATCGACAGCGGCACCGGTCCGTTGCCCAGCACCACCGTGTGATAGGCGCGAATGTCGAAATCATCGCCCAGTTCGGCCTTCGCCTTGTCGCGCAATTCCTCGATCTTCAGCTTGCCGATCATATAGGCGGTCGCCTGACCCGGCATCACGATATAGCGTTCGATGGCCTTTTGAATGTCGCCGTCGGGATTGGGCGTATTCTCGGTCAGAAAGGCGATGGCCTGCTCGCGGCTCCATTTCTTGGAATGGATGCCGGTGTCGACCACCAGACGGCAGGCGCGCCATAATTCGGCCTGCAGACGGCCAAAATCGGAAAAAGGATCGGTATAGAACCCCATGTCCTTGGCCAGATTTTCCGAATACAGGCCCCAGCCTTCGGAATAGGCCGTCACCCCGCCAAAACGCCGGAACGGGGGCAGATCGCCCAGCCCCGTCTGCACCGAAAGCTGAAGATGGTGGCCCGGCAGACCTTCGTGATAGGCCAGCGCCTCCAGCTCGTTCAGGCTCATCGATTCAAGCTTGTAGAGATTGACGTAATAGATGCCGGGTCGCGAACCGTCGGGCGCGGGGCGCGAATAGAATGCCTTGCCCGCCGATTGTTCGCGGAATGCCTCGACCGGCTTAACCTGAAGGGCGTCTTTCGGCAGAACCTCGAACCATTTGGGTAATTCGGCTTCCATCGCATCCAGCGCGACATCCACCTTGGCCAGATATTCCTCGCGGCTTTTGGCGTAAAAGCGCGGGTCGGTTCGCGTATATTCGAAGAATTCGGGCAGAGTGCCCTGATATCCCACCTTTTTCATGATCGCGCGCATCTCGTCATGAATGCGCGCGACATTGTCCAGACCGATCTGGTGGATCTGGTCGGCAGGCAGGTCGGTGGTCGTATAGCTCTTGAGCAGGGCCGCGTAATATTTGTCGCCATCGGGCAGCCGCCACACGCCATCGTCGGTGCCCGCTTTGGCCTGCTGTTCGACCATCACGGCGCGCAGCAATTTATATGCGGGCAGCGCGCTTGCTTCCCATGCGGCGATGGCCTCGGCAGTCAGCTCCTTCTGGTCCACCCCGTCGAGCTTGGCGATTTTCTCGCGGAAATCGTCGATGATCGCATTGCCTGCATAGTCGGGGCCGGCTGGCGTGATCAGATTGTCGATATCCGAAATCACATAGGGATAGACCCAGCGCGGCGGAATCACGCCTGCCTGCGCGCGCTGCACCGCGCGCTTGGTCTGCCCGTCGAGATAGGGGCCGATGCCCGCAATCCGCTCGATATAGGCGTCGGCCTCTTCCTCGTTACCGATGCGGTGCATATTGACGAGGAACGAGGGGATGCCGCTTTGCGCGCCGAACATCTGGTTGAAGATATAGCCGTTCTCCCGATACGGGGTCAGCGCTTCCTGCCGCTCCATCGCGGATTTGAACAGGCGATAGGACAGCGCATCCTGCCCTTCCAGCCTTGCCGGATCGAAACCTGCTTCCATCCTCGACAGAAAGGCGCGGTCCATCGCGTGTTCGCGCAGATCGGCAGCCAGCGAGGGATCGTTCCACTTGCCGTAATCTTCGTCGCGAATGCCGCGAGAAGTCTTGGTCATCGGGCTGAACGACAGGCCCGCTTCCTCATAGGCCTGAAAGAACGCATTGATATCGCCTGCCTCGATGGCGGCATTCACCATGGCCATTTGCGCGGCGGGGATCGCATCGGTGATCGCGGGGCTGCCCGTTACCTGTTGCGCAACAGCTTGCGCAGCAGCTTGCGCCGCCGGTTGGGCCACGCCGTTGGAATTGCCGGTCAGGAACAGGGCCGAACCGCTGCAAAGCAACAGGGCGGATAGGCGGCGGAACTGGGTCAAGGGGCGTCTCCCGGTTAAGTGCAATTGAAACTATCTCGTCATCAGTGCCGCATCGCGCGGCAAGAGGCAAACACAAGCGGAAAAGCGTTCGACAGCGCGCCCCGTCTCGCATACGCAATATGGCCATATGGCCTATTCGCTGCTCCGTCCGCTGATCTTCCGCCTCGATGCCGAAAACGCCCATGGCTTGGCGCTGGCGGCACTGAAATCGCTGCCCTCGTCGCTGCTGGCCAGCCCGCCGCGCCCCGATCCGGCACTGGCGATAGAGGTCGCGGGTCTGCGCTTTCCCAATCCGGTCGGCATGGCGGCGGGTTTCGACAAGAACGGCGAAGTCCCCGATGCGCTGCTGCGCTGCGGCTTCGGCTTTGCCGAGCTTGGTTCGGTGACCCCCAAGCCGCAGGCGGGCAATCCGCGCCCGCGCCTGTTCCGGCTGGAAGAGGACCGCGCGGTGATCAACCGCATGGGATTCAACAACGAAGGCGAGGTCGCCGTCGAACAAAGGATGAAACGGCGCGCGGGGCAGGCCGGCATCGTCGGCATCAATATCGGCGCGAACAAGGACAGCGCCGACCGCGTCAGCGATTATGCGATCATGGCCCGATCCATGGCTCCCTATGCGTCCTATCTGGCGGTCAATATTTCCAGCCCCAACACGCCCGGACTGCGCGCCCTGCAAGACCCCGAGGCGCTGGGCGGATTGCTGGACGTGGTGATGGATGCGCGCGGCAGCGATGTGCCCGTTTTCCTGAAAGTCGCGCCCGATTTGCTGCCCGAGGATATCGACGCCATCGCCCGTATCGCGGTGGACAAGGGGCTGGGCGCGCTGATGATTTCGAACACCACCATCGAACGCCCCGCGCTGCAATCGCGCCATGCGGGCGAAGCGGGCGGGCTGTCGGGCGCGCCCCTGAAACAGATGGCGCTGGAACGGCTGCGCGATTTCCGCAAGGCAAGTGGCGGCAAAGTGCCGCTGGTCGGCATCGGCGGGATCGCCACGGCCGAAGACGCATGGGAACGCATCCGCGCGGGCGCCAGCCTTGTGCAGCTTTACAGCGCGATGGTCTATGAAGGGCCGGGCATTGCCGCCGCCATCACCCGCGGCCTACCCGCGCTGATGAAGCGCGACGGTTTCGCGACGATTGCCGAAGCGGTGGGGAGCGAATGACGATGCGCGCTCTGCCCGCCTTTCTCCTCGCGGCACTGCTGGCGGGCTGCGCCGCGCCGGTCGATCTGGCTAGCGCTCCTCCCGCGCCGAGTGAGCTGAGCCAGCCAGATAAGGGGCCCCATGCGGGCGGTGTCGTCAGCGCCGCCGACCGCCGCGCCGCCGATGCAGGCGCACGCATCCTGCGCGAAGGGGGCAATGCGCTGGATGCCGGATTTGCCGTGCTGCTGGCGCTGAACGTGGTCGAACCGCAAAGTTCGGGGATCGGCGGGGGCGGCTTCCTCGTCCTCGACACCGGCGACGGGCAGCCGGTAACCTATGACGGGCGCGAAACCGCCCCCGCCGCCGCCACGCCCGACCGGTTCATGCAGAACGGCCAGCCGATGTCCTTTCCGCAAGCCTGGCCCGGCGGCAAAAGCACCGGCGTTCCGGGCAATGTCGCGATGATGGCGCTGGCGCACCGCGACCACGGCCGCCTGCCATGGTCGCAGATCTTCCGCCCCGCGATAGAGCTTGCGCGCGAGGGTTTCGTGGTCACGCCGCGCCTTCACAACACGCTAGCCGCCGCAAAGCTGACCGGCCCGCTATCGGCAGAGGCGCGCGCGCTGTTCTATCCCGATGGCGACCCCGCGCCGGTCGGTTCGACCATCCGCAACCCCGCATTCGCCGCCATGCTGGAACGCATCGCGGCAGAAGGACCGGACGCGTTCTATCGCGGCGACAACGCCGCCAGCATCGCCGCCGCCGTGCAGGGCGCCCCGGTCAATCCCGCCGATATGACGGTGGAGGATATCGCCGCCTATCGCGCACAGCGGCGCGACGCAGTCTGCGGCACCTATCGCGTATACACCATCTGCGGCATGGGCCCGCCATCGTCGGGCGCGACGACCGTGCTTGCCATTCTGAAGCAGTTGGAACGCTTTGACATGGCATCCCATGGCCCCGACACGCCCACCGGCTGGCACCTCTTCGCCGAGTCCCAACGCCTCGCCTATGCCGATCGGGAGCAATATCTGGCCGACAGCGATTTCGTGGCGGTGCCCGTCGCGGGGCTGACCGATCCCGATTACCTCGCCCGCCGCAGCGCGCTGATCGATGCGGGCACCACCATGGCCAGCGCCAGTGCGGGCATGCCTGCGGGCGCATCGCTTGCCCATGCACCGCAAGCCGCGCAGGCCGAACACGGCACCAGCCATTTCGTCGTCACCGATGCCGACGGCATGATCGTCAGCGAGACTTCCACGATCGAGGCGGCCTTCGGATCGGGCCTGTTCGTCAACGGCTATTACCTCAACAACGAACTCACCGATTTCGCCCGCTCGCCCACCGAAAACGGCAAGCCCGTCGCCAATCGGGTGGAAGCGGGCAAGCGCCCCCGTTCGTCCATGTCGCCCACCATCGTCTACGGCCCCGACGGCAAGCCGCGCCTTGCGGTCGGTGCGGCAGGCGGGTCGACCATCATCGTGCAGGTCGCCAAGGCGATCATCGGCGTGGTCGACTGGGGCCTGTCCGCGCAGGACGCGATCGCCCTGCCCTTCCTGTACGCCCCCGGCGACACGCTGATGGTAGAGGAAGGCACCGAACTGGAAGCCATGCTGCCCGCGTTCCGCGCATTGGGGCATGACGATGCCACCACCATGCCCGGCAGGCTCAAGGCGAATGCCGTCGAATGGGTCGATGGCCGGCCCGTGGGCGCAGCCGATCCGCGCAGCGAGGGGGCGATGGTCACCCCCTGACCGGCAGAAGCACCCATCCTGCCAGAAACCCCCGTTTTGCCGGAAAGCCCCACCCGCCCTAGATGCTGAAACGGCACACGGCAGCCCTGCGCAGACGGGCACCGCACCGCAGAGGAAGAGGTCGACAAAGGCATTATGGCGCACGGCAATCCGGGACATCCCGACAGGCACGGCCCGCACGGCTTTACGCTGGCGGATATCGAGAATGCACAGAACCTTGTCGCGCTGTTCCTGAAACGCGCCGATGTGCTGGGCGATGCCCCCTTCCTGTTCGCCAAGGCCGATGGCGAATGGCACTCGCTCAGCTGGGCCGAAGTGTCGCGGCAGGTGTGCCTGTTGTCGCAATCGCTGCTGCAACTGGGCCTGCAAAAGGGTGACCGCGTCCTGCTGGTCAGCGAAAACCGCCCCCAATGGTGCATTGCCGATCTGGCGATCATGGCGGCGGGGCTGATCACCGTCCCCGCATACACCACCAATACGGTCAACGATCACCAGCATGTGATCGAGAATTCGGGCGCGCGCGCGGTGATCGTTTCGGGCGCAAAGCTGGCAAAAAACCTGATGCCCGCCGTGGTGACCAGCAATTGCGCCGAGTTCGTCATCGCGATGGAGCCGATCCGCCCGCCGCAGAACGTGATCTATCACGATATGGCCTCGCTGCTGACCGGCGATGCCGAACTGGCGCGCCATGCGGTCGACGCGCGGGTCGCGGGGATCAAGCGCGAGGATCCGGCCTGCATCATCTATACCAGCGGCACCGGCGGCCTGCCGCGCGGCGTGCGCCAGCACCATGGCGCGCTGCTGCACAATGCGGCGGGCGCGGGCGATGTGATCGCGAACGATTTCGGGTGGGAGGAAGAGCGGTTCCTCTCCTTCCTCCCCCTCAGCCATGCCTATGAACATACCGGCGGTCAGGCTTTCCCGATCGCACTGGGCGCACAGATCTTCTATTCCGAAGGGCTCGACAAGCTGGCCGGCAATATCGAGGAAGTGCAGCCGACGATCATGGTCGTCGTCCCCCGCCTGTTCGAGGTTTTGCGCACCCGCATCCTGAAACAGCTGGCGAAGCAGGGCAAGCTGGCCGAAACCATGGCCATGCGCGCCAGCAGGCTGGCCGAGCGCAAGGGCCTTGGCAAATCGCGTCCGCTGATCGACCATGCCGAAGACGCGCTGCTGGAACGCGTGCTGCGCCCCAAGGCGCGGGCCAAGTTCGGCGGCAGGGTCAAGGCGCTGGTATCGGGCGGCGCGCCGCTGACGCCCGAAATCGGCTATTTCTTCACCGGCCTCGGCATGCCGCTGCTGCAGGGATACGGGCAGACCGAATCCGGCCCGATCATCAGCGTGAACCGCCCGCGTTCGGGGCTGAAGATGGATACGGTCGGCACGCCGCTGCGGGGCGTGGAGGTCCGCATTGCCGAGGATAGCGAAATCCTTGTGCGGGGCGAGCTGGTGATGCACGGATACTGGCGCAATGCCGAGGAAACCGCGCGCGCGCTGAAAGACGGCTGGCTGCACACCGGCGACATCGGCCATATCGACCGGCGCGGCCGCATCGTCATTACCGACCGCAAGAAAGACATGATCATCAACGACAAGGGCGACAATGTCGCGCCCCAGCGCGTTGAGGGGATGCTGACCCTGCAGCCCGAAATCGGGCAGGCCATGGTCTATGGCGACCGCAAACCCTATCTGGTCGGGCTGATCGTGCCCGATGCCGACTGGGCCCGCGAATGGGGCGAGGCCCATGGCCGCACCGGCGACTGGACCGGCTGGCGCGAGAACGCCGAATTCGCCGCCGCCGTGCGCGAAGCGGTCGACCGCGTGAACAACGATCTGTCGGTGATCGAAAAAGTCCGCCGCATCATGCTGGCCGAAGAGGCTTTCACCATCGAGAACGAGGAAATGACCCCCTCGATCAAAATCCGCCGCCACAAGCTGCGCGAACGCTATGGCGCGCGGCTGGAGGGGATGTATCGCTAGGCGGGTTTTCGGGTTTTCGGGCTAAAGGCGGTCTGTCTGGAAACGACCGGTTTTGGAAATTGCCCCCGCTAATGTAGACATTGGCGGCCTCTTTTTGTTCAGCCTCATAAGATCATGCCGCTCGACCACTACGTTTCCCAAGTTCACCTGAAACGGTTCTATGCGGCTGACCTTGACGGGAAAAAGATGCACGCCTTCCGAAAGACGGATGGGCGAAAGTTTTTCTGTGGCGCCGAGGATGTGTGTCGGATCGAGGACGGCAACACCAATGCCTTCCTTTCCGAGCCGCGAATGATCGAAGAGTTCGCGAAACTGTTCGAGCCCAAATACAACTGGGCTTGCGCCACCTTAGAACGAGGTAAGGTTGATCCCGACGCTGTCTTCGTCATTGCGAGCTTCGTCGCCTTCGTGATGTGTTGCTCGCCAGCAGGCATGCGACTTGGATGCGCGCCATACGAGGCAGGGCTGCCGATCGAAGCGAAGTTGCTGGATCGCGCGGGAGAATTTGACCCGGTGCCGCCCGAATTGGGTGAGAAATCCGTTGCAGAGTTGATTGATGAAGGCTCCCTCGTCTTCGATATAAACGCACGTTACCCGCAGGCGATCGGCATTAGTAACATCATCGATCATGTGACCGCGTACGGGAATTTTCATTGGGATATCTTGATCAATGAGCATGCCGAAACCCCATTTTTCACCAGCGATTTTCCGGTGGCTGTAGAAGCAAGCCGCGACCCACGTCTTGTGAATCGGGTCGTGCCCCTCACGCCTAAGCTTGCCGTTAGGATTTGTCCGCGTATCGAACTGTCCGGCAGGAAATTGGAACCGACATTTGAACGCTTCAGTTTCACGGTGCTGAGGCCGCCACGTCAGGAAATCCTAGGGTTGAATCGGACAATTGTTCGATCAGCCGAGACAATGGTTTTCTACCCAATGGCCGCGCCGTGGGTTGCAAGGTTTGTCGGCAAACACGCAAAATTCAGAGCGGAGATCGAGACCACAAACATTCCCGATGGCACTGGATATCTAACTATGTCGCGAACAGTGGTGCGAGATCGTGACGTTGCTCCCTAGGCGAGAATATGTCGTTGCAGGCGATCTTCGTTAGAGCACGCAAGAATTAAAGTTCAGCTTTCCCTCCCATTCCAGTCATGAACGCGTGAAAACCAAGCGCCCGAAAGCTGCCGCAGCCACGTCACAGCCGCGGCTGTCACGTTGAACGGATCGCTGCGGGCGTTGTCGCCCTTGCGTCCGTCAGCCGGGGCACCGCCTCTGGCGAATTAGCGCTCCGCTTGCTGCGCAATGCTAACCCTAATTCACGGGCGGCTACCCCCGCCATGGCCGCAAAATCCGCTGTCCTACACGCCGACGGGGCGTTAGCTGTTTGCGCCAACGCTTTTTGACATCGCCGGAACTGCGCACATCCGCCCATGTGTCACCCGACAGCCGGTCGGTGAAAACACCGCATTCCTGCGGCTTTGCGGCGGGTGACAGCCGGGTGACAGCTGTCACCTTTGTCACCCGTGGCCAGTCGTTGGCGAACGCGGCTCAGCCCTCGTCCAGCCCCAGTTCCTCGTCCGCAGGCAGAAAATCGGGAAAGAACCCCGGCTTGCGGCGCGACCAGCCCGGTGCGCAGGCGGCGGCTTCGCTGATCGAATGGAGCAATTGCTTGCGGCGTTCGGGCTGGATCTGCGGCAGCGCGGCGGCGGCGCAGAAGGCCGCGGGCAGCCATGGCCGCGATTCGGGGCCCAGCAAACGCTCGTACAAAAAGCGATAGGCGGAAAAGCCGAACAGGCACCCCTCGCCCAGATCGAACAGCGACACGCGCACCAGCCGCCCGATATAGCTGTCGAGCCGCGTATCGTTGCGCGAACTGGGCACGGCCCCGCGCAGGGCGTTCAGCTCCTGATAGGCCAGCGATTGCCTGCGGATCGACGCGGTTTCCCGATCGTCGCGCGCCCAGCGTTCAAAGGCATCGGCGCGCGCCAGCCCGACGTCGAGGCTGCGGCGGATATAGCGTTGTTCGGCCGGATCGAATTCGGCGAATTCGCGCATCTCGGCAATGGCCAGACTTGCCGTGTCGAGATAGCCCATCCGGTGTTTCCCCTGCTTGCTGGACGAGGATGTTTGCCGGACGAGGATGTTCGCCCGATGCCGTCGCCCCCCGCGCGATTCGCACGGGTCCGTTCACTGCCGCCATTTTTCGCGGCAGAGGGTTAGCATCGGGTTAAAGAGGGGCCTTAACGCAAGGGCCGTTTCAGGGCTGGCTAGATCAGCCCCGCCAGCGGGCTGGACGGATCGGCATAGCGCCGCTGCCCCATGCGCCCCGCCAGATAGGCAGCGCGCCCTGCCTCTACCGACAGCTTCATGGCACGGGCCATCAGGATCGGGTCCTTCGCCTCGGCAATAGCGGTGTTCATCAGCACCCCGTCACAGCCCAGTTCCATCGCGACCGCCGCATCCGATGCCGTGCCCACGCCCGCATCGACCAGCACCGGCACGCTGGCCCCTTCGACGATCAGGCGGATCGTCACGCGGTTCTGGATGCCCAGCCCCGAACCGATCGGCGCGCCCAGCGGCATCACCGCCACCGCGCCCGCGTCTTCCAGCTGCTTGGCCGCGATGGGATCGTCGGTGCAATAAACCATCGGCAGAAAGCCTTCCTTGGCCAGAACCTCGGTCGCGCGCAGGGTTTCGGTCATGTTGGGATAAAGCGTCTTGGCCTCGCCCAGCACTTCCAGCTTGACGAGATCCCAGCCGCCCGCCTCACGCGCCAGACGCAGCGTGCGGATCGCGTCCTCTGCCGTGAAGCAGCCCGCCGTATTGGGCAGATAGGTGACTTTCTTGGGGTCGATGAAATCGGTCAGCATCGGCGCCTTGGGGTCCGACACATTGACGCGGCGCACCGCGACGGTGACGATTTCGGCGCCGCTCGCTTCCAAAGCAGCGGCGTTCTGGGCGAAATCCTTGTATTTGCCGGTGCCCACGATCAGCCGCGACCGAAACGTGCGGCCCGCCACGGTCCAGCTGTCGTCCGCCTTCACCGCGTCCTGATGATCGCCGCCGCCGACGAAATGGACGATCTCCAGCTCGTCCCCGTCGTGCAGGGTCACCGTTTCCAGCGTGGTGCGGGGAATGACATGGCGGTTGCATTCGACCGCGACCTTCGCGGGATCGAGTTCGAGCATGCGGGCAAGATGCGCGATGCTGGTGTTTTCGGGCACGCGACGGGTTTCCCCGTTCACCGTGATCGCGATCATGTTGGAATTCGGAGCCATGCAAGGCGACATAGCGCCAGCGGGCCGCAGTTCAAGTGAAACAGGCGGCTTCAGCGCTCCGGCGAACGGGTCAGCGCTGCGGCGAGCGGGTTAGCGCCGCGGCGAGCAGGCCCTGATGTTCAGAATATGCCCCAGCGCCAGAACGTTGACGCCCGCGATGGTCAGCACCGCTTCGGTCACGCCATGCGGTCCGGCAACGGCAATCGCCATCAGCGCAATGCCCAGCGCGCCCAGCACCAGCGGCAGCACATGGCCATGGCGGATCGCCCCCAGCCCGATCGTCAGCGCGCCGACGACAATGGCGGCCACCAGCCCGTATTTGTGAATTTCAGGCGCGAAAAGAAACGAATGCCCCTCGCCCAGGCTGCCAAGACCCAACAGGCCGACAAGCGCCAGGCCTGCGATGCAGTGAATCGCGCAGGCACCGGACAGGATGATGCCCAGCCGGTCTAGGCGCGAACGGGCATCGCGATCCGCTGGCGAATGCGAACAAGAGGGAGAATGGGTCTTCATTTCGCTGGATGATATAATGTAACATGGGCGAATGGCAATGGCTTATCGGCAAACCCTTGCGAATTCCGGCATTTGTGGCAAAGCACCGCGCTGTGAAACCGTATAACGAAGGCATTCCTGTCAACGCGGTGGCCAATTACGGCCCTGCCCGCCCCCATGCGATTGCGCGCTGGCTCTATTTCATGGCGGCGCTGGTCGTGGCCATGGTGCTGGTCGGCGGCATTACGCGGCTGACCGAATCGGGCCTGTCGATCACCGAATGGAAGCCCGTAACGGGCGCCTTGCCGCCGCTCAGCGATCGGGCATGGCAGGCCGAATTCGATGCCTATCGCCAGATCCCCGAATATACGCAGGTGAACGGCCCGGCGGGCATGACGCTGGCCGATTACAAGTTCATCTATTTCTGGGAATGGCTGCACCGGCTGCTGGGTCGCTTTATCGGCGTGGCTTTCGTGGTGCCTCTGGTGTTTTTCTGGGCACGGAACGCGATTCCGATCGGCTTCAAGCACCGGCTGGTCGCGCTGCTGGCGCTGGGCGGGTTGCAGGGGGTATTCGGCTGGCTGATGGTCAGCTCGGGCGTCGGGGCAGAGGCGCAGGAGCTGGGTCGCACCGATGTCAGCCATTACTGGCTGTCGATCCATCTGATGACGGCGTTCTTCACGCTGGGCGGTCTGGTGTGGACCGCGCTGGACCTTGGCAATTATGCGCAGGGACAGCCACGCGCGGGGCTGCGGGGCTTTCCGCTGGCGGTCCTGGGCGTGGTGGCGCTGCAATTGCTGTATGGCGCGTGGATGGCGGGGCTGAACGCGGGTTTTGTCGCGGGTGGCGGATGGCTGAACAGCTGGCCGTTGATGCAGGGTTCGTTCTTTCCCGAAGGCGTCGATTGGTCGCTGGGGGCATGGCATGCTTTTACGGCCGATCCGTTCATGGTGCATTTCATCCATCGCTGGTGGGCATGGATCACGGTCGGCTTCCTGATCGTGATGGCGCGCCGTTTGCGCGCGACACAGCGGCCCATTTCGGTTGCGATCCATATCGTCTTCGGCAGCCAGATCCTGCTGGGCATCGCGACCGTCTGGTCGGGTGTGTCGCTTTGGGTGGCCGTCGCGCATCAGCTGTTCGGCGCACTGCTGGTCTGCGTAACAGTATGGGGCGCGCACGCGATGGGCTTTCGCGACCGCATGCCGGGAAGCGCGCTGCGGTGACCGACGCGGGCGCAGCGCTGATCTGGTGTCCCTTCGCGGATGAGGACAGCGCCTCCGCCATTGCCGGACAATTGCTGGACGAAAGGCTGATCGCCTGTGCCAATCTGCTGCCGGTCCGCTCGCTGTATATCTGGAACGGTGAGCGGGGAGAGGGCCGGGAATGTGCCGCCCTGTTCAAGACCCGCGCCGACCTGCTCGATCGCGCCGTCGCGCGGCTGGAATCGCTCCATCCCTATGACACGCCTGCCATTTCGGGCTGGAGCTGCGACGCAACGGGCACTTCGATGCGGGAATGGTTGGCGACGATCTGATCCGGTCGCATTTGCCGCGCGCATCGCCGCAGCGTTCAGCATTTGTGAAGCATGTTGCGATAGGTCTGATGCCGGATCGTATCACCGACAGGACCTATCACCCTATGTTCCAAGAGCACGCCCGCGCGCTCCGCTATCTGACATGGCTTGCCGCCGGGCTTTTTCCGTTCGGCATCATCATCGAAAGCCTGAAGCAGGGCGGCGGGGAGCCTTTTCCCGTCTATGCGCTACTGGCGCTGATCGGCGTGCTTTGCCACGCGAACTGCCATGCCGAATGGCGGGCGGACAAGGGGATGGCGCGACCACCACGGGGTGGCTAGACCGCGCTCCCAAATAGCTCGCGGTATTATTTTACCTCTCTGCAATCGCGCGGTTTCGCTTGACTTGACGCGCCCGAACGGCAAAAGCGCGCCCACTTCGCGCCGATGCCGAATCGTTTCGGTCTGCGCGGTGCATGAACAATTCAACCAAAGGAACTGAAAGCCATGAAGGCGCTCAGCACCCAGACCCGGTCGATCAAACCGGCCGAGGTCGAAAAGAAATGGCATATTATCGATGCCGAAGGTCTGGTGGTCGGCCGTGTTGCCACCATCATCGCCAACATCCTGCGCGGCAAGCACAAGCCGAGCTTTACGCCCCACGTCGATTGCGGCGATCACGTCATCGTGATCAACGCCGACAAGGTGCGCTTCACCGGCAACAAGCTGCAGGACAAGCGTTATTACAAGCACACCGGCTATGCCGGCGGCATCAAGGAAACCAGCCCCGCCAAGGTGCTGGAAGGCCGTTTCCCCGAACGCGTCCTTGAAAAGGCTGTCGAGCGTATGGTCCCGCGCGGACCGCTGGGCCGTCAGCAGATGAAGGCCCTGCACCTCTATGCCGGCACCGAGCATCCGCATGACGGGCAGCAGCCCGAAGTGCTGGACGTTGCCGCCCGCAATCGCAAGAACAAGGTTAGCGCGTGATGGCCGAGAACGAAGTCAACGATCTGTCGGACCTGAAGGATCTGACCAACACTGCCGAACTGGCCGACGCTGGCGAAGAAACCGTCGCGCCTGCCGCTCCCGCCGCGCCGCTGCGCGACAAGGAAGTGGACCAGTATGGCCGCGCCTATGCCACCGGCCGTCGTAAGGACGCCGTGGCCCGCGTGTGGCTGAAGCCCGGCACCGGCAAGATCACCGTCAACGGCCGCGATCAGGAAGTGTATTTCGCACGTCCGACCCTGCGCCTGGTGATCAACCAGCCCTTCCAGGTTACCGACCGCGAAGGCCAGTACGACATCGTCGCCACCGTCAAGGGTGGCGGTCTGTCGGGTCAGGCCGGCGCCGTGAAGCACGGTATCTCGCAGGCGCTGTCGCGCTTCGAACCCGCGCTGCGCAGCACCGTGAAGGCCGAAGGCTTCCTCACCCGCGACAGCCGCGTGGTCGAGCGTAAGAAGTACGGCCGTGCGAAGGCACGTCGTAGCTTCCAGTTCAGCAAGCGCTGATCCGCTACAGGCTTACGCCAAACGGAAAGGGCGGCACCCGTACGGGGCCGCCCTTTTTCGTTGGTTCGCTGTTTCCCGCAGTCAATGCACCGGCGGATCTTCTGCCGGAACGCGCCCTACCGGTGCCACCGGCTCGTCCGGTTCGCGCGGGGGCATGGCATCTTCGGGCACTTCGTCGATCTGCATGTCGCGCGTCGGCACTTCTTCCAGATTGCGGACGACCACTTCGAAAGTCTCGCCGTCCCAGTGCAGCTCGTTAAAGCTGGGCGGGGTCGAACGGACACGCTGCGACAAGGTGCCCGCGCCGATCATGCGGATCGGGCCATTGGGCGTGTCGGCCACCATGTCGAATGCGTCGTGCACATGGCCCGACAGCACGGCCACCACCTTGCGCTTTGCCAGTTCGGCCAGCGCATGATTGCCGCCCTTGGTCAGCGCCTTGCCGCGCGTCCCTGCCTCTACCAGCGGGTGATGGCAGGCGACCGCGACTTTCATGCCCGCGGGCAGGGCGTCGATGGCCTTCAGCGTCTTTTCCAGCTGGTGATCGGTGACAAAGCCATAGCTCCACGGCCAGCGCGGCTGCGCGCGCGGCGCGGTGTTCAGCGATACGATGGCAAGGCCGGGCAGGTCGATCTCGGCCTCCACCTTGTCCTTCATGCCGTTGAACCGGCGATAGGGGTCGGTAAACCGTTCGAACAGGTTGAAATAGGGCATGTCGTGATTGCCCACTTCCACCGTCACCGGCGCTTCCAGCGAATTGATCCATGCCGTCGCCGCATCGAATTCGCGGTGCCGCGCGCGCATCGTAAGATCGCCGGTGATCGCCACCGCGTCGGGCTTCATCCGCGCAATTTCGGCCTTGGTCCAGTCGATCGCGGCCTGATCGACCAGCCCGAAATGAATATCCGAGAGATGAAAGATCAGCGCCTTAGTGCCGCCCGCCATTACGAGGCCCCCGTGGCGATCAGGTCCACGCCGCATGCGCCCAGCGTAAAGCGCAATTGCGCGGCGCCATCCTGCCGCTCGCCATCCACCAGCAGCGGGATTGCGGTGCCGTTATCGCTTGTGGCCAGCATAGTCGTGAAATTCCCCAGATCGTCATGCGGCCCTTCGCGGAAATTGCGCCGCAAAATGGCCAGTCCCTGCCGTGCATAGTCGACGATCCCTTCGGCATAATAGCCCTTCACCGAAAAATTCCCGTCTTCGGGCGTCAACATCAGCAATGGATAGCCTTCCGCCCTGCCCGCTGCCGGTTCGGAGCAATGGACATGCGCGCCTTCGGTTGATTCGCTGACCGCCTCGACCGTTTCGCCAACCATGGCGGGCACATCCAGATCGCGCATCGCCTCGCGCACGTCGCCCCACGCTGTGGCGGGGCCCGCCAGCAAACCGGCCAGCGCCATGTGATCGCCGCATCGCACGGTCGAAAGGCGCACGCGGCGCGCATCGCCGGTGACGACGGCATCGACGATCTCCTCGCTCGACCTTGGACCGTGCAGCCGGATCGACAGCAGGTTCATCGTGCCCCCCGGCAGCACCAGCACCGCACCGCCCCATCCGTCCAGCGCGGTGACCAGCGCATTGATCGTGCCGTCGCCCGCGAAAACGGCGATCGTTCCGATCCCTGCCGCGTCGAGTTCGGCCGGCGTCGGCAAATCCTCGTCCGGAAAGGCAATTTTCCGCGTCAGGCACAAACCCGCCCGTTCGCACCGGTCGGATAGCGCGTTCAGCGCATCGTCGTCATTGCTGCCGCTGGCCGGATTGGCGACCAGCCAGATGTCCTGGGGTTCTGTCATAGCCCTAAATCGCCGGAACCGCCCGTCGGGTTCCCGCCCGACCGGCTATACGCGCCGCGTGATGATCAGCCACGCTGCCAGCGCATTGGCGATCGTATAGCCGAAATAGGCCAGCGCCGCCCCGCTGCCCCCCGCACCGTCGGTATTATAGGTGACCAGCATTGCCGCCGTCAGCAGCAGATATTCGACCAGCAGGCCGAACCGTCCGCCCAGCATATGCACGAACCATGGCAACTGGCCAAGCAGCGGGTGGCCGCTTTCCAGCACCGCCTTGTGCATCGCGAAATTGCCGACGCCCAGCACGAAGAGAAGGATCAGAGCCACTTTGCATGCTTAACGCGAACTTGCCCGCGATGGAAACCCACCCGTTCGGACCACCGCTTCGCCTATGCGAATCTTCCAGCGTGTAACCTTTCTGTAAAACTTCATGTCGTTCGACGGTCGATGTAGGTCGTTCATAGACGAAGAATGCCGCTGGCAGACCGGTCGCGCCGCTTGGCAGAGCGATTGCGGCGGGGCGCGGGCAACTCCTCTATCCAGAATAGCGAGGCACCGGAGAGCACCGGAGAGCCGCAGTAGAAGAGGAGAGAAACCCATGAAGAAACTGATGATCATGGCTGCACTGCCGGTTCTCGCCATGGCCGCCCCGCAGGTTGCAATGGCCGAGGAAGCGAACACCGCAGTCGTGTCCTATGCAGGGCTCGATCTGACGACCGAAGCCGGCCAGACAGAGCTGAAGAAGCGCCTCGACCGCGCCGTCACTTCGGTCTGTTCCGATTTCAAGGGCGGCAGCTCGGCGGCAGAAGCCAGCCAGCGCACCGCTTGCAAGAAGATCGCCCTGCGGAAGAGCGAACAGCAATATGCTTCCGCAGTAAGCAGCGCCCGTTACGGCGGCTAATCCCGAGCCGTTTGTAAATAGCCGGTCCGGTTCAGTCCCCCGGGCCGGCTATGCCTTCCGCCAGGGCGGCGGACAAGAACACGACATTTCCCCTGGGCCGGCCATTGCGCCGGCCACTTTTTTGGTTCGCCGCATCTTGCCAGACGGGACTGCGGTTAACGGCCCGCCATCGATTTCACCGATTTCAGAAAGGTGCGGCCGATCCGCACCGGTTCCTTCTCACCCAGTTCGGCCGACCACACGCCCAGCCCGTCATGGCGCAGACCCGTGATCGTATCGCGCCGCAGAATGGTGGACCGGTGAACGCGGATGAATTTCGCAGGGTCGAGCCGCTGTTCGAGCGATGTGATCGTTTCCAGCAACAGATGGCTGCCGCCCGGCACATGCAGGCGCACATAATCGCGCTCGGCATCGATGCGGTGCACTTCCTCGACCCCGACGCGCAGCAGTTCTGATCGGTGGGGCACCCAGAATTCGGAAATCCACGCCTGCCTTGGCTCTGCGCCGGTGGCCGAACCCGTCCCCCGGCGCGCCAATGCGCGGGCAATTGCGCGCTCCAGACGGTCCTGCGCGACCGGTTTCAACACATAATCGACCGCATCGAGGTCGAATGCCTCTACTGCGAAACTGTCATGCGCGGTGACGAATACGACCACGGGCCGCTCTGCCGGATCGGGCACAACCTCGGCAATGCGCCGCGCGACCGCCAGCCCGTCGGCTTCGGGCATGGTCATGTCGAGCAGGATCAGTTCGGGTTTCAGCGCGTCGATCATGCGCAGCGCTGCCGCGCCGTCGCCTGCGGTCCCGACGATGCGCAGACAATCGAGCCGCGCGCAGATAACCTGCATGCGTTCCACCGCCAGCGGCTCGTCATCGACGATCAGCGTGGACAGGATCTGGCTCTCGCCCGATCCGCCGCCCGATCCCTCGGTCATTCGCTATTCCCCCCGCGTATTCTTCTCCAGCGGCATGCGGATCACGGTCCGCCAGCCATGGCCTGTATCCCCGCTGACGACCGAGACATCCTTGCCAAAACGGGTCTCAAGCCGGTTGCGGACATTGGCAAGCCCGATGCCGAACCCGTTCCTGCCGCCCGCCGGATTGCCCGCAGATGAATTGCTTGCCCGCTGAGCGCTCTTTTCGCCCGACCCGGGGCCATTGTCAGCCACCGTTATGACAAGCCGCCCATATTCCTCGATCGCGGAGATGAAGATAGTGACGGGCCGGTTGACCGGCGCGACGGCATATTTGACCGAATTCTCGATCAAGGGCTGCAGGATCATACCCGGCACCAGTACCCGCTCAAGCTCTTGCGGCACGTCGATCGCGGTCCGCAGCCTGTCGGGAAAGCGCACTGCCTCGATCTGCAGATACAAACGTTGCAGCTCGATCTCTTCGGCCAGCGGCACATCGCCGACCGGATCGCCGGACAGCGACCGGCGATAGAATGTGCTGATCGTCTGGATCATCGTTTCGGCCTGTTCGTTGCGATCGGTCATCACCAGCGCCGACAGTGAGTTGAGCGTGTTGAACAGGAAATGCGGATTGACCTGATAGCGAAGCGATTTCAGCTCCGCCGCCTTGGCCGCGCGCTTGTATTCGCCTTCGCGCCGTTCGGCGGCACGCGCATGTTCGGCCTGGGTCATGGCGAAATACAACGCGGCCCATGCCAGCAACAGGAAATAGCGGCCCAGCGCGATATCGGTCAGCTGTACCCACAACAGATTGCGCTGCATGTCCTTGTCGATGACAATGGGATCGCCCCCCGCTTCGCCTTCTTCGACAGCTTGCTGCATCGCCTTTTGAACTTCGGCGGGAAGCGCGGGATCGAGATCGTCCAGATCGTCGGGAATCTGCGGAATATCGACCAGTATATTGCCCGTCTGATCGCGCCGGACGGTCACCCCCTGATCCTTGTTCATGCGATAGACGGCGCGTTCCTCAACCTCGCGGAACACTTCGGTATTGATCGCGGCAAGCAGCAGCGAGGCCGGCAGGGCAGCGACGAAGGCCACGGCGAAGCGCAGCCACAGCCGCTTATTGTCGAACCCGCGCAAGAGCAGCCACAGGAGCACCGTCACCGCAAGGCTGGCCAGAATGACCACAAGCCGCAGCCACAGCATTTCCTGCTGGAATTCGAACCCGATCAGATAGCTGCGCGCCGTCGCCAGCAGGTAATAACATGCCCAGAACGCCACCATGGACAGCAAGACGCTGACCAGCGGAACGCGCGGTTGATCCTCTTCCAGACGGTCGTAATCGGTGTTTTCCATCACCCTATGCATAGGGCGCAGCGGTTAAGCGCGCCATAGGAAGCAAGTCGCCGGTCGAACACGATCGGCGCTTGGTCGAAGACGGGTGTGCCAAGGGGGCAAAATTGCGCCCCTTGGCAAGAAACCGGCCCTCGCAACGGGTCTCAAGCCGCTCCTGCCCCTAGGTGGCAGGCAGCAAATGTTCCTTGGCGATCTTGTCGCGCCACACCAGCGGAGCCAGCGTATGGACATTGTTGCCCTCGCTATCGACCGCGACGGTTACGGGCATATCCTCGACACGGAACTCGTAGATCGCTTCCATGCCAAGGTCTTCAAAGGCGACGACCTTCGCATCCTTGATCGCGCGCGCCACCAGATAGGCCGCGCCGCCAACCGCCATCAGATAGGCGACCTTGTGCTTGGCGATCACCTCGGTCGCGCCCTGCCCGCGTTCGGCCTTGCCGATCATGGCGATCAGGCCAAGGTCGAGCATCATATCGGTGAACTTGTCCATGCGGGTGGCCGTAGTCGGACCGGCGGGGCCGACGACTTCGCCCATCACAGGATCGACCGGACCGACGTAATAGATGGCGCGGTTCTTGAACTCGACGGGCAGCTCCTCGCCCTTTTCCAGCATGTCGGCAATGCGCTTGTGCGCCGCATCGCGGCCCGTCAGCATCGAGCCCGACAGCAACAGCCGGTCGCCGTTCTTCCAGCTCTGCACCTCTTCGCGGGTCAGATTGTCGAGGTCGACGCGCTTCGCTTCCTTCGACGGCTTCCAGCCCACATCGGGCCATGCCGACAGATCGGGCGCGGGAATATAGGCCGGACCGCTGCCGTCCAGTGTCAGATGCGCGTGGCGCGTGGCGGCGCAATTGGGGATCATCGCAACCGGCTTGTTCGCCGCATGGCACGGCCAGTCGAAAATCTTGACGTCCAGCACGGTGGCAAGGCCGCCAAGGCCCTGCGCGCCCACGCCCATGGCGTTGACCTTGTCGAAAATCTCGATCCGCAGGCGTTCGATATCGTTTTGCGGACCGCGCGCCTTCAGCTGGCCCATGTCGATCGGGTCCATCAGGCTCTTCTTGGCCAGCTTCACGCAGTGTTCGGCCGTGCCGCCGATGCCGATGCCCAGCATGCCGGGCGGGCACCAGCCAGCCCCCATCTGCGGGATCATTTCCAGCACCCAGTCGACGATATTGTCGCTAGGGTTCATCATCTTGAACTTCGACTTCGCCTCGCTGCCGCCGCCCTTGGCCGCCACGTCGATCACGACCGTGTCGCCGGGCACCATTTCGACATCCAGCACGCAGGGCGTGTTGTCCTTGGTGTTGCGGCGGGTGAATGCCGGATCGGCCAGCACCGAAGCGCGCAGCTTGTTATCGGGATTGTTATACCCGCGGCGCACGCCCTCATCGACGACATCCTGCAGCGATTTGTCGGAATTCAGACGGCAGTTCTGGCCCCATTTCAGGAACACGTTGACGATGCCGGTATCCTGACAGATCGGGCGATGCCCTTCGGCGCACATTTTCGAATTGGTCAGGATCTGCGCGATGGCGTCCTTGGCGGCGGGGTTCATCTCGGCCTCATAGGCCTCGCCCAGCGCCTTGATGTAGTCCATCGGGTGGTAGAAGCTGATATATTGCAGCGCATCGGCGATGCTCTCCACCAGATGTTCTTCCTCGATCACCACCATTTCCGACATGCGCGTGCCTTCCCGTTTCAGAGCATAAGGGTTCCGGCGCGCTGTAGGGGCAAGGGGGCGTCCTGCCAAGTCGCTCCGAAGGGGCAGAACCGGTCCGCCCGTCATGCCCCTCGCGCCTCTTGGCGATCATGCCGCAATGCACTAGAGCAGCGCGGTTGGCGCAGGCAGTTCATCGTGAATGGGCCTCTCGCGCCGCATATCACCCATTCCCGGCCCGATAGACGGGCGCGATCCGCGTGAGAGAATTTCCCATGGCCAGTGCCGCGACCCCCCAGCCTGAGCAGCCCGCAGCGGGCGACAATTTCGCAATCGCTCGCTTTATCGAGGCGAGAAAGGCGATGATCGACAGCCAGTTGCGCCCCAGCGGAATCACCGATCCCAAGGTGCTGGCCGCGATGGGCAGCACCGCGCGCGAACACTATGTCTCCGCCGACCAGCGCGACATCGCCTATATGGACCGTTCGGTCCCCCTGGGCGAAGGACGCGCGCTATCGGCTCCCTTTGCGCAGGCGATCCTGTTGCAAACCGCCCGCCCCGCCGGAACGGACAAGGCGCTGCTGATCGGCGGCGGAACCGGCTATCTCGCCGCGCTGCTGGCACCGATGGTCGCTTCGCTCGACGTGGTGGAAAGCGATGCGCGGCTGACAGGCGCCGAAGGTGCCAGGGCGGGTGACTGGCACAAGGGCGCGCTGACGGCGGGTTACAAGAAGAACGGTCCCTATGACCTGATCCTCATCGACGGCGCGGTCGAGGCTTTGCCCAAGGCGATTGCCGGCCAGCTTGCCGACGGGGGCCGCGTGGTCACCGGTCTGGTATCGCGCGGAGTGACCCGCCTTGCCATCGGCCGCAAGGCCTCGGGCGAGAGCAATGCGCCGGTGGCGCTGCAACCGCTGGCGGAAACCGGCATGCCTGTGCTGGCGGATTTCAAGGAAGAGAAAGGCTGGAGTTTCTGATGCCATCCAAGGGAGGGGTTACGGTTTTGAAGGGTGCGTTGCTTGCCTGTGCGGCCGGATCGATGCTGGCAGGCGCGTTGCTGCCGTCGGCTGCGCATGCGGACACGCTGCGCGGCGCGCTGGCCAGTGCCTATAACACAAACCCCACCCTGCTTGCCGCGCGGTCCGATTTGCGCGCGATTGACGAGAATGTGCCGATCCAGAAGGCGGACGGCCTGCCCGATATCGGCTTGCAGGGACAGTATTCGGAAAATCTGAAGCAGGGCGAAAACTCGCTCTCGGCCCCCGATCGCCTTCTTTTTTCCAGCGTAGAGCTGAACGTGCCGATCTATTCGGGCGGCGCGGTCAAGAATTCGGTGCGCGCCGCCAAGACCCGCGTTCAGGCAGGCCGCGCCGACCTACGCGCGACCGAGGCGTCGGTGTTCAGCCAGGTCGTCGGCGCCTATATGGACGTGATCCGCGACGAAGCCGTGGTGCGCCTCAACCTTCAGAATGTCGACGCGCTGGGCGTTAACCTCGATGCGACCAGCGACCGGTTCGAAATCGGCGATCTGACCCGAACCGATGTCGCCCAGTCCGAATCGCGCCTTGCCATCGCGCGCAGCGATCTGACCACGGCGCAGGCGAACCTGATCGGCAGCCGCGAACGCTATATCCAGCTGATCGGCGACACGCCCGACGCACTGGAAGCGCCGCCCCCGCTGCCGGGTCTGCCTTCGGATCCGCAAAGGGCCGTCGCCGTGGCGCTGGAAAACAATCCCGACCTGATCGCCGCACGCGAACGCAGCCAGGCGGCGCGATACGATATCGAAGTGGCCGGATCGGGGCGCCTGCCGCGCGTCTCGCTCTTCACCGGCGGCGATTACACCGATTATATGGGCACGCTGGGCAATGGCATCATCGGGGCCGATTTCGCGCAAAGCGAAACCTCGGCACAGGCGGGTGCGCGGCTGAGTGTGCCGATCTTTCAGGGCGGCCGCCCCGCCGCGCAGGAACGGCAGGCACAGGCACGTGCATCCTCGGCGTTCGAGACCGAGATTGCGATCGAACGCGACGTAATCGCGCAGGTGCGCAGCGCCTATACCGCGTGGCGCGCTTCGAACGAGGTGATCGAATCGGCCAGCGCCGCCGTATCCGCCGCGCAGCTTTCGCTGGAAGGCGTGCGGGCCGAGAACACGGTCGGCAATCGCACCATCCTCGACATTCTGGACGCCGAACGCGAATTGCTGTCGGCAGAGGTGCAGCTGGTGACTGCCCGCCGCAATGCCTATGTCGCCGGTTTCGCGGTTCTGGCCGCGATGGGCATGGCAGAGGCGGACGACCTTAACCTCGATGTCGGACGGCCGCTTTACGATCCCTCGGTCTATTACGAATCGGTCGACGATTCGATCTTCGACTGGCGATTCGAACCGGATCCTGTGGCCGAAGCCACACGTACCGTTGACACGCCCGCTCAAGACGCGACAATCCCCGCGGACTAAACGCGACGGGGATCATGGCATGGCGCAGAAGGACGGCGAGGCATCGGTCGAAGATATTCTGCGATCGATCAAGCAGGTAATTTCGCGGGAAGACGGGCCGCGGCGCTCGGCTGACACTTTCGCGCGCGACGCCGCGCGCGAGAATGGACAGCCCGTGCCCGAACGGCCCGCCAGCTTCTCGCCCTATGCGTTTCAGCGCCATTCGCCCTTTGGCGCGCGCGGGAACGAAGGGCCACCCGCCGATCTGCCAGAGGAAGCGGAGGACGAAGGGCGCACCGACGTCTTCGACCTGCGCAGCCTCGACAGCGACGCGTTCGAGGTTGATGAGCCCGAGACGACAGAACACCCAGCGACAGATCCCGAACCCGCTCCGATCGTTCTGCAAGCGCCCGAAACCGTGACCGAACTGCCCAAAACGGACAGCGAGCCGGACAACGACGCCTATACGCCCTATGTCGAAGAGGCCTTTCCGCCCGTCGGCGAGGATGATGACGGGGATGATGATGGGGATGGGGACAGCGGCGACGACAGCGACAGTTACGCTGACCCCGTGGACGTGGCGGACAATGAAGAACCGCTCGATCTCACCGCAGTCGAACCGGAACCGGCGCCCGAGCCGAACCCCGAGCCGGAACCCGCCCCGCAAACCGCCGCCGAAGGATTAATCGCGGGGGCCGCCGCCGATGCGCTCCGCAACCGTTTTTCCGCCTTGCAAGAGGCGGCGAGCACGTCGACCGGCCAGGCTGCCGCCCCTGCCCCCGCCAATCCGCTGGAGGATATGGTGCGCGAAATGATGCGCCCGATGCTCAAGCAATGGCTGGACGACAACATGCCGGGTCTGGTCGAGAAAATTGTCGAGCGTGAAATTGCCCGGATCACCGGACGCCTCTGACCCTGTGGATCATGCGGATAATGCGGACCCGGAGCTGGCCGTCCGCCCGCATGTCGCCGTACCGCAAGCCAAGGCCACGCTATCCGCGATTGGAGGCGGCGCGCCATTTACGCGGCATATCTTCCTGTGCGCCGACCAGACCAAGCCGAAATGCTGCCCGATGAAGGCCGGTCTGGAAAGCTGGGACTATCTGAAAAAGCGGCTGGCCGAACTGGGACTAGACCGCAAGGGCGGGATCATGCGCAGCAAGGCCAATTGCCTGCGGGTCTGTGCCGCGGGGCCGCTGGCGGTCGTCTATCCCGAAGCTGTCTGGTATTGGGGTTGCAAGCCGCCGGTGCTGGAGCGCATCATTCAGGAACATCTGGTCGGCGGCGTGCCGGTCGAAGACTATCGCCTTTATCCCGCCGAAGAGCTGCCGGAATAGCCAGAGCGGCGGGACTAACGCCGTTCGGGATCGTCGCTCCAGAAATCCTTTGCCTCTTCCCCCATGCGGTCGTCGATCGCGGCATCGTGGCCCGTGCCGTTCGACAGGAACACCAGCCCCATCAGCGCGGCGACCAGCATCATCATGAAACCGATGCCCAGCGTCCACGCGATATAGAAATGGATCGACAGCAACCCGTTTTCCGCCGTCAGCCAGCCCAGCACCAGCACGATGGTGGTCAGCGTCAGCGCCAGCATGAATTTCATCATCCGCTTATAGCGGGCCCATGCGAATTGCGCGTTATGCGGATCGTCGAGCGGGGAACGGCCAGTCATGCGCCGTTAGATGGCGATTGCAACGCGCGCTGGCAAGCGGGGCCGATCAATGGCATTATGGCTTCGTCGGATCGGCCCAACGCATCACAAGCGGGGCATTCAGATCCCGCGCGAACCGGCTGGTCCCCGTCTGTTTAACCGGGGAAGGAAAGCCTATGAGCATCAAGCAGATCATCGCCCATCGCGACGCGGGCATCGTCAGTTGCCGCGCGGACCATACGGTTGCCGAAGCCGTCGCCCTGTTGCGCGGCCGCAGGATCGGGGCGATGCCGGTGATCGACGAAATGGGCACGGTGCAGGGGATATTCTCCGAACGCGACGTCATCCGCTGTCTGGATGAAATGGGGGCCGACTCGCTCTCTGCCCCCGTCAGCACGGCGATGACATCACCGCCGGTCACGGTCGATTCGGAGATGTCCGAACTCGACGCGCTGGCACTGATGACGCGGCGGCGGATTCGCCATTTGCCCGTGGTCGATCAGGGCCGCATGGTCGATTTCATTTCGATCGGCGACCTGGTGAAAGCCCGCATCGACCAGATCGAACAGGAAGCGCAGGACATGCGCGCCTATATCCGCAGCGCCTGACATCGCATTGCGGTCATGGTCGCCGCCGCGCATGGCTTGCCGCGCGCGGTGGTGCGCCCTATCTGTGGGGCATGGAAGAACAGCCGATCCAGCTAAGCCCCGCCGCCGCCAAGCGTGTCGATCTGATTGCCCGCAATCAGGGCAAGCCTGCGATCCTGCGCCTTGCCGTCGAAGGGGGCGGCTGTTCGGGCTTTCAATATCGTTTTGGCCTGACCGATGCGGTTGATGCGGACGATGTCTCGGTCGAAACCGACGGGGTGACATTGGCGGTCGATACGATCAGCCTCGATCTCGTACGGGGCAGCGTGGTGGATTACGTCGAATCGCTGGGCGGCGCGGCGTTCAAGGTCGAAAATCCGAACGCGGCGGCCGGATGCGGCTGCGGTTCCAGCTTCGCCGTCTGATCGCCGGTTCCGCATGAAGATCGCCAGTTTCAACATCAACGGGGTCAAGGCGCGCCTGCCCCGCCTGCTCGAATGGCTTGACGAAACGCAGCCCGACATTGCCTGTCTGCAGGAAATCAAATCCAGCGACGAGACCTTTCCCGCGAATGAGTTCGAGAAGGTGGGATACACCCCCATCTGGCACGGGCAAAAGGGCTTCAACGGCGTGGCGATCCTGTCGCGCGGCGACGAACCCGCGACCGAAGTGCTGCGCGGCCTGCCGGGAGACGACGAGGACACGCATTCCCGTTATCTGGAAGCGGATTACAGGGGCGTGCGGATCGTGTGCATCTATCTGCCCAACGGCAATCCGGTGCCCGGACCGAAATTCGATTACAAGCTGGCGTGGATGGAACGGCTGCGCAGGCGCATGGCCGAACTGCGCGCGGATGAAATTCCCAGCATCGTGTTCGGCGATTACAATGTGATTCCCGAAGACAAGGATGTCTGGTCACCGCAAGCGATGGCGAGCGACGCGCTGATGCAGCCCGAATCGCGCGATGCTTTTTTCCGGCTGATCAATGATGGCTGGACCGATGCGATCGACCTGCACCACCCGCGCGGCGGCATCTGGACCTTTTGGGATTATCAGGCCGGCGCGTGGCAGCGCGACCACGGTTTCCGCATCGATCACGCGCTGCTGTCGCCCGAACTGGCCGACCGTCTGGTCGCCAGCGGCGTCGACAAGAGCTATCGCGGGCGCGAAAAGGCCAGCGATCATACCCCTGTATGGGTCGAATTGCGCGATTGATCTTCCGGTAAACGAGAAAGGGCCACCGGCCACGATAGGGGGGACTGGCCGGTGGCCCTTTGCGCATCCGGCCCTTTGGGGGGACAGGCCGGTGCGGGGGAACTGTGCTGCGCGGGTTCAGCCGCGATCAGCGATAAAAGATATGGTTATCGATCTGCGCCAGACGGGTCATCTTCCGGCTCCAGCGCGGACGGACATAATTGGCATGGAAATACAGCGCGCCCTCGGCCTCGCTTTCCCAGCCATTCTCATCGGCAATCAGCGCCAGCTTCTTGGCGCGCTGCCATGCGCGGCTCGACTTGTTGATCGCGGGCATCGATTTGCCGCGAACAAAGCTGAACTGGTGCCGCTGATAGACCACGCCGCAATAGCTCGACGGGAATTTCGGCGATTCGGCGCGCGCCACGATCACGCGGGCCACGGCCAGCTGACCCGACAGCGGTTCGCCCTTTGATTCGTGATAGATCGCACCGGCAAGACAATTCAGCTGCTTGTCGAGGCCCTCGGGCGTGGGAAGGCCGGCCAGATAGTCGCCAAGATTGGCAGCCATCGGCACGGCAGCCTGCGTCTCGACCTCTGGCGTTTCGGGGATCGTCTGCACGACCGGCTGCGAAACGAAGCTGGGTGCGGCCTGATCGTCCTGCTGGGTGGTGACGGATTCCGCCACGCTTTCGATCGCTTCCACGGGAACATAATCGCCCATTTCAGCGTAAGCACTCGTGCCCTCAAATCCGAAGAGAGCGATTCCTGCCATGACAGCCAGCGACAGCGCGCTGGCGCCTTTAACCTTACGGCCCATTAATTACGTCGATCGAATGCGGTGAACGCGCCTGTCGCAAGGTTTCGGCGGGCCTGCACCCCAGGGGATGCGTTTATCTGGCCTGCCGGAAAGACCCTTGCCGGTCGTTCCCCGTCTGCGCGCTTGCCATGTGGTGCCGATATGCACGCCATGACTGCCTACGCCCGTCCGTTGCGGGCGCTATCTGTGTTTGTGGCGAGAATGTGTCAACCCGCCGGTTCCCGATTAAGGGATAAAACGTTCCGCCTGTGCGATTTCAACATCGATAATCCAGCAATCCGTGTCCTGATTGCCACGCTTGCTTAGATAGTCAGAAAATTCCCGTTCTTTTTCAATGGTTTCTTCGCGCGTTTTGGTCCATTTCCGGTTACCGTCCAGATCGGGCATCCGTTCATAAAGACATAAATTGTCGTGCTGGTGGCGCGTTGCGATCAATATGGTGCCCGCGTCACGCTCTCCCTTGTGCAGGATTGTTGCGAAACCGCCGGCATTATTTACGGATCTTACAATGCCCGAAACCTCGATATGGGCGGGCAAACGGGCATTCATCGCCCTATTCGCCCGAATCGGGGCCGGTCGATTCGGCCATGCGATATCCCGGCAGGCCCGAAAGCGGGATCTGCGACCGCATGAAAGTGCCCGTTCCGCGGCCCACTTCCTCGCCCTCTTCGTCCAGCAGCCGCGATTCCGCCACCAGCACGCGGCGGCGGCCGCTGATCCAGCGTCCCTCGGCACGGATCTGCCCGCCCTTGATCGGGCGCAGGAATTGCAGGTTGAACGATGTCGTCAGCAGGAACCGGTCGCTGATCAGCGTATTGGCCGCATAGAACGCGGCATCGTCCAGCATCTTGAAATAGATCGTGCCATGGGCCGCGCCGGCGGCATGGAACACGCTTTCGTCGATGTCGAACAGGATCGTCGCGGCACCCTCACGCTCGATCGACAGGGTCGAACGGAACGTGCGATTGATCGGGGCCGAGGCGTAAAGCCGCTCCAGCGCGCGCCAGTGCAGCGCCGCGCCATCGCCCGAACCGTCAGGCAGCATCCCGCTCGGACACATTGGCGAGAAGCGCATAGACCGCTTCGTCGCCCGGGGCTTCGATCAGCCGGTCGCGCATGCGATCGTCGCGCATCGTGCGGCTGATCGCGGCCAGGGCATGCAGATGCATCGCCCCCGCCTTTTCGGGCGACAGCAGGCCGAACACCAGTTCGACCGGCATGCCATCGGCGGAATCGAACGAAACCGGCGTTGCAAGTCGCATGAATACGCATACCGGCTGCGACAGCGCATCCAGCCGTGCATGCGGGATGGCGGTGCCGCGCCCGAAACCGGTGCTGCCCAGCTTTTCCCGCTCTTCCAAAGCTTCCAGCACCGAGGACTGGTCGAGCGCATAAACGGCGGCAAAGCGCTGTGCCAACGCTTCCAGAACGCCCTGCTTGTCCTCTGCATCGCAGCTACCGACAGCTGCGGGATCGAGTACGAATAGCGATGTCATCGTTTCGGTATCATCATTTCTGCGGCCCCAAGCGGGACCATCCCAGTTCCGAACGCCCGAATTGGCCGGGCGGCGGCCTGCAATGCAGACCCGTCGCGAAGGGTGCCATTAAAGGGCAAAGCCCCCTGCGTCGGCGGCTCCATCGCACAAAAGGCTTGGCAAAATGCTAAGCTCGTCGCGCAAGAGCAGAATCGGCAGGGGGGCCGGAAATTCCCGATCCGGGTGCGACTAAGCCCCGAAATCAGCTGGTTGCGTTGGGTTCAACCCATCCGATCGTCCCGTCGGAGCGGCGATAGACCATATTATGCCGCCCAGTGCCAGCATTTTTAAAGAATAACGCGGGCGTATCGCGCAGATCCAGCATCATCACCGCATCAGATACTGATGTTTCGGGAATATCGGTGCGCGTTTCGGCGACAATCGCGGGCGCATCGCTCGCTTCGACTTCTTCGTCACCCGTTTCCGGTTCGGGACCGGCAAAGACCGTATAGGCCGCGACTTCTTCGCGAATGGCGTGATCGGCCTGTTCGTGCCGGTCTTTCAGTCGCCTTTTATACCGGCGCAACTGCTTTTCGATCTTGGTAACCGCATGATCGACAGCCTGATGCGCTTCTTGTGCCTCGCCATGGCCCTTTACGATCAGGCCCTGCATCACATGGGTCACGATGTCGGCGGTAAAGCTTTCATGCGGTCCCCGCCCTAATGTGACCTGCGATGAAAGCGCTCGATTGAAATATTTGTCGACGATTCCCGTAAGCCGTTCCGAGGCGTGTTCCTGAAGGGCTGCACCGGTTTCGACCTGGTGACCGGAAACGCGAATATCCATCGACTACTCCTTCGTCTTATCTTCGCCCCGTATCGTGGCGGGGGGCTTGCCGCCAATCGGGTCGCCGCTCAGCGCCTCCTGTTCGGAGGCTGGGCGACGCCCATATCCCAGATGGGGTCGGTCAGTGTCGCAATAAAGGCCGAATGTGCCGCCAATTCGTCCTCGCTTGCAAAATGGGGGCGCGGTTCGCGAAAAGGCCGGTCGACCTGCACCGGCCCTGCGGCGGCCCGTGCGACCGGCACTGCCGCCTCTGCCGCCAGTTCCAGCCCGATCTGCCGCCCGCCCGTCAGCTCGACATACAGCTGCGCCAGCAATTCGGCGTCGAGCAGCGCGCCATGCTTGGTACGGTGCGAACGGTCGATGCCATAGCGGGTGCACAAGGCGTCCAGCGACAGCTTTGCCCCCGGATGCTTGCGCCGCGCGATGGCGACCGTATCGACCATGCGGTCCATCGACACGGCCATGCGCTCGCAAAATTCCAGCTCGGCATTCAGAAAGCCGAAGTCGAAACCCGCATTATGCGCGACCAGCGGCGCATCGCCGATAAATTCCAGCAATTCGTCCACGCGCTCGTGGAAACGCTGCTTGTCGGCCAGAAAAGCCTCGGACAGGCCATGCACGGCCTCGGCCTCGGACGGCATCGACCGGTCGGGGTTGAAATAGGCGTGGAACACGTTTCCCGTGGCCACGCGGTTTATCATTTCGATGCAGCCGATCTCGACAAGGCGGTCGCCGTTACGCGGGTCGAGGCCGGTCGTCTCGGTATCGAAGACAATCTCGCGCATGGGGATTTTATGCGCCCGACGCGGCATATAGGCAAGCATAACCGGCATCAGGAACGAAGCTTTGCCGCGGCGCATTTTACCGTCATGCCGCCTGCAACACTTTCCTGCGCCTATGCGTGATTTCGGCTGGATCCGCGCCGAACCGCATGGAATCCATGTGATTCCCTGCGACGCATGGGTCGATCCGGCCCGTGCGGTCGATCACGCATTGGTCACCCATGGCCACGCCGATCACGCGCGCGGCGGGCATGGCCGTGTTTTCGCCACGGCAGAGACTCTGGCGATCATGGGGCTGCGCTATGGAGTCGCGGCAGAAGGAATCGCCGTGCCCTTGCGCGAATCCGTCGATCTGGGCGGCCGCGTCAGTGCCAGCTGGCATCCGTCTGGCCATGTGCTGGGCAGCGCGCAGATCCTGCTGGAACATGCAGGCGAGCGGGTCGTAATCACCGGCGATTATAAGCGCCGCCCGGACCCGACATGCCCGCCGTTCGAAGTAGTGCCCTGCGACATCTTTGTGACAGAGGCGACCTTTGGCCTGCCGGTATTCCGCCATCCGCCGATCGAAGACGAGATTGCCAAGCTGACCGATGCGCTGGCCGCCGCGCCCGACCGATGCGTCGCCGTCGGGGCCTATGCGCTGGGTAAGGCGCAGCGCGTGATCGCGGAACTGCGGCGGCTGGGCCATCACGATCCGATCTATCTGCATGGCGCGCTGGAAAAGATGTGTGCGTTATACCAGGATCACGGCATTCCGCTGGGCGATTTGCGCCCCGCGACCGGTGCCGACAAGGACGAGATGCGCGGTGCCATCGTGGTCTGCCCGCCATCGGCGCTGAACGACCGGTGGAGCCGCCGCCTGCCCGATCCCGTCACGGCGATGGCATCGGGCTGGATGCGCGTTCGCCAGCGGGCACGCCAACGCAATGTCGAACTGCCGCTGATCATTTCCGACCATGCCGACTGGGACGAACTGACCGCCACGATCGCGGAAGTGAACCCGCAGGAAAGCTGGATCACCCACGGGCGGGAGGAAGCGCTGCTGCGCTGGTGCCAGTTGCATCAACGCCGCGCGCGGGCGCTGGCTCTGGTCGGGTATGAGGACGAGGATGATTAGGGGGGACGACTGATGCAGGCCTTTGCTGCCCTCCTCGACCGGCTGACCTATACCGGATCGCGCAATCGCAAGCTTGAGCTGATTGCCGCTTACCTGCGCGACACGCCCGATCCCGACCGCGGATGGGCGCTGGCGGCCCTGACCGGAGAGCTGGATTTTCCCGCCGTAAAGCCCGCAACCATCCGCAAATTGCTGACCGAGCGGGTCGATCCGGTGCTGTATGCCCTGTCGCGCGATTACGTGGGCGACACGGCGGAAACGGCCAGCCTGCTATGGCCCGAACCCGCCAGTGGGGCCGAACCCGCCATGGCCCCCGAAGCCGCGCCGTCGCTGGACCGCACCGTCGCGCTGCTTCGCGGCATGACCCGCGCGAATGTGGCGGTGGAGCTGCCGCGCCTGCTCGACCGGCTGGACGCGAACGGGCGCTATGCGCTGATCAAGCTGGCGACAGGGGCGATGCGGATCGGCGTGTCGGCGCGGCTGGCGAAAACCGCCTTTGCACAAGCGTTCGATGTCGCGGTAGAGGATGTGGAGGAGTATTGGCACGGGGTCGACGCGCCCTATGCCGCGTTGTTCGCATGGGCCGCCGACGGCGCCGATCCGCCGCGCCTCGACCTCGTCCCGCTGTTCCGGCCGTTCATGCTGGCCCATCCGCTGGAAGACCGCGAAGTCGATCTGGCGGATTATGCCGCCGAATGGAAATGGGACGGCATTCGGGTGCAAGTGGTGCACACGGCCGGAAAAACCCGCGTTTATTCGCGTTCTGGCGACGATATTTCAGACACATTCCCCGAAATAGCGGACGCATTGCCCTTCCCCGCCGTGCTCGACGGCGAATTGCTGGTCCGCGGCACCCATCAGGGCGGCGAAGAGGGCGGCGCGGCGAGTTTCAATGCGCTTCAGCAAAGGCTGGGTCGCAAGACCGTGTCGGCCCGAATGCAGCGCGAATATCCCGCTTTCGTCAGGCTTTACGATGTGTTGCTGGCCGATGATCAGGATTTGCGCGAACTAGGCTGGAGCCAGAGAAGGGCTGCGCTAGAATCTCTCATGAATCGACTGGATGATGCTAGATTTGATCTGTCATCCGTGATTCAAGCAGCGGATTTCGCTACACTTTCCGATCTGCGTGATAGATCACGCGATGACGCGATCGAGGGCATCATGCTGAAAAAGCGCGATTCGCCCTATGTGGCAGGCCGCCGGTCGGGCCTGTGGTACAAGTGGAAGCGCGATCCGCTGCTGATAGACTGCGTGTTGATGTATGCCCAGCGCGGCAGCGGCAAACGGTCCAGCTTTTACTCCGATTTCACATTCGGCTGCTGGAACGGCGATCCCGAAGATCAGGGGAACAGCGGAGGCGCCGAATTGCTGCCGGTGGGCAAAGCCTATTTCGGCTTTACCGACGAGGAGCTGAAATGGCTCGACCGGCATGTCCGCCAGCACACGGTGAACCGCTTTGGCCCGGTGCGAGAGACGGATAAATCGCTGGTGCTCGAAGTCGCCTTTGATTCGGTTCATGCCAGCAAACGGCATAAATCGGGGCTGGCGATGCGTTTCCCGCGCATCCACCGCATCCGCCGCGACAAGCCTGCGCATGAGGCCGACCGGATCGAGACCCTGAAAGCGCTGATCAGGGACTAGAGATCGCGCGCCAGCCGCGCGGCAATCCTTTGCGCCGCCCTGCCATCGCCGAACACTGTGCTGGGTTCGGGCATCGGGGCGGCCAATGCATCTTGCGCCCTGGCAAGCATCAATCCGGGATCGGCCCCTACCAGCGTGGCGGTGCCCGCCTGCGAGGCTTCGGGCCGCTCGGTCTCGGCCCGTAGCACCAGCATCGGGCGGCCCATGGCGGTCGCTTCTTCCTGCACACCGCCGCTGTCCGAAACGATCAGCCGCGCGGCACGCATCAGGCGCAGGAAAGCGAAATAGCCCAGCGGTTCGACAATCCGCACATGCGGCACGCGCCCCAGCATGTCGCGCAGTACCGCGTTTTCCTCTCTCGGATGCAGCGGAAGGACCAGTTCGACCTTCTCGCGCGCAGCCAGCGCGCGCAACCCTTCGGCAATCGCGCGCAATTCGCCCTCGCCATGTTCGCGCCGGTGAACGGTGGCGAGCACAATCGGCCGTTTGCCCGCACGCGCGATGACAGGCGCGGCTTCCGCCCCCAGCGTGTCGTCCGCATCCAGCCGCCCCAGTGCCCAATGCATGGCATCGATCACCGTATTGCCGACTTGCTCGACCTGGGCGGGCGATACCCCTTCGTTCAGCAGCGCCAGTTTCGCTGCGGCGGTCGGCGCGAAATGCCAGCGCGCGAGCCGCGATATCATCCGTCGATAGGCTTCCTCGGGCCATGGCCGGTCGATCTGGCCGGATCGTAAGCCTGCCTCGACATGGGCGACGGGAATCTGGCGGTGAAACGCCGCCAGCGCACCCGCCAGCGCCGTGGCCGTATCGCCCTGCACCACCACCGCGCGCGGGCATTGCCGGTCCAGCGCGGTGCCGATCGAGGTGGTCAAACCGGCCAGAAGCGCGCCCAGATCGACCACATCGGGGCGCAAAAGCTGCTCATCCGGCGCAATCTGAGCGGCATCCAGCACGCTGCGGCCCAGATTTTCATGCTGCCCGCTGTGGCAAAAGCGCGGCGACACGATCCCGCCCGCAGCCAGTGCCTGCATCACGGGGACAAGTTTGATGATCTCCGGACGGGTTCCGGCAACGACCAGCACGGACAAGGCTGCGACCCCTATGTAAGATTTAGCGCGTGTTTTGCATATGTTCGGCAATTGCAGCGGCATGGGCGCGGCCATTCTCGACGTAATGGTCGATACCCTCGGCCATGTCCGCCAGCGCAGCATCGGGCAGTTCGCGCACCAGCTTTGCCGGACGCCCCACCCACAACTCGCGCGGGCCGATCCGCTTGTTTTCCGTCACCATGGCCCCTGCCCCGACCATGGCTTGTTCGCCGATGACCACGCCGTTCATCACGATGGCACCCAACCCGACAAAGCCGCCACGCTCGATCGTGCAGCCGTGGATCATCGCCATATGGCCGATCAGCACATCTTCACCGATGATGGTCGGCCAGCCGGCGGGTTGCGCGGGTTTCGGGCTGTCGCAATGGATGACGCTGCCGTCCTGCACATTGCTCCGCGCGCCGATGGTGATTGTGTTCACGTCTGCGCGGATAACGCAGTTGTACCAGATGCTGACATCCGGCCCGATTTCCACATCGCCGATGATGCGGCAACCCGGCGCGATAAAGGCGGTGTCGTCGATGCGCGGGCTCTTGCCATTGATCGCCATGATCGTGACGTCGGGGCGGTTCATAGACGGTCCTCCCATTGTTGGCGCGTGATCGACCATGCGGCAATATCCTTGGCCCATGCTGCATCGCCTTCGGCCTTGAAATCAAGGTCTTCGCGCCGTTCCATGCCCAGCCGTAGCATCAGGCCCCAGCTGGCCGTATTTTCAAGCACCGTCAATGCGATAACATGTGGTGCTGCAAAGCGTTCGAAGGCTGCGCCCATGGCCGTAACGGCTGCCTCTCTGGCAAAGCCGTGGCCCCATGCATCCTCTCGCAAACGCCAGCCGATCTCAATGTCTCCGATGGGTCCGGGAACCAGATTGGCTCGTTTCAATCCGCAAAAGCCCAGAATCTCACCAGCCAGCGGGCCATTGTCCGCCTTCCGCTCGACAATCCAGAAGGTAAAACCGTGATCGCGGCGATACGCCTCCAGCCGGTCCAGCATCGCGCCGGCCTTTTCATCGTCAAGCACGCCGCCCAGCCAGCGCATGACGGCGGGCGTGTTGGTATGGCGCAAAAAGGGTTCGCGGTCTTCGGGCGTCCAGTCGCGCAGGACCAGCCGTTCGGTTTCCATCCGGAAGGGCGCGCGCCCGATGGTCATCCCAACAGCTTTGCCGCCAGCGGCGCGTGATAGGTCAGCACCCCGCTTGCCCCCGCGCGTTTGAACGCGGTCAGCGTTTCCAGCACCAGTGCGTTGCGGTCGCCTGCTCCGGCGGCGGCAGCAGCCTCGATCATCGCATATTCGCCGCTGACCTGGTACGCGAAAACAGGGACTTCGAACGTGTCTTTCACGCGGCGTACGATATCCAGATAGGGCAGACCGGGCTTGACCATCACGCTGTCCGCGCCCTCGGCCAGATCCAGCTCGACCTCGCGCAGCGCTTCCTCGCTATTGGCGGGGTCCATCTGATAGGTCTTCTTGTCGCCCTTCAGCAGGCCGCCCGAACCGACCGCATCGCGGAACGGCCCGTAAAACGCGCTCGCATATTTGGCGGCATAGGCCATCAGCTGGACATTGGCATGGCCGGTTTCCTCCAGCCCTTCACGGATCGCGGCGATGCGTCCATCCATCATATCGGACGGGGCAACGATATCCGCGCCCGCATTGGCCTGATTCATCGCCTGCTGCACCAGTGCGTCGACCGTGGCGTCGTTCACCACATAGCCCGCTTCGTCCAGCAATCCGTCCTGCCCGTGGCTGGTATAGGGATCGAGCGCCACATCGGTCAGCACGCCGATATCCTCGCCGCAGGCATCCTTGATCGCGCGGATCGCGCGGCACATCAGATTGTCGGGATTATGCGCCTCGGTCCCTTCGTCATCGCGCAGACCGGCAGGCGTATTGGGGAACAGGGCCAGACACGGAATGCCAAGCTCCACCGCCTCTTTCGCGCGTTTTGCGATCACGTCGACCGATCCGCGCGATACGCCGGGCAGCGAGGCGATATCCTCGACCACGCCGGTCCCTTCGGTCACGAAAACCGGCCAGATCAGATCGGCCGGGGTCAGCACGGTTTCGCGGTAAAGCGCGCGGCTCCATGCGCTGGCGCGGGTACGGCGAAGGCGTAGATTGGGATAGCTGCTCATGGATGAAGCCTCTGCCCGATGCGCAGGCGCTTGGGAAGAGGTCCGCAGTCTAGCCGGGCGCGTTCGACAGGCGGTCGGCTTCGCGCTCCGGCTCCGCAGGCTGGGCATTGGCCTGCACCAACGGGTCAAGCGCAGCCCCCGGCTTCACTTTCTTCAGCTCAACCAGCTGGCTGCGGAACTGGCGCAATTCGGCAGCGGACAACTGTTGCCGTACCACGAAGTCGACCGAGGCCGGATTGATCACCCGCCCGTTCCGATACATCTCGTAATGCAGATGCGGGCCGGTCGACAGGCCGGTCGACCCGACATAGCCGATCACCTGCCCGCGCTTGACCCGCTGGCCGCGATTGACCGCGATCCTGCTCATATGCGCATAGCCGGTGGCCAGCCCTCCGCGATGGTTCAGCTTTACGAAATTGCCGAAACCGCCATTGCGCCCCGCCATGATCACCGTGCCATCGGTAACGGCAAAGATCGGCTGGCCCGATCGCGCACGAAAGTCGAGGCCGTTATGCGGGCGGCGGATTTTCAGGATCGGATGGCGGCGCATGCCGAAACCCGAACCGACCGCGCCGTTTACCGGCTTGATCAGCCCTTCGCGTAATTCGCCTTGCCCATTGGCATCGTAGAAACGGTTGTCCTTGCCCCAGCGCAGCAATTGCGCGCGCGGCGATCCGCGGCGGTCCAGCCCGGCGTAAAGCACATCGCCGACCTCGACCTCTCCCGTCTCGGCACGCTTATAGGCGATGATCATATCGAATGTGTCGCCCGCACCGACTTCGCGATTGATATCAAGCGCATCGCCAAGGGCCTTCAGATATTGCTGCACCGATTTGGCCGGTGCGCCCGCCGCCCGCGCGGCGCGATAGAGGCCCGATCCCACCGTGCCGGTAATGCGCAGCGGCGTATCGTCCACGCGGATCACCCGGCGTTCCAGCGCCAGCGCCCCCCCTTCGCGCGCAACCGCCAGTTCCAGATCCAGCCGCGCACGAAAGCTCAGCCTTTCCAGCGGGCGGGGCTGGCTGGGGGTGGCGCGGCGGCCAAGGCGGATGTCAAAGCTGGTACCGCTGGCAATCTGGTCGAGCGGCAGGCTGCCGCCGATCAGTTCCTCGACACGCGCGGCATCGTTCCCGCTGACGCCTGCGCGGCGCAACATCGCGGAAAGCCTGTCGTCCTTGCCCATGGTGGCGGTCAGTTCGACGACCGGACGTTCAGGGGCGTTCGCCAGCGGCACGACCAGCCGCGAGGGCCCCATGCGCCGCCCGCTATCCGCCCCCAGAGCCAGCGGTGTGATGATCTGGCTGCGATATTCGTCGCGCTCTTCCTCAGTCAGCCGTGACGGGGCAGCCGCCTGCAGGGCCGAGAAATCGGGCCAGAACGCGAATGTCACGATGATCAACGCGACCAGCAGGCCCAGCGATCGGAACCAGCGCGCGCTGCCGATATCGGCGCCAAGGTCGCCGACCCATTTTTCCGCCAGAGTCCTGTCATCGCCATTCGCGCGGAGTGCCTTTACCACGCTGCGGCCATCGCTTGCTTGCGTCATATCCGTCCGGGCATTCAAGTTCGGGCCAAACCGGGTCCGGCCATATGTCATCTGCCATATCTCAGCGGGCGCAGATCCCGTTTGCACCATCGCTGGCCATGATCCTGCCGCGCCGAAACTTAATTCCCGCCCAAATTCGCAGACGGATCGACGAACGGAGCCAAGTTTGCGGCAAGTCGTTGGATTCGTTCCGCTTGGGGATTGGCGATGTGCGCTCTCTTGCGGCTGCGATGATGCAATGCCACATTGCCCATGCGATGAGTTCGCCCGCGATCAAGGCCGTTCTGGGCCCCACCAACACCGGCAAGACGCATTTGGCCGTCGAGCGGCTTTGCGCCCATTCCAGCGGCGCCATCGGTTTTCCCCTGCGATTGCTGGCGCGCGAGGTTTACGACCGCGTCGTCGCGATCAAGGGCGCGGATAATGTCGCGCTGATTACGGGCGAGGAGCGGATTGACCCGCCCAATGCACGCTGGAAATTATGCACGATGGAGGCGATGGACCGCGATGCCGATCTGGCCTTTATCGCGATTGACGAGGCGCAGCTGGGCGCGGATCGCGAACGCGGCCATGTCTTCACCGACCGTTTTCTGAATACGCGCGGGCGCGATGAGACGATGATCCTCGGCTCCTCCTCGCTGATTCCGATGGTGCAGGCGCTGGAACCGAAAGCGGAAATCGTGACCCGCCCGCGCTTTTCGACGCTGAGCCACGCGGGGCCGGTCAAGCTGTCACGCTTGCCCCCGCGCAGCGCCGTGGTCGCCTTTTCGGCAGAGCAGGTTTACGCCGTGGCCGAAATGCTGCGCCGATTTCGCGGCGGGGCGGCTGTCGTAATGGGTGCTCTTTCACCACAGACGCGAAATGCGCAGGTCGAAATGTTCCAATCTGGTGAGGTGGACTATATCGTCGCGACCGATGCGATTGGCATGGGCCTTAATCTCGACGTCAATCACGTGGCGTTTGCCAGCCTTGCCAAGTTCGATGGCGAACGCCGTCGCCGCCTGACGATTGCGGAAATGGCGCAGATTGCCGGGCGCGCGGGGCGGCACCAGACCGATGGCACATTCGGCGCGCTGGCGGGCGAAGGCGGGGCCGAATTCCGCGATGACGAGATTTTCGCCATCGAAAATCACAGCTTCCCGCCCTTGCAGCGCCTGTATTGGCGCGATGCGCGGCCGCGTCTGCATTCGCTGGATACCCTTATCGAGGATCTGGAGACTGCGCCCGACCACCCCGCCCTTGCCGCCGCGCCCGAAGCGATCGACCTGACCGTGGCGCGCATGCTGTCCGCCGAACCCGCCATTGCGCAGGCGGCCAAAGGCAAGGCGATGGTCGGGCGGTTCTGGGATGCCTGCTCGTTGCCTGATTTCCGCCAGCTTGGCGCGGAGCATCATGCGCGTTTCGTGGCGCGGCTGTGGCAGGATCTGTCGACCGGCACCGGCCATATTGCGCATGATTTCGCCGCCGCCCGCATTGCAGAGCTTGACCGCACAGGCGGCGATATCGGAACGCTGCAGGGCCGCATCGCCGCCATTCGCAGCTGGTCCTATATCGCGCAGCGGCCCGATTGGCTGCTTCAGCGCGAGGAAATGGCCGAACGCGCGCGGGGAGTGGAACGCAAGCTGTCCGAAGCGCTGCATGCGCGCCTGACCGAGCGTTTCGTCAATCGCCGTACGGCCGTGTTGATGCGCAAGCTGGGTGCCGATGCCGGTCTTTTGCCGGTCACATTGGGCGAGCACGACAGCGTGCTGGTCGATGGCGAGGAGATCGGGCATCTGTCGGGCTTCGCCTTTCATGTCGATCCGCAGGCGCGGCTTGAAATGCGTCGGCTGTTGCTGGCGGCAGCGGAAAGGCATCTGCCGCGATTGTTAGATAAAAGGGCACGCGAATTGCTGGAAGACGCGGCGGAAGGCCGGAATATCGCCTGGAATGGCACGCATCTGGCGTGGAACGGGCACAATGTGGCGCAATTGCGTACCGGTCGGGACATGTTCCGGCCCGCAATTCAGCTTGAACCGGGTCTCGACCTGCTATCACCCGCTCGGCGTGCAGAGATCGAGGCGGCGCTAAACGCGTTTCTCGATGAGGAGCTGCAAACGCTCGATCCGCTACGGCGCGTGGCGGAAGGGGCCAAGGAATTGTCCTCTGGCCCGGAACTGCGCGCCTTGCTGATCCGGCTGTCCGAACAGGGCGGGATCATCGACCGCGAGGAGTCGGGTCTGGTCGATCTGTCGCCCGAACAAAGGCAGATGATGCGCAAGTTGGGGGTAAAGGTCGGCGCGCTCGATATTTTCATGCCTGCGATGTTGCGTGCCAGATCGCTTGACCATTGGGCTGCGCTGGCACGGCTCGCGGGTCAGCATGTCGCGCCGGTCGAAGCGCAAATGCCGGCCGCCCTGCCTGTCGCCAAGGGGTCGGCGCCGCTTGCCTATCGCAGGGCGGGCGACCGTTTCGTGCGGATCGATCTGGCCGAACGCCTGCTGCATGCCGCGCATCAGCGCCGTACGCGCTGGACCGATGCGGGGAAAAAACGCCATCGCCAGCCGCCCCGCTTTACGCTCGACCCCACGATGGCCCTGTCGATGGGCCTGTCGACCAAGGCCTATGCTCATCTTCTGCGTCTGGCGGGATTCACCGCCGATGCGCCGCCAGCGTGGCCCGAGGGCAAGTTCGGCCCGCCGACACCGCCGCGCTGGCGCTGGCGTCCGCGCAGGGCGGGTGAAGCGCATGGCGGCGCTGGCCAGCGCCATACGCACCGGAACACCGGCGACAATCGCAAGGCTGCGCCCCGCAAGAACGGCGGGCGCAACCGGCCCGATCGGCCCGCACCGCAGCCGGTGGCGGGCAATCCCTTTGCAGAACTGGCGGAGCTTCTTTCATGACATTGCATGCAACCGGCGCCCAATCTTCGCTGCGGATTGACCGGTTGTTATGGATGTTACGGCTCGCCCACAGTCGCGGGGCTGCGCAGGATATCGTTGCCGCCGGACATATCCGCCGCAACGGCCAGCGTGTCACGCGCATGGCGCAACCCGTATGCGCGGGCGATGTGCTGACCGTGCCGGTGGGCCGCGCGATCCGCGTCATCGCGCTCGACTCGCTGCCATCGCGCCGCGGCCCCGCGTCGGAGGCGCAGAGCCATTACCATGATCTTGCGAACCACACGCAACAGAACCCAAGTGCTTGACGCGCAGGAATCGCGCCCATAGCAGACCGGATGCAACGTCTCTCAGGGATGGAATACAATGACCTACGTCGTCACCGATGCCTGCATCAAATGCAAATACATGGATTGCGTCGAGGTTTGCCCCGTCGACTGTTTCTATGAGGGTGAGAACATGCTGGTGATCAATCCCAGCGAGTGCATCGATTGCGGCGTTTGCGAACCCGAATGTCCCGCCGAAGCCATTCTGCCCGATACCGAAAACGGTCTGGAAAAATGGCTTGAGATCAACACCCAGTATTCCGCCGAATGGCCGAATATCACGATCAAGCGCGATCCCCCCGCCGATGCCGACGAGCATAAGGGCGAGGAAGGCAAGTTCGACAAATATTTCTCGACCGAACCCGGCGAAGGCGACTGATTCCAGCGGTTTAGGTCCGCGCGTTCGGTGGAAAAAGGCTCCCTGTTAACCGTGCAAGTCACGGTTGACGCGGGAGTCTTGTGCGTTTTGCGCACAAGACTCGCTTTCACCGTCATTTTATGGTAAAAAACCCTACGGTCGGCGGAAATTTCTCCGTCCGGCTTCGTCAGGAAAGGCGATTATTCCCGCAGGCACAGCTTCGCATTGGGCCGATCACTTCGGCGCAAGAAGGAGTTTTGGCCCCCCGAGACGAGGCGGCACCAGCCGTCTTTTCTATGCCAGAACCTCCGGTCGGACTGCTGCGGGACGCATTGCCACAGAAAGGACTCTGCATGACTGCCAAGGCACTTGCCTTCGACGTCGGTGACTATGTCGTTTATCCCAAGCACGGTGTTGGCCGCGTTATCGAGCTTCAAAGCCAGGAAATCGCCGGCATGCAGCTCGAGCTTTATGTACTCCGTTTCGAAAAAGAGCGCATGACCCTGCGCGTGCCCGTGAACAAGGTCGAATCGATCGGCATGCGCAAGCTGTCGTCGGACAAGACCCTGCGCGAGGCGATGGATGTTCTGAAATCCAAGCCCAAGGTGAAGCGCACCATGTGGTCGCGCCGCGCACAGGAATATGAAGCGAAGATCAATTCGGGCGACCTGGTGTCGATCGCCGAAGTGACCCGCGACCTGTTCCGCGCCGACGACCAGCCGGAACAAAGCTATTCCGAACGTCAGATTTTCGAAGCCGCTTCCAGCCGCCTTGCGCGCGAACTGGCCGCGATGGAAAAGACCGACGAGCCGGCCGCACTCGCCAAGATCCTCGAGATTCTGAACGAATATGCGCCGAAATATTACGAGCAGCAGACCGCCTGATCGGCCTGTCGCATCGTAAGGCAAAGGGGCCGCCGGTTCGATCCGGCGGCCCTTTTTCGTTGGTTCGCTGTGCGCTGCCGCGCCCGTTCATGTCATTCGTAGAGCGAAATCGCGCCTTGGCAGAGCGCAGAACGGCCAATGCTTGGAACGACTCGTTCCCATAGTGTATTGGTGTCGTAATACAGCTATGGAGTTTGCAATGCCCAATAACCGGCAATTCGACAATCTTGGCGATTTCGTCTCGGCAATCGCGGGCGTCGCCATGACAAAGGCCTTTGCCAATCTGGACAATCTGGACATCGACCTGAAAAAAGTCGGCCCGTTCAGCGCCAATTTCGGGGAGAAGATGCGCGTCGAATGCGACAGCGGCGTCACGCTGGAACAGCTTGACCTCGACGATGCGGATATCCGCCATATCGCTATCCTTGGCCCCGACGATGTCACCATCACCAAAGGCGACGACCCTGCCATTCTGGTCGAGGGTGACGAGGATGTCGCCGATGCAATCCGTTTCAAGGTGGAGGACGGCAGGCTGGCCGTGATGCGCCTTGGCGGAAAGCGGCAGCACGGCACCGCCACGGTGCAGATCACCTTGCCCAAGCTACGCAAGATTTCCCTCGCCGGATCGGGCAGCGTCATGTGCGATGCGATCACCGGCGGGAAGGCCAAGATCGCGGTGGCCGGTTCAGGCAATGTGACTTGCGGCACCATCGAAGCGGATCAGCTGAAAGTGCAGATGCTGGGCTCCGGCTCGATCAGCACCAAGGGCACGGTCAAGAACCTGTCGCTGAAGATCGCGGGTTCGGGCAATGCCAGCCTTGACGGGCTGAGCGCTGAGAGCGTGCATGTCAGCATGGCCGGATCGGGCAATGCCAGCTTTGCCAGCGACGGCGAGGTGTCGGCCAAGATGGCAGGTTCGGGCAATGTGACCGTCAAGGGTCGCGCGCGCTGCACCGTCAAGGGCATGGGATCGGGCAGGCTGGTCTGCGAACCGGCCTGATCGCAGTTTCGGACGCAGGAGTTCATCCTTCGTCCATCCCGATCCGTCATGCTAGGCGGCATTCAAAGGAGAATGCCGCCATGCGACTGCGTGCTATTGCCCCGATCCTGCTGGCCGTACCTGCCCTTGGCGGGTGCGTCGGCACGGTGGTCGATGTCGTCACCCTGCCGGTAAAGGCTGCGGGCAGCGCGGTCGATGCCGTCACCACCAGCCAAAGCGAAGCGGACGAGAATCGCGGCCGCGAATTGCGCAAGCGCGAGGAGCGTTTGGGCAAGCTGGAACGCGAATACGCCGACGAAATGGAAGACTGTAATCGCGGCAAGGAAAAAGCGTGCGAGGAAGCGCGCCGGATCTATGCCGAGATTCAGGAATTGCTGCCGACGATCCCCGCCGAACCGCCGCAAGGCTGAGGGTAGTAGCCTCTGGTCAGGCCGCGGCGCGGGAAAGCCGGTCGTTGATGGCAGCACCAATGCCCGATTGCGGCACGGGCGCGACCGCGATGCGCGGCTGCACGCTTTCGGCCCCGTGGTGGAGGCAGGCATAAAGACGCGCGGCAGCTTCATATAAATCACCACCGGCCGACAGGTTGATGTCCCCCGCGATCGCGCCGAAACCGATGTGATATTCGTCCGCATGCGCCGTTCGCGCATTCAAACGCACGGGTTTGCCGGGCGCATAATGGCTGGCAAGCTGCCCCGGTGCCTCGATCGTGCCGTCTTGCGCGGTGGCGGCAGGTTCACTGCCCAGCACAGCGACGAGATCCTCCAGTGCCACCGGACCGGGGCGCAGGATGCGCCAGCCGGCCGGATCCAGCGCGACGATGGTCGATTCGATCCCTTGCTGCGTCGCGCCGCCATCGATCACCAGCCCGATCCGCCCTTGCAGGGAAGTCGCCACATGCGCCGCCGTGCTGGGGCTGATCGCGCCGCTGCGATTGGCCGATGGCGCGGCGAGCGGGAACGGACAACGCTGCAACAACGCCTGCATCGCGGTATGCGCGGGACAGCGGATCGCGACGGTGGGCAATCCCGCCGTCACCGCATCGGCCAACGGCGCACCGGCGCGGCGCGGCAACACCATGGTCAGCGGCCCCGGCCAGAACCGATGGGCCAGAATTGCGGCACGGCTATCGATCTCTGCCAGCCCGCGCGCGGCATCGGTATCGGGGACATGGACGATCAGCGGGTTAAAACTGGGCCGTCCCTTTGCGGCATAGATCGCTGCCACCGCACCGTCGCTGTCTGCGCGGGCTGCCAGGCCGTAAACCGTCTCGGTCGGCACAGCGACCGGCTCGCCCGCCTCTAACGCGCTGACAGCGCGTGTCAGCGCCTCCTCGCCCATGGGCAGGATCAGGGGTGTCGTATTCTCGGCATTGGCAGCGCTCATGCGCCGTCGCTATAGGCTTGGCGTGCGAGCGACAAGATGATCCGTTCAGAAGCATTTTACAAACCCGAGGCTTTCCCAACCCATGTCCGATAGCGAAACCAATTCCCTGCTTGCCCGCATTGCCGCCGCGCTGGAACGCATCGCGCCCGCAGACGACAGGGCAAGCGATCCGGATGCCATGCCGTCCTATGGCTGGGACGGATCGGCGCTGCACGGGCATGACCGCATTGCCGCGCCCGCGCTGGAACTGATGCGCGGGATCGACCGGCAGCGCGACGTGATCGCCGATAACGTCCGCCGCCTTGCGCAGGGGGCCGAGGCGCATGACATGTTGCTGTGGGGCGCGCGGGGCATGGGGAAATCGGCACTGGTCCGCTCTTCCGTGGTCGCCGCCAGCGCGGCCGGCGATATCGCGCTGGTACAGGCAGCCAGCGATGCGTTGCACACGCTGCCCGCCTTGTTCGCATTGCTAAAGGGGCGGACGCGGCGCTTTCTGGTGTTCATCGACGATATCGGTTTTGACAATGAAGAAGACGCCCGCGCACTGCGATCCATGCTGGAAGGCGGCGTCACGCCCCGCCCTGCCAATGTGCGGATCGCGGTGACCAGCAACCGCCGCAATATCGTCGCCCGAACGCAGGACCAGCAGGACGACCCCGTCAATGCGCGCGACGATATGGACGATGCGCTGGCACTGGCCGACCGTTTCGGCCTGTCGGTCGGTTTCCATAAATGCGATCAGGACGAATATCTCGCCATTATCGCCGGTTATGCCGAACACTACGATCTGGACTGGAACATCGACGACACAGAGAACAGGAATGAGGCACTGAACTGGTCGCGCCGCCGCGGTTCGCGTTCGGGGCGCGTGGCGCGGCATTATATCGCCGAACTGGCGGGCCGCGCCGGACGGGTGCTCGATTAGTCCTGTGCCGGTTGTGCGGCAGGGGCTGCGGTGATGCGCCAGATGATCCCGGCCGTATCGTCGCTAAGCAGAAGACCGCCCGTCGTATCCCCTCTCGCCGCATCCCACGCCAGCCATGTCGGGCGGCCGCGCGTGGTTTTCAGGTCATCGCCCAGAAAGCCCGACAACACGGTCAGCGGCTTTCCGTCGACCGGATTGCCGCGATCGTCAAACGGTACGAAGATCACGTCGTAACCGGCTGGCGGCGAACGGTTCCATGACCCGTGCCGCGCGATAAAGGCACCGCTCTTATACGTCTCGCCCAAAGCACCGCCATTGGCGAATACCAGCCCCAGCGGCGCGACATGCGCGCCCAGCGCATATTCGGGCCAGCGCGTATATTCCTGCAGATATTGCGGCATCGGCGCTTCCACCCGCTCGTCATAGGTGAAACGCCAATAGATCCACGGCCAGCCATATTGCGCACCGATCGGAACATTGGTCAGGTAATCGGGCGGCACATCGGGGCCCAGCATGTCCCGTTCGTTCACCGTGGTCCAAAGCTCGCCGCTGTCGGGATTAAAGGCAAGCCCCATCGGATTGCGCAGCCCACCCGCGAATTTGCGATGGGTTTGGGTGCTGAAATCATATTCATGGATCGCGGCGCGGCCCTCTTCCAGTGCCATGCCATTTTCGCCGATATTGCTGGCCGAACCGACGGTCACGTAAAGCTGGTTGCCATCGGGCGACAGCAACAGGTTGCGGGCCCAGTGATTGCCGCCACCGGGCAGCGCCATCAATTGCCATTCCCCGCCCTTGGCAATCGTGGTGTCGCCGGGTGTGAAGGGAAAGGACAGCACTGCATCGGTATTGGCAACGATCAGCCGCCCTTCGCGCACGGCCATGCCGAACGGCGATTTCAGCCCGTCCAGCAGCACGTTCTGGCTGTCGGCCACGCCATCATTGTCGGTATCGCGCAGCAATATGATCCGGTCGGGCGACGGATCGCCCGCCCCTGCCCTGCCCATCAACCAACCCGCGGCGCGATCGGTGAAATTGCGGGGTTTCGACGGTTGGCGGTTGGTCTCCGCCACCAGCACGTCGCCGTTTTCCAGCACCAGTATCGATCGCGGATGCGACAGCCCCTGCGCAAAGCGGGTGACCCGCAGGCCGTCGGCCGCAACGGGCGCCTCGCCATCGGCCCAGCCCACTGGGTCCATTATGCCAAGCGAGGGGATCGTCTCCTCCTCGATCCCGGCGATCAGCGGATCGGTGCCGGTCAGCTCCTCATCACCGTATTTGGCCTTGTTGGGCTGCAGGAGATACCAGCCGATGGCGACGATCGCGACAATGATGATCGCGATAATGACAAGCGTTTTGCGAAGCGTTGCAGACATGGCGCGATCAATAGTCTGCCAGGGTGAAACCGGCAACGGCCCATTGCCCGCGATCGCCGCAACGCCCCAATCTCCATTGCCATGCCCGGCAGGAAGGGCGTAGAGCGCCGCCCATGTTCAGCTTTCAGCCCAGCGACCCCGCCGACAAGCCCCTCCGCTATCGCGAATTGTGCGAAGCTGCCGATGCGATCACCGCAGGCGAACCCGATGGCGTGGCGAATATGGCCAATGTCGCGGCGCTGATCTGGCATTTCGTGCCGGGTCTGAACTGGGGCGGATTTTACCGGTCGGTGGGTTCAGAGCTGGTATTGGGCCCGTTCGTGGGTCTGCCCGCCTGTATCCGTATCCCGTTCGGCAAGGGTGTGTGCGGCACGGCAGCGGAAACCGGCGAAAGCCAATTGGTGCCCGATGTCCACGCCTTCCCCGGCCATATCGCTTGCGACGCTGCCAGCCGGTCGGAACTGGTCGTCCCCGTCATGCGCGGCGGCAAGGCCATCGCCGTCATCGATTGCGACAGCCCCGAACCGGACTTCTTCGACGAGGAAGATCGCAAGGGATTAGAAGCCCTTACCGCGATTCTTTCAGAACGGATCTAGATTTCGCCGCCTGTCAGGCGCTGGCACACCAGATCAAGCTGATCCAGCGTCTTATAGCGGATCGTGACCGTGCCCGACGCCGGATCGGCATCGACCTGAATCGTTACCGGCAACCCCAGCGCGTCCTCCAGCTGGGTCTGCACGGCTGCGATATCGGCATTCTCCGGCCCGCGCGGTTCGCGCGCGACGCGGCGTGTCGGCTGCGCCGTTTCGCCCGCCGCCTGTTTGCGGACGAGCTTTTCGACATCGCGGACCGACAGCTTCTTGGCCACCGCCTTTTCGGCAATCGCCTCCGCCTCGGGGCAATTGATCAGCGCGCGGGCATGGCCCATCGACAGGGCGCCCTTTTCGACCATCACCAGCACCGGCTGGGGCAAGGCCAGCAGACGCATCAGATTGGTGACATGACTGCGCGACTTGTCGACGAGGCGGGCGATTTCGGCCTGCGCCATGCCATCACGGTCGGAGAGACGGCGATAGGCTCGCGCTTCCTCGACCGGATTAAGGTCTTCGCGCTGAATATTCTCAATCAGGGCCAGCGCGGTAACTTCGCGGTCATCCAGATCGCGAATAATGGCTGGAATTTCATGGAGTTGCGCCTTTTGTGCTGCCCTCCACCGGCGCTCACCCGCCACCAGCTGATAGCGCCCGCCACCCGCAGGACGCACGATCACCGGCTGAATCACACCGCGCGACGCAATCGACGCGGCAAGCTCTTCCAAGGCGCCCTCCTCGAAGTCGACACGGGGGTTTTCAGGGTGCGGCTCGATCGAAGCGATTGCCAGCGCGGCGAGTCCGCTGGTCGGGCCATCGCTTGGGGGCGCAACATGCTTAGTACTTTCCTGCGGGCGCGAAACCGGCTCTTCGCGCTGGGCGTCGCCTAGCAAGGCTCCAAGCCCGCGGCCAAGCGCGGCGCGGCGCTTTGCAGCAGGTTTCGTATCTTCTTTCGCGGCGGTCTTGCTCATGCCGCTTTCCTCCGTTTCGGCAACCGGTCAATCAATTCACGAGCCAGATCCATATAGGCAAGCGAACCGGCGCAATTGTGATCATAGACAAGCGCCGGCACACCGTGGCTCGGCGCTTCGGACAGGCGGACATTGCGCGGAACGACGGTATCGAAGACCAAATCGCCCAATACCTCGCGCACGTCTTCCGCCACCTGATCGGTCAGGCGGTTTCGCCTGTCGAACATGGTCAAGGTGATGCCGACAATGCCCAGCCCTTCGTTAAAGCGCTGCTGCACTTGCTCGACCGTCTGGAGCAACTGGCTAAGCCCTTCGAGCGCGAAAAATTCGCATTGCAACGGGACCAGCAGCTTGTCCGATGCCACCATCCCATTCAACGTCAAGAGACCAAGCGATGGCGGGCAGTCGATAAAGGCGATGTCGTAATCAGAGGTTCCATCCAGTGCGCGGCGCAGGCGCTGCGTCCGGTCCTGTGCATTCACCAGTTCAACCTCTGCACCCGACAGGTCGACCGTCGCAGGAACGATGTCGAGCAACGGTATCGAGGTAGCACGACTGCACTCCTTCAGATCGAGGCCATCGAGAAGCAGCTCGAAACTCGAGTTTTCACGCTCATTGCGAGGGATTCCAAGGCCGGTCGACGCATTGCCTTGGGGATCGAGATCGATCAGCAAGGTCCGCCAACCCGACGCCGCAAAAGCCGTCGCAAGATTGATCGCCGTCGTCGTTTTCCCCACGCCACCCTTCTGGTTGGCGATCGCAATCACAATCATCGGCGCACCCCGTTTCTAGCCCGTGCCGGGAGTCTGGCTGGATCGATCCGTCCGATGACGATTCCCGATTCGTCATCCGTTATGGAAGGTTCCACGTGGAACGTGTCTTGCCAACCCGGTATCGCCTTCAACTCATCGTTTGCACTGCGTCCCTTGGGCAAAATCCACAGGGTTTTCCCCGTCGCAAATCTTTGGGCCATGTTGAACAGTTTGGGCATGGGCGCGAAGGCGCGGGCCGTAATGACATCGAATGTGCGATCAGGAACTGCCGATACCGGCGCCGTCATAACCTGCACATTGGTCAAATCCAGCGCCGCAGCCGCGCGTTCAAGCCATTCGGTACGCAGCGGTCGCCGCTCGACCAAGGTGAAGTTGCTGTCCGCTGCAATGATAGCATTCACTATGCCAGGTAGGCCGGCGCCGGAGCCAAGGTCGATCCAATCCAGCGATGTTTCACGTGGAACATGCGATAGGAGCTGCGCGCTATCCTGAACATGGCGGGACCAAACAGCGGGAATAGTGGCCTTGGCGATTAGATTCTGCCGCTTCGCTTCATCCAAAAGCAACGCTACAAACCGGTCCAGTAGCTCGATGCGTGCCTCATCGACTACCAGTTCGTTACGAAGCCAATCGACGGCGGTTTGTCTATCTGCGGGGTCAATAGTCATGCCGCACGATCACGCAGCTGTTTACGCAAATTGACTACAAGCGTGGCCAATGCCGACGGGGTGACGCCTGCTACTCGCCCCGCAGCCGCAACCGATTCCGGCCGGGCATTGGTCAGCCGTTCGACCATTTCATTCGATAGGCCGGGTATCGCCGCATAGTCGAACCATGCTGGAATTAGATTTGCCTCGGCCGCTCGAAGATCACGCAGTTCTGCATCCTGCCGGTCGAGATAGGGCGCGTAGAGGAGATCTTCTTCGATCTCGCCAAGCAAGTCCCTATCCGATGAAATGCCGTCTTCCATGGCCCAATCGCCAATTCGACTTCGAACATCCTCGAACCGACTCCACTCGTGGAGCGCGATTTTTCCGAGATCGCTCCGCACCGATGTTCCACGTGAAACAATTTCAGCCGGACTTAGGGGGCGTTCAAGCCATTCCTGTACCCGATCACCATCTTTTCTCCGACGCTCAAACCAATTCCGACGGTCAGCACCGACGCAGCCAATCTCTATGGCGATCGGTGTCAGCCGGGTCGACGCATTATTCGCACGCAGGCGAAGGCGGTATTCTGCGCGGGCAGTCAACATTCGATAAGGCTCTGACACACCCTGAAGAGTCAGATCATCGACCATGACCGCCATATAGCTGTTTGCTCGATCGAGTATTGGACCGTCGCGCCCCGCCACCTTTGCTGCTGCATAAAGCCCCGCCAATAGCCCTTGGGCGGCAGCTTCCTCATAGCCGGTGGTCCCGTTGATCTGGCCCGCGCAATAGAGACCGGGAATATCCTTGACCTCTAGTTCACGGGTCAGGGCACGGGGATCAATATGATCATATTCGACGGCATAGCCTGGCTCGACAACGCGCACGTGCTCTAGCCCCTCGATCGAGGTGAGCATTGCATGCTGCACATCAACCGGCAGCGAGGTGCTGATGCCGTTGGGGTAAATCAAATGCGTATCGAGCCCTTCCGGCTCCAGAAATATCTGATGACCATCCCGGTCCGGAAACCGGTGTATCTTGTCTTCGATAGAGGGGCAGTAACGTGGCCCACGAGAATCGATCGCACCCGAAAACAGAGGCGATCGATCCAATCCCGAGCGGATGGCATCGTGCGACCTCTCATTGGTGCGCGTGATCGCACAGAACAATTGAGGGTTGATCCGCGCTTTCGTGAGCGGCGACATAACCCATTGATCGGCGTCTGACGGCTGGCGTTCCAACCGCTGCCAGTCGATGGTCCGGCCATCCAGACGTGGCGGTGTACCGGTCTTAAGGCGCGCCATGGGAAGCGCTGCTTCACGCAGCTGCTCCGCAAGCCGTTGCGCCCCATTCTCTCCGATGCGTCCACCCTCAAACCGCTCCTCTCCGCGGTACAAGCGTCCGCCGAGAAACGTACCGGTACAAAGGATTACAGCCTTGGAACTGACGACGGTCCCATCGGCGAGTGCAACGCCCGAGACCGTACCGCCACTCATCAGCAGTGCAGAAACCTCACCCTCAACCTCCGTGCAGCCGGGCGTGGCAGAAATCATCGACTGGATCGCCTGCCGGAACAGGTTTCGATCGGCCTGCACACGCGGACCTTGAACAGCGCTACCTTTTGACCGGTTCAGCATACGATAGTGAATAGCCGCATGATCTGCCGCACGGGCAATCAAACCATCGAACGCATCGACCTCGCGGACGAGGTGCCCTTTTCCCAATCCGCCAATGGCCGGATTGCAGGACATGGCGCCAGTTTTGCGCCGATCGAATGTGATCAAAGCTGTCGACGCACCCATGCGCGCAGCCGCAGCGGCGGCCTCGCAACCGGCATGTCCGGCCCCGACAACAATCACATCGAAATTATGCATGAGCCCGCCTTACTACCGTCGCGCAACAGCGTCAAAGCAGAACCGACGCCGGAAATGTTCCACGTGGAACATTTTCACTTACCGATGCAAAATCGCCCGAACAAAGCATCGAGCATATCTTCAGTCCCAGTGTTGCCCAGCAACCGATCAAATGCGAGCCGCGCCCGACGCAATCCTTCGGCGATCAAAAGTGGATCGGTAACGTCGCCAGCGTCGCGTAGCGCTGCAGTCGCCTCGGCGATCAGCGAAGCCTGGCGAACGTTCACCGCCAGCTGGCCCGGTTTCGGCATCACTTCACGCGCGATTTCGATCAACGCGGCGCGCAACCTCTCAATCCCCTCGCCCGTCACAGCAGATACATGGAACATTGCGCCTGACTCTACTGCTTCGACGAGATCGGTCTTGGTCTGCACTTCCCAGCAACCGGCAGGCCCTTCGCCATCCGGCCCCAGCCACAGCACCAGATCGGCACGCGCCAGCTCCTGCCCTGCCCGCTCGATTCCGATGGCCTCGACCACATCGCCGGTCTCATCGCGTATACCGGCCGTATCGACGAACAGAAACGGCACACCGCCCAAAGCGACAGGCCGATGCAACGCATCACGCGTTGTACCGGCGATGGGAGTGGCTATTGCTGCCTCTTCCTCTATTAAAGCATTGAAAAGGCTGCTTTTACCCGCGTTGGGGGGGCCGCCGATGGCCACGCGAAAACCCTCTCGCAAGATCTCCGCGCGCGGTGCATCCAGCCAGTGGCTCAATTTCTCGGCCAAGTCGCTGCAATCGTTCGAAAAACCGGGATCGATACCCTCTGCATCCCCCTCGTCCGCAAAATCAATCGACGTTTCCACACGCGCAGAGATCGCCAGCACCTCGTCACGCCATTCATGCACCTTGCGCGAGAGTACACCTCCGCTCAGCGCCTGTGCATTGCGCAATTGCAGTTCGGTTTCAGCGCTCAACAGATCGGCCAGACCTTCCGCCTCTGCCAGATCGATACGCCCGTTGCGAAAGGCGCGCATGGTGAACTCGCCGGCCTCTGCCCGTCGCATACCTTCCAGACGGCCCAGAACCTGCTGCACGCGCGTAACAAGAGCACGGCCGCCATGCAGGTGCAGTTCCGCGCAATCCTCACCCGTCGCCGTGGCCGGGCCGGGCAACGCCAGCACCAGAGTCTCATCCAGCAGACTGCCATCAAGGGGATCGCGAAGCCGCATCACGCTGGCCCTGCGCGGCGGCGGTACGCGCCCGCCCAGACTATCCAGAACCGCCAACGCGCGCGGCCCGCTGATGCGGATTACCGCAATCCCCGCAGGCGGATTACCGCTCGACAGGGCGAAGATCGTATCGCTGTCAGCCATGGGTCAGCCCCCTGCCCTCACAAGGGGCGAAGGTCCAGCATCAATTCAATTGCTGGTCTTGCCACCCTTTCCGAACGCAGCCAGCGCGCCGGTTTCCATCATCTGCTGGAACATCTTCATGCCGAACTCGCCCATCGGGGTGAATTGCTTGATCATGTCCTGCAGCTGTTCAAGATTGCCGGTGCCCTTCATCGTATTGATCAGCGTATCGACATAGAATTCGTTCGCCTTGGACACATCGGGCAGGCCGAGAAAGCGCCGCGCCTCTTCCGGCGAGCAATCGAATTCGACATTCACTTTCATCGGCTTTCCCCGTGGAGCAATTTCCGTTCTCTTACGCTGTCACAGACGGGTGGCAAAGTCCAATCGCGCTTCCTATGCATTGGTTGCAACCGCGCGCGCAAAAGGAGAGACGGCCATGGAATTCGCAGAAACGATCGCCACGCTGGAAGGGGACGCCAGCTTCGGCGCCTATGTCGCCCGTCCCGCCGGTTCGCCAAAGGCAGCCATCATCGTGATTCAGGAGATTTTCGGCGTAAACGCAGGCATCCGCGACAAATGCGACCGGCTGGCCAGCGACGGTTATCTGGCGGTCGCGCCCGATCTGTTCTTCCGTTTCGAGCCGGGCATCGAGCTTGACCCCGATGTCGAAGCGCAAATGCAGGAAGCTTTCGGCTATTTCGGCAAGTTCGATTTCGTTCAGGCGGTCAAGGATCTGGAAGCGACGATCCATTGGGTCCGCCGCGAGCAGGGTGTCGCCAAGGTCGGCTGCGTCGGGTACTGCGCAGGTGGGCGGCTTGCCTATCTGATGGCGACGCGCACCGATATCGACGCCTCGGTCGGCTATTATGGCGTGATGATCGACCAGATGCTGAACGAAAGCCACGCCATCGCCAATCCGCTGATGCTGCATATCCCGACAGCCGATGGCTTCGTCGGCCCCGATGCGCAAAAGGCCATGCACGAAGGGCTGGACCCGCACCCCAAGGTGACGCTGCACGATTACGAAGGGCTGGACCACGGATTCGCCACCCAGTTCGGTAAAAGGCGGAACGAGGAAGGCGCACAATTGGCAGACAAGCGCACCACCGAGTTCTTTGCCGCGCATCTGGATTAAGGCTTCCCTATGCAAAATCAGGCGCATTGGCGCAGTTCCGCCGATTTGCTGACCCGCTATGGCCTGCCACTGGCCTTGCTGTTGTTAAGCGGGTTGGCGCTGGCATGGGCGCCAATGCGCTGGCTGGCTTGGGTCACATTACCCCTGCTGGCGCTGGCCGTGTGGGACTTCTTTCAGAAAAAGCACACATTGCGCCGCAATTATCCGCTGGTCGCGCGGTTCCGCTGGCTGATGGAGGATTTCCGGCCCTATTTCCGGTCCTATCTGATCGAATCCAATCTGGAAGGCCGCCCGTTCAGCCACGACCAGCGCCGCATCATCTATGCCCGTGCCAAGGGCCAGCTGGATTCGCATCCCTTCGGCACCGAACTTGATGTATATTCCGAGGAATATGAATGGCTTAGCCACTCCATCGCGCCCAATGCGGCCGCGCCGGAGGAATGGCGCTGTCAGGTCGGATCGGACCAGTGCAGCAAGCCCTACTCGGCGGCGCTGCTCAATATCTCGGCGATGAGCTTCGGCTCCCTGTCCGCGAATGCCATCATGGCGCTCAACAAGGGCGCGGCCGAAGGCGGTTTCTATCACGACACCGGAGAGGGCGGCATTTCGCGTTACCACAGCGCGCATGGCGGCGATCTGGTGTGGGAACTAGGCAGCGGCTATTTCGGGTGCCGGAACAAGGACGGCAGTTTCGATCCCGCCCGCTTTGCCGACAGCGCCCAAGCCGACTCCGTCAAGATGGTCGAGGTCAAGCTGAGCCAGGGCGCGAAACCCGGTCATGGCGGCATGTTGCCCGGTAGCAAAGTAACTGAAGAAATTGCCGAGGCGCGCGGCGTGGGCGTGGGCGAGGATTGCATCTCTCCGGCTGCCCATCCGGCATTTTCCACTCCGATCGAAATGATCGAATGGTGCGCGAAATTGCGCGATCTGTCGGGCGGCAAGCCAGTGGGCGTAAAGCTGTGCGTGGGACAACCGCACGAGTTGATGGCGATGGCCAAGGCCATGCTACAAACCGGCATCACGCTGGATTATATTGTCGTCGACGGAGCCGAAGGCGGCACGGGTGCGGCGCCGGTCGAATTATCGAACCGCGTCGGCATGCCGCTGCGCGAGGGCACGATCATGCTGCGCAACATGCTGGTCGGCACGGGGCTGAAACCTCAAGTGAAGATCGCCGCGGCCGGCAAGGTGCATTCGGGTGCCGGTCTTGCGATGAATTTCGGTCTGGGTGCGGACTGGTGCAATGCGGCGCGCGCCTTCATGTTCGCGCTGGGCTGCGTGCAATCGATGAAATGCCACACCGACGAATGCCCCACCGGCGTCGCCACGCAGGACGCGACACGCCAGCGCGGGCTAGTGGTGGACGACAAAGCGACACGCGTCGCCCGCTTTCAGCGCCAGACCCTGCACGGCCTACGTGAAATCGTGGTCGCCATGGGCCTCGACAATCCGTGGCAGATCCAGCCGCACCATATCCGCGAGCGGATGAATCCGGTGCGGTCGGATTCGATGGACCGCTTCTACACTTTCCTCGAACCCGGCGTGCTGCTGGATGATGCCGACAGCACCCCCTATGCCCGCCACTGGAATGCGGCGAGCGCAGAGACATTCCGGATGGTGGGCTAACCCGCCGCCGGATTACTGGTTCATCGTAGCGAAGAAGTCTTCGTTGGTCTTCGAATCCTTCATCTTGTCGAGAAGGAATTCCATCGAATCGATCGTGCCCATCTGCATCAGGATGCGGCGCAGGACCCACATCTTCGACAGCTGCTCCTTGCCGACCAGCAGCTCTTCCTTGCGAGTGCCGGACTTGCCGACATCCAGCGCGGGGAAGATGCGCTTGTCCGCGACCTTGCGATCGAGCACGATTTCCGAGTTGCCGGTGCCCTTGAACTCTTCGAAGATCACTTCGTCCATGCGGCTGCCGGTATCGATCAGCGCGGTCGCGATGATGGAGAGCGAGCCGCCCTCCTCGATGTTGCGGGCCGCACCGAAGAAGCGCTTGGGGCGCTGCAGCGCGTTCGCATCGACACCGCCGGTCAGCACCTTGCCCGACGACGGGACGACAGTGTTATAGGCACGGCCCAGACGCGTGATCGAATCGAGCAGGATCACCACATCCTTCTTGTGCTCGACCAGGCGCTTCGCCTTTTCGATCACCATTTCGGCAACCTGCACGTGGCGCTGCGCGGGTTCGTCGAAGGTAGAGGAAATCACCTCGCCCTTCACCGAGCGCTGCATGTCGGTCACTTCCTCGGGCCGTTCGTCGACCAGCAGAACCAGCAGGAACACTTCGGGGTGGTTGTCGGTGATCGCCTTGGCGATGTTCTGCAGCAGCACGGTCTTACCCGTGCGCGGCGGCGCCACGATCAGCGCGCGCTGCCCCTTGCCCTGCGGCGAGATAATATCGATCACGCGGGCCGACTTGTCCTTCACCGTCGGATCCTTGGTGTCGAGGATCAGCTTCTCGTCCGGATAGAGCGGGGTGAGGTTGTCGAAATTGACGCGGTGACGGACGACATCGGGATCGTCGAAGTTCACCTTGAGCAGCTTGGTCAGCGCGAAATAGCGTTCGCCGTCGCGCGGGGCGCGAATCTCGCCCTCCACCGTGTCACCGGTGCGCAGGCCGAATTTGCGGACCTGATTGGGCGAGACATAGATATCGTCTGGGCCGGCCAGATAATTGGCTTCGGGGCTGCGCAGAAAGCCGAAGCCGTCGGGCAGAACCTCGATCGTGCCGATGCCAAGAATTTCCTCGTCCTCGGCAACTTCTTTCAGGATGCCGAACATCAGGTCCTGGCGCCGCATCGTCGACGCGCCCTCGACGCCCAGCTCTTCGGCCATTTCGACCAGCTCGGCGGGGGTCTTTTGTTTGAGTTCTTTCAGATGCATTTTCTTGTTCCGATTAGGGAGGTCCGCTTGGCGTCCTTGAACCGGAAATTCGCACGCAGATTCGGCGAAGGCAGGACGTTATTCGGTTTTAAAGGCTGGGGCAGAAGCACTGCATGGATGCGCAGTTCCTGCCGAAAGACGAGGGCAAGATAAGGGTCGCGCGGCGCAAGGTCAATCGCCGTTCGGCGCTTACCCTGTCACCTTTTGTCGCAAACCGGTGCCGCACGGGGCACAATCAGAACGGTTTGACGACCACCAAAGCGACAATCAGCGCCAAAAGCACTGCGGGCGCTTCGCCCCACATGCGCAATTGTTTTTCGCTCATCGGCCTTTCGCCGCGCGCCATCCTGCGTGCCTTGCCCATCATGATCCCGTGATAGGCGGACATCAGAACGACCAGCAGCAATTTGGCGTGGAACCACCCCTCGCTCCATGCGCCCAGCACATAGGCGAGAGCCAGCCCGAGCACCCAGACAACCACGATGCTGGGGTTTAGAATGATCTTGCCGAGCAGGCCGATCCGTTTGGCCCACAAAGCCTCTTCATCCGAACCCGGCGCGGCGGAATGCATATAGATCATCTGGCGCGGCAGCATGAAAAGCCCCGCCATCCAGAACACGACAAAGATGATATGGCCGGTCTTCAGCCAGAGGTAGATCATCGAAAGCGCCTCTTGCATAACCGGCTAGATAGCGGCGCCGGTCCGCGGGTTAAAGGGGGTGCCCGCCGGAAATTCCGGATGGCCGGCCCCGGTCACGGCCGTTCCCAGTCGCGCACCACTTTCAGCAGCGTTTCGACATGCTCGATCGGCGTGAACTGACCGATGCCATGGCCCAGATTGAACACATGCGGCCGGTGCGCACAGGCGTCGAGAATGAAACGCGCACGCCGCTCCAGCTCTTCGCCGCCTGCCAGCAGGCGCAGCGGATCGAGATTGCCTTGCAGCGGCATGCCATCGGGCAATTCACGTGCTGCCCACGCGATATCCACCGTCTCGTCCACACCGACCGCATCGACCAGCGTTTCGCGCGCATAGGCGACCAGCTTCTCGCCCGCGCCCTTGGGAAAGCCGATGATCGGCACACCGGGGCAACGCTGGCGCACGGCGCTGACGATGCGGGCGGTGGGCGCAATTACCCAGCGGCCGAATTCGTCGGGCGCAAGGCTGCCTGCCCAGCTGTCGAAAATCTGCACGGCCTCGGCACCTGCCTCGATCTGGCCGATCAGATAGGTCGTCGTCACCTCGACGATCCCGTCGATGATCGCCTGAAACGCAGCCGGATCGCGATAGGCCAGTTCGCGCGTCGCATGCTGGTCGCGGCTCCCCTCGCCGTTCACCATATAGGTGGCGACGGTCCAGGGCGCCCCCGCAAAGCCCAGCATCGTCTGCTCAGGGCCGAGCTGGGCCTTTACCAGCCCCACGGTCCGGTAAATGGGATCGAGGCGCTGTGGCACGGCTTCCAGCGCCTTTAACGCGCTATCGGCAAGGCGGGGGGACAGCTTGGGTCCCTCACCCGCCAGGAATTCCAGGTCCTGCCCCATCGCATAGGGCACGATCAGAATGTCGGAGAACAGGATTGCCCCGTCGAACCCGAAGCGGCGCAAGGGCTGCATCGTGATCTCGGCCGCGGCCTCGCTGTCATAGACCAGGGCGAGAAAACCGCCCTTTTCCGCCCGCAAGGCGCGATATTCGGGCAGATAGCGTCCCGCCTGCCGCATCAGCCACAGGGGCCGCCGGTCGAGATTCCTGCCTTTCAGCGTTTCGAGAAGAGGGCCTGCCATGATTCTCCAAAATAAAGATTCTTATTGAAAGGATTTAGGACTCTGTTGGCCCTGTGGATTGCGGGGATTGCCGCGATTGCCCGAATTATCACCGCAAGGCCACTGCAAATCGCGTTTCCCGAATCCGCACGGCTCTTGAGTCAAACGCTAGTTCTTCGCCTTATGAACAGGCTGTGGGCGAAACCGCCGCCTGTCCACAAGCCGACCAATGCATGGACTCGCAACGGGGATGGAATCCGTGCTTTCGCTTGTCCCCGCCTTCGTCCCGTGATTTATCGACGCAATCGTCCACAAGCCGTTTTGAGCCCCGCCAACAGGAATCCGCCCAACTCCATGACCCGCCTTCACCTGCATCTGTTGTCGGATTCCACCGGCGAGACGCTGGAAATGATTGCCAAGGCCGCGCTGGCGCAATTCGAAGGGGCCGATGTCGACCGGCATTTCTGGCCGATGGTGCGCTCGCAGCAGCATCTGGACCGGATCATGGGCGAAATCACGCGCAATCCCGGGCTGGTGCTGTTCACTCTGGCCAATCAGGATATCCGCGAACGGCTGGAAGCGAAATGCCGCGAGGCCGGTCTGGCCACCGTTTCCGCATTGGACGAAGTGACGCGCAGCCTGTCTAGCCTGCTGGGGCAGGAGGCGCATGCAAGGCCCGGCCGCCAGCACCGCATGGACGAAGCCTATTTCGCGCGGGTCGAGGCGATCCAGTTCACCATCGCCCATGACGACGGCTTGATGTGGGAGGAATGGGAAGAGGCCGATATCGTGCTGGCAGGCGTATCGCGCACGTCGAAGACGCCAACCTCGATCTATCTGGCCAATCGCGGATTCCGCACTGCCAATATCCCCATCGTGGTCGAATCGCCGCCGCCCAAGGTGCTGTTCGGCCTGCGCCGTCCGCTGGTCGTGGGGCTGACGACATCGCCCGACCGGCTGATCCAGATCCGCCGCAACCGCCTGTTGTCGCTGAACCAGACACCCGAAACCGATTATGTGGATCAGGATCGTGTCGAAAAGGAACTGAAATATGCGCGCCGCATGTTCGCCGATAACGGTTGGCCGGTGATCGACGTTACTCGCCGCTCGATCGAGGAAACCGCTGCGGCCGTTATCAATCTGGTCAACGAACGGCAGAGCGGCATGTCAAAGGGCAATCCCGGTCCCAAGCCGGTATGAACGGGTACGCATGATTATTCTCGCATCGAAAAGCGCGTCGCGGCAAGCAATGCTGCAACAGGCAGGCGTTCCATTTGAATCGCGTCCCGCCGATCTGGACGAGCGTGCGCTGGAGGCGCAGATGGCAGGCGCTGTCGCGCAGGATATCGCACTGGCACTGGCCGAAGCCAAGGCACTGGCCGTGCCGCAAACCGGCGGATTGGTATTGGGCAGCGACTCGCTGGTCGAGGTGGAGGGCCGCCGTTTCGACAAGCCCGCCAGCCGCGGCGATGCCGCCGAACATCTGCGCTTCTTCTCAGGCCGGTGCATGAACCTGCACAGCGCCGCCGCGCTTGTCCGCGACGGCGATATCGTGTGGAGCCATAAGGCGCTTGCCCGCCTGCATGTCCGTGTCCTGAGCGATGATTTTATCGAGGCCTATCTGGACAAGGAATGGCCCGAAGTGGGCTGGTGCGTCGGCGTTTTCCGGATAGAGGCACTGGGCGTGCAATTATTCGATGCAATCGAAGGGGATTATTTCACCGTGCTGGGAATGCCATTGCTGCCGGTACTGGGCGCATTGCGCGAGTTCGGGGCGATGCCGCGATGAGCACGGATCTTCCCTATGCCGAAGTCATCGGCGATCCGATCGCGCAATCGAAATCGCCGGTGATTCACAAATTCTGGCTGGACAGGCTGGGGTTGGAAGGCGATTACCGGCGCTGTCAGGTCACGCCCGATGCACTGGCCGGATATATTGCCGACCGCCGTGCTGATCAGGCATGGCGCGGTTGTAATGTGACCATGCCGCACAAGCAGGCGATCATGTCGCTGATCGATGCCATCGACCCCGCCGCCGCCGCTATCGGCGCAGTCAATACGGTGGTGCGCCAGCCGGACGGATCGCTGACCGGTTTCAACACCGACGCGCCCGGCTTTCTGGAACCGCTGCTCGACGATCTGGCCCAGCCGCATCTGTTTCGCATGGCGCGGATCATCGGAAACGGCGGCGCGGCGCGCGCCTTGGTCAAGGCATTGTCCGACCATGGCTTTGTCATCGTGATATTCGGCCGCAATCCCGCCAAGGGCCGCGCCTTGCTGGACGAGCTGGACCCCGAGGGAGAGCATCACACCGCCCCGCTTTCGTCGCTGGCCGAACCGACCGGTTTCGCATTCGACGACCGCGTCGGTTGCCTTGACGTGGTCGTCAACGCCAGCCCGCTGGGCATGGCGGGTAACCCTCCGCTGGAATTGCACCCCAGCCATATTCCGCCGCGTTCGATCTGCTATGAAATCGTTACCAGCCCGCTGGAAACGGAGTTTCTGAAAACCGCTGCCACAGGGGGCTTTCGCACAATCGACGGTCTGTCGATGCTGATCGGACAGGCCGCTTATGCGTTTGAGAAATTTTTCGGCCAGCCCGCTCCGCGCGGCGAAGACGCCGTTTTGCGCGATATATTGACGGCATGAGCGTTAACGGAACGAGCGGGCACCGCCCTTTCATTCTGGGCCTGACCGGATCGATCGGCATGGGTAAATCCACCGTGGCAGCCATGTTCCGCGATGCCGGTGTGCCGGTTTTCGATGCCGATGCCGAAGTACACAGGTTGCAAGGGCCCGACGGGCTGCTGATTCCCGCCATTGAAGAGGCGTTTCCTGGCACCACCGGCCCCGAAGGCGTGCGGCGGGCTGATCTTGGCGCGATTGTCTTTGCCGATCCGCAAGCACTACGGCGATTGGAAGCCATCGTTCACCCCGCCGTCGCGGAAGAGCGTTTCGCGTTCATGGAAGAAAATCGCGATGCGCCGCTGATCGTGTTCGATATCCCGCTGCTTTACGAGAAAACGGGCACGCGCGGGCTGGACGGGGTGGCAGTCGTTTCCGCCCCCGCCAGCGTGCAGCGCACCCGCGTGCTGGCACGCCCCAACATGACCGAGGCGAAATTCGGCGAGATTCTGGCGCTGCAAGTGCCCGATGCCGAAAAGCGCGAGCGGGCCGACTATATCATCGAGAATGGCGGCCCGCTGGAGGAAACGCGCGCGCAGGTACAGTCGCTGATCGCCGCGCTTGCCGCATAGCAAAAGGGCGGCCCCAAAGGACCGCCCTTTCATTTCTGAAACCGGCCCTGAAAGTCAGCTTTTGCCGGCATCCTCGTCCGATTCTTTCGACCCTTCGGTCTTGCCGACCGGCTTTTTCGCAGCCAGCTTCTTCTTTCGGCGCTTGACGATCTTGGGCGGAGCAGGGGTCAGCTCGAAAGCAAGCTCGGGCTTGCCGTCCTCGTCCTCTCTGGTGCTGACATGCACCTCGCCCCCGCCGGCCAGCTTGCCGAACAGCAATTCCTCGGCCAGCGGCTGTTTCACCTTCTCCTGTATCACGCGGCCCATGGGGCGTGCGCCATAGAGGCGGTCATAGCCGCGATCGGCCAGCCAGCTGCGGGCATCGCCGTCGAACTGGATATGGACATTCTGGTCGGCCAGCTGCAGTTCCAGCTGAAGGATGAACTTGTCGACCACGCGGCTGACGATTTCCTTGCCCAGATAGGCAAACGGCACGATCGCATCGAGGCGGTTGCGGAATTCGGGGCTGAACATCTTCTTCACTGCCTCGTCGCCCGCGTCCGCCTTGGACACGTCGCCGAAACCGATGCCGCTGCGCGCCATATCTGCCGCGCCCGCATTGGTCGTCATGATGAGGACGACATTGCGGAAATCGACCGTCTTGCCGTGGTGATCGGTCAGGCGACCGTTATCCATCACCTGCAGCAGGATATTGAACAGGTCGGGGTGCGCCTTCTCGATCTCGTCCAGCAGCAGCACACAATGCGGTTGCTGGTCGATGGCATCGGTCAGCAGACCGCCCTGATCGAAACCGACATAGCCCGGAGGCGCCCCGATCAGGCGCGAGACCGAGTGCCGCTCCATATATTCCGACATGTCGAAACGCTGCAGCGGAATGCCCATGATGCTGGCCAGCTGGCGCGCCACCTCGGTCTTGCCGACGCCGGTGGGGCCACTGAACAGGAACGAACCGATCGGTTTGTCGGCATCGCGCAGACCCGCACGCGACAGTTTCATCGCGGTGGACAGCACCTCGATCGCCTTGTCCTGCCCGAACACCACCTGTTTCAGGTCGCGTTCCAGGTTTTCCAGCGCCTTTTTGTCGTCCTTGGACACCGACTTCGCCGGAATCCGCGCCATGGTAGAGATCACCTTCTCGATCTCGCGCGCGGTGATCGTCTTCTTGCGGCGGCTGGGCGGGACCAGCATCTGCATCGCGCCCACCTCGTCGATCACGTCGATCGCCTTGTCGGGCAGCTTGCGGTCGTTGATGTAACGGGCCGACAGTTCTACGGCGGTCTTGATCGCGTCGGGGGTGTATTTCACCTTGTGGTGATCCTCGAACGCAGAGCGAAGACCCTTCAGAATCTTGATCGTATCCTCGACCGTGGGTTCGTTCACATCGATCTTCTGGAACCGGCGCAGCAAGGCGCGGTCCTTTTCGAAATGGTTGCGGAACTCCTTATAGGTGGTCGACCCGACGCAGCGGATCGCCCCTGACGACAATGCGGGTTTCAGCAGGTTCGAGGCATCCATCGCTCCGCCGCTGGTCGCGCCCGCGCCGATAACGGTGTGAATCTCGTCGATAAACAGGATCGCCTCGGGCATTTTCTCAAGCTCGGAAACGACCTGCTTCAGCCGCTCCTCGAAATCGCCGCGATAACGGGTGCCCGCCAGCAGCGCGCCCATGTCGAGCGAGTAGATCACCGCTTCGGCCAGCACTTCGGGCACGTCGCCTTCGACGATCTTGCGTGCCAGACCTTCGGCAATGGCGGTCTTGCCTACGCCGGGATCGCCCACGTAAAGCGGGTTGTTCTTGGAACGGCGGCACAGGATCTGGATCGTGCGATCCACTTCGGGCCCGCGTCCGATCAGCGGATCGACCTTACCGGCCAGCGCCTTGGAATTGAGGTTCACCGTAAACTGGTCGAGCGCCGAATCCTTTTTGCCTTTCGATCCGCTCTCGGTCTTTTCCTCGGCCTTCGGGTCTTCGTCGCTGCCCTTGGGCTGGCGCTGTTCGACCTGCTTGCCGGTCTTGCCGATGCCGTGGCTGATGAACGATACCGCATCCAGACGGCTCATATCCTGTTGCTGCAGGAAATAGACGGCATAGGAATCGCGTTCGGAGAACAGCGCGACCAGCACGTTCGCGCCCGTCACCGTGTCCTTGCCCGATGACTGCACATGCAGGATCGCGCGCTGGATCACCCGCTGGAAACCGGCAGTGGGCGAGGGATCGGCCTTTTCCGTCGTTTTCAGCGACTGGTATTCCTGATCCAGATATTGCTTCACCACGCCGGTCAGCTCGGCAAGGTCGACGCCGCAGGCTTCCATCACCTGCGCGGCATCTTCATCCTCGATCAAGGCAAGGAGAAGATGTTCCAGAGTCGCATATTCATGGGCGCGCTCCGCCGCATTGGCGAGCGCGGTGTGCAGCGTTTTCTCAAGGCTCTGGGCGAAAGATGGCATTGGGCGCTATTTCCTATCCAAAGGGAACCGGAGTCGCGATCATGGGACTATGCCCATGAACGTAAGGCGAAAGCGTTAATTTACCTTCGCGGGTCTGTCGGCGGGAGGGCCAAGATCCTTCGCGCAATGGCGCGGCGGAGTTGAGGCTTGCAGGCCGTGTTGCAACGGTTGGCGCCGCCGGGCTTCGTAGAGAGGCGGCGCGGGCGATCATGCTGGCGGCTTTTCCGGCGAACCGAAAAGCGCTTCGGCAGCAAGGCGGTGCTTGTCCGCACGATCCATATGGGATCGGGTCCGGATGATCTCAAGCTCCAGCAGATTGATGCGTTCCTTGAGCTCGTCCTGCGAAAGCGGGTCGAGGTTCTCGCTTGCGAGTTTGGCCGCAAGCTCGCCGTTTTGGCCGGAAGGCCGGGGGCGATCATCGTCGAACATTGCAAAATCCGATCATGCCTTTGTTTACCTTGCTGTCAATGCACCTTGCGGTTAACCGCATCCCGATGGCCCGAAATCCACAATTCGCGCCATGGAAAATCGTGCGGGCCAAAGGTGCGGGGGGCATCCACGGCCAGCGTGAGTGCATGCATGCATCAGGGGTAGATGTGAACGAAATCGCCAGCAGCAATCGCCAGATCGCCGAATCGATGACCGCCATTGCCATCACCGGCAAAGGGGGACCCGAAGTACTCGTCCCGCAGGACATGCCTGTGCCGGTCCCCGCTGCGGACGAGGTTTTGCTGCGCGTCCACGCAGCGGGCGTGAACCGGCCCGATGTGATGCAGCGCGCAGGGCTCTATCCGCCGCCGCCCGGCGCGCCTGACACGCCGGGGCTTGAAGTGGCGGGCGAAGTGGTCGCGGTTGGCGACAATGTCGATCCGTCCTTGCTGGGCACGCGCCAGTGTGCATTGGTGGCGGGCGGCGGATATGCGCAATTTTGCGTGGCCAGGGCCGATCATTGCCTGCCCGTGCCCGATGACTTGCCGATGGAACAGGCCGCCGCGCTGCCCGAAACCCTGTTCACCGTTTGGAGCAATGTATTCGAACGCGGCCTTGCGGACGAGGGCGAATGGCTGCTGGTTCATGGCGGCACCAGCGGGATCGGCACCATGGCGATCAAGCTGGCAATCCTGTTCGGATTGAAGATCATCGTCACCTGCGGCCGTGCGGCCAAATGCGATGCGGCGCTGGCCATGGGCGCGCATCACGCCGTCGATTACAAGTCGCAGGACTTTGTCGAGGAAGTGAAGCGCATCACCGGCGGGCGCGGCGTCGATGTCGTGCTCGACATGATTTCGGGCGATTATGTTGCGCGCAATATCGCCTGCATGGCCGATGATGCGCGCCATGTGACGATCGCCGTGCAGGGCGGGGTGAAGGCCGAGATTCCGATGCACAAGGTGCTGACCAAGCGGCTGACGTTGACCGGTTCGACGCTGCGCCCCCGTTCCGACCGGTTCAAGGCGGGGCTGACCGAAGAGATCCGCCGTGAGGTATGGCCTTTCGTCGAGAGCGGGCAATTGCGCCCCGCGATGGATTCGACCTTTCCGCTGGAACGCGCTGCCGATGCCCATGCCCGCATGGATCAGGATCATATCGGCAAGATCGTGCTGACGGTATGATAGGCGTCCGCAATTGACCGGACTGCCCGACCCCCTGATCCTGCACGAGGACCCTGTCAGCGGCAATTGCTACAAGATCGTGCTGACGGCGGCGTTGCTGGGCATCGGACTGGAACGCCGGCCCTATGACATCACCAATGGCGACACGCGGACGGAGGCTTTCCTGACGCAAGTCGACGCCAACGGGCGCATTCCGGTGTTGCAGGCGGGGGACCGGTTTCTGCCCGAAAGCAATGCGGCCTGTTTCTATTTGGCAGACGGGTCGCAGCTGGTTCCGGATGACCGCTTTGCCCGCGCCGATATGCTGCGCTGGATGTTTTTCGAACAATTTCAGCACGAACCCAATATCGCGACGATGCGGTTCTGGCTGCATGTTCTGGGCGAAGGGAACCTGTCACCGCAGCAGCGCGCCATGATGGAAACAAAGCGCGAAGGGGGGCAGGCGGCGCTCGCCTTGATGGACCGGCATCTTTCGACGCGCGACTGGTTCGTTGCGGGCGGAAATCCGACGCTCGCCGATATTGCGTTGTTCGCCTATACCCATGTCGCGCATGAAGGCGGCTTATCGCTGAACGACTTTGGCGCGATCCGCGCATGGATCGAACGGATGCGCGCCCTGCCCCGATTCACGCCAATGCAGGGATGAATCACCGCATCCCGTTGGAACCCCTTGCCTGTATGGGCCGGATCGCCTAAACGGGAAGGGCAAGCGGCCGCTCCGGTAAGGGGCGGCCCTTATCGTTTTTCCGCCCCGCGCCTTGCCGGTTTCCCCTTGAAAAAGAAGGTCCGGCCCGCGCCAAGGGGCCCATGCGAAAGGTTCACTTTGTGAGCACGAAACAGGCCACTCCGCTGATGCCGCACGCGACCGCCAGCTGGCTGGTTGACAATACCGGCCTTACCTTCGAACAGATTGCCGAATTCTGCGGCCTCCACATGTTGGAGGTTCAGGCCATGGCAGACGATCTGGCAGGCGCGAAATACACGGGCCGCGATCCCGTCCGCGCGGGCGAGCTGACGCACGAGGAAATCGAGAAGGGGCAGAACGACCCTTCCTATGCTCTTAAAATTCACAAGGCGCCGGTTCAGATCCAGCGTACCAAGGGCCCGCGCTATACGCCGGTGTCCAAGCGTCAGGACAAGCCCGACGGCATCGCATGGCTGCTGCGCAACCACCCCGAAATCTCGGACGCGCAAATCGGCAAGCTGATCGGCACCACGCGCAACACGATCGGCGCGATTCGCGAACGGTCGCACTGGAACATCCAGAACATCAATCCCAAGGATCCGGTGACCCTTGGCCTGTGCACCCAGCGCGAGCTGGACGCAGCGGTGGCCAAGGCGGCCAAGAACCTGCCCGAAGGGACGCAGCCCGTCACCGATACGCGCCTGGTCGATGACCGTCAGGCGCTGATCGACGAGCTGAAGAAGGAACGCGAAGACGCCGCCCGCGCCGCGGTGGAGGCTGCGCAGGAGGCCGAGGCCGAAGCATGGCTTGCCGCACGCCGTGCAGAGGGTGTGCCCGAGGAATAAGCCCCCTTCCCTGCCGGAAATCACACCGGAATTCACACCGGAATTCACAAGGGCCCGATGCGCAAATGCGCGTCGGGCCTTTTTGCTGTGCGTCGCGACGGGCGCTGCGTTTGCGAAGGCGATGCCGCAGGCGCGAGGCTGCTATCTTGTCGTAAATGGCGGAAAAGGGCAGAATATCGCCCATGAACGCACATAATATACGGGAGAATTTGCCGCCATCCGAATGGCCCGTTTCGGATGGCGAACGGCTGGACCTTGATGGCCATTACCGCCACCCCGGCGCATGGGATTCGCAGTTCGAGCCGCTATCGGTACCCGACATGTTCGCACGCGGCGTGGATTTGGCGGGCGAAAAGGACGTCGCCGATTTCTATGGCCGGCGTCTGTCCTATCGCGATGCGATGCATCAGGCGCGGGCGATTGCGGCGGCGTTGCAGAAAACGGGCATCGGCAAGGGCGACCGTGTCGGATTGTTCCTGCCCAATGTCCCGCTCTATATAACGGCCTATTACGGCATCATGATCGCGGGCGCGACGGCCGTGAATTTCTCGCCGCTTTACACGGTTGAGGAACTGGCTGCGCAGGTCGCCGATTCGGGTGTGACCATGCTGTTCACCGTCAATTCCAGCGCGCTGTTGCCGACGGCGATCGACGTGCTGGATTGTTCCGCGGTCGACCAGCTGGTGGTGGGCGATCTGCCTGCGATGCTGCCGTGGTGGATGGGGCTGGCCATGCGGCTGTTCAAGCGCAAGGACATCACTCCCCTGCCCTCCAGTCCCGCGATCATCCCCATTGAACGCTTTATCGCGGGTGCCGGCGATCCCGTGCCTGTCACCATCGATCCCGAACGCGACATCGCCTTGCTGCAATATACCGGCGGCACCACCGGCAGGCCCAAGGGCGCGATGCTGTCGCACCAGAACCTGACCGCCAATGCGCGCCAGACCCTGCGGATCGATGCGCATCGGGGTGAACGCGACATCATGATCGGCGTGCTGCCGCTGTTCCATGTTTTTGCCAATACGGTGGTGCTGAACCGCACGGTGCTGGACGGCGGGATGATCGTGATGCTGCCGCGTTTCGACGCGAAACAGACGTTAAAGGCGTTGAATCGCACGCAGGCGACATCGATGCCCGGTGTGCCGACGATGTATCAGGCGCTGCTGGATTGCCCGCAGGTCGGGACGACCGATTTCACGTCGCTGCGCGTATGTATCTCGGGTGGCGCACCCCTGCCGCTGCCGTTGAAACACAAGTTTGAAGGCGTGACCGGCGCGCATGTGGTGGAAGGATACGGGCTGACCGAAAGTTCGGGCGTGGTATCGACCAATCCGTTCGACGGCGTGGACAAGGAACGCCCCGGCACGATCGGGCAGGTCCTGCCGGGCACCAGCATCCGCCTGCTGGACAAGGAAGACCCTACCCGCCTTGCCCCCGCGGGCGAGCCGGGAGAGCTGGCCATCAAGGGCCCGCAAATCATGCAGGGATACTGGAACCGGCCCGAGGGGAATTCGGTGTTTCAGGACGGCTGGCTGCGCACTGGCGACGTAGCCACCATCGATGGCGACGGATTTCTCACCATCGTCGACCGCATCAAGGACATGATCGCGGTGGGCGGGTTCAAAGTGTTTCCCAGCCAGATCGAGGAAGTGCTGTTGACCCGTCCGGGCATTCGCGAGGCGCTGGTGCTGGGCATTCCTGACGATTATCTGGGCGAAGTGCCCAAAGCGTTCGTCACGCTGGAACCCGATTGCAGCGACGATGCCGACACGCTTCGCACATGGGTAAACAGCCATGTCGGCAAGCACGAACGGCTGGCCGCGGTCGAAATCCGTGACGATCTGCCCAAGACGATGATCGGAAAGCTGGACCGCAAAGCACTGCGAGCCGAAATTGCAGAAGCGTCCGAATAGCAGGCAGGCGAAAACCGGCAGCCGTAGCCGCCGGTCGTTCAGTCTGCCCTAGTTCGCAAGCGAGAGTTTCGGCTCCTGGTCGGCGTCGACGCCGGTCTTAGCGGGCGCCGAGCCATGCGCGCGCCGGGCGAACTTTCCCTCGACACTTGCTCCCTGTTCGATGGTAAGCGTGTCGTAATGCACATCGCCGGTGATCTTGGCGGATTTCAGGATCACCAGCGTCTTGGCGGTGATCGAACCGTCGACCGTTCCGGCAAGACGCGCGCTCTCGGCCTCGATCGCGCCGTTCACGACGCTTGATTCGCCCTGCACCAGCGATCCGCAATGGATGTCGCCATCGACGCTGCCGTCGATGTGCAGATCTTCGCTGGCGTGGATGTTGCCGGTAACCTTGATGTCGGAGCCAAGGACGGAAAAGCTGGATGATGCCATCGTATTAGTGCTCGGCCGTGGTGTGCTGGCCGGTTTTTCCTGTTTCGAGAACACGTCTTGCTCCAAGAATGCTGGCGCCTTTTTCCAGCATGGGGCGCGGATCGACCGCGCGATTATTGATACGCACTTCGAAGTGCAGATGCGGGCCGGTCGAACGGCCCGTGCTGCCGATCCGGCCAATGGTTTCGCCCGCGTCGACCTTGTCGCCCACGCGTGCGTCGAATTTCGACATATGGGCATAGCGGGTCAGCACGCCATTGCCGTGGCGGATTTCCACCACATTGCCGTATCCGCCCTTGCGCCCGACAAAGCTGACGCGGCCCTTGGCGGCGGCGCGGATCGGCGTGCCCGTTGCACCGCGAAAGTCGAGGCCTGCATGCATCGCTGCGCGTCCGGTGAACGGATCGCGGCGATAGCCGAAGGGGGAAGAGATCATGTCGCGGCGACCGGGAAGGACATTGGGTATCCCTTCCAGCCCGCGTTCCAGCGCGGCCATGCGCGACAGCGAATTGGCCAGCTTTTCAAAGCGCGGGTCGAGATTGTCGTCGCCCGACCTGAATTCCTCGAACGGGCCGCCCATGGCAGCGTTATTCCGGTTCATCCGCGCCACCGAAACAGGGTCCAGACCCAGCGTGCGGATTGCCTTCGCCGCATCGTCGGCGCGCTTGTCGGCAAGGCGGGTCAGCCCTTCGACAAAGGCAAGTTGCCGCGCCTCTAGCCGCGCAAGGCCCGCGGCCTCGGGCAGCACGGCGCTGACTTTTTCGACGGTGCGGCGCGTTTCGTCGGTCGAATCCTGCACGCCCCGAACGGCGCCCGCCTGCGGCATTTCGCCCAGATGATCCTCGACCATATCCTCGATAAAGGCCTGACGGCGCGAAAGGTCGTCGGCAACCTCGTCCAGCCCGTCGCGATAGGCGCTGACGCGGCTTTCGGCGGTGGCGATCTTGGCTGCGCGGGCATTCAGCTGGGCGGCATCGTGGCGGGTCTTCCATTCGGAAACCAGCGCGACACCCATGGTGGCCGACCAGACAACGGCCAGCGCCGCCGCCCCGCCCGCTGCCTTCATCTGCAGCGAGGAGGATATCCGGACGAACCGCACCTGACCTTGCGAGCGCATGATGAACTCGCGGTCAGGGAACCAGCCCTTGATCCGGGCGATAAGCGTGCTTTGGGCAGCTTGCGCCAAGGTTGACCCCGTATAATCCCAAACGAGCCTCGCAGGGGGGTGCGAAACTTTCCCGTCGGCTTCTGGCTAGCAGCGCGAAGGTTAAGTTGAAGTTGCCTTATCCCCCTTAGCGACGAAACGTTTCACCGACGGGACGAAATGCTACAAATATTGGTAATCGCGTCTAAACGGGCGGAACCATTACCGTTTGAAACGGTTTTTGCGCGCTCATGACCGGATTGCTGACATTGGGGTCAGCCGATTCTCACCATAACGCGGTGCGCCATCGCCCGATCAGGGTTTTTTCCCGCCAAACCCTGACAAATCGGGTCGGAATTGCTAGATGGGGCGACATGGACACAGTGATCGAAAAGCAAACCGAAGCCCCCCTTTCCGCTGAAGACAGCGCCGAACTGGTCGCCCGCCTTGCCGCCAGGGCACGCGCTGCGCAAAAGGTGCTGGCAGGGATGAGCGATGCCGACAAGGCCGCCGCCCTGCGCGCTGCTGCCGCTGCCTTGCGCGACCATGCGGGCGAAATCCTGTCGGCCAATGCAAAGGACATTGCCGCCGGTAAGGAGCGCGGCCTGTCGGGCGCGATGCTCGACCGGTTGAAGCTGGACGAGGATCGTCTGGAAGGGATCGCCGCCGCGGTCGAAAACGTGGCCGACCTGCCCGATCCCGTCGGACAGGTGATCGACCGGTCCGAACGCCCCAACGGCCTGCAATTCGCACGCGTTCGCGTGCCGGTGGGCGTTATCGGCATCATCTATGAAAGCCGCCCCAATGTTACCGCCGATGCCGCCACGCTGTGCGTGCGCGCCGGCAATGCCGCGATCCTGCGCGGCGGGAGCGAGGCCGTGCATTCCAATCGCGCGATCAACAAGGCACTGGCCGAGGGTCTTGCCAAGGGCGGCGTCCCTGGAGGCGCGGTTCAACTGATCCCGACGCAGGACCGCGCTGCCGTTGGCGCCATGCTCAAGGCTGCGGGCTTGATCGACATGATCGTCCCGCGCGGCGGCAAATCGCTGGTCGCCCGAGTACAGGACGAAGCGCGCGTTCCCGTGCTGGCCCATCTGGACGGCATCAATCACACCTTCATCCACGCCAGCGCCGATCAGGCCATGGCCGAGGATATCGCGCTGAACGCCAAGCTGCGGCGCACCGGCATTTGCGGCGCGATGGAGACGCTGCTGATCGACAAGGCCTATCCCCATGCCACAAGCGTGGTGAAAAAGCTGCTCGACGCGGATTGCGAAATTCGCGGCGATGCGGCGGTGCAAAAGCTGGATCCGCGCGTGAAGCCCGCCAGCGACGAGGATTGGGACACCGAATATCTGGAAGCCATCGCCTCGGTCGCCATCGTCGATGGCATGGATGCGGCGCTGGATCACATTGCGGCGCATAGCTCGGGCCATACCGATGCGATCGTCGCCAGCGATGCAGACGCGATCGAGACTTTCCTGAACGGCGTCGATAGCGCCATCGTGATGGCCAATGCCTCAAGCCAGTTCGCCGATGGCGGCGAATTCGGGCTGGGCGCGGAAATCGGCATTGCCACCGGCAGGCTGCATGCGCGCGGCCCGGTCGCACTGGAAGGGCTGACGACATATAAATGGCAAGTGCGCGGGACGGGCCAGACCCGCCCGTAACCGGCATAGTTGAACGACCAAGCGGGCGGCCCCATCTGGTGGCCGCCCTTTTTCCATCCGGAGAACCCCCATGCGCTATAACCGCCTTGGCCGCACCGGCCTGTTCGTGTCCGAACTCTGCCTCGGCACGATGACATTCGGTGAGGGTGAGGGGATGTTCGCCCAGATGGGTGCATTGGGCCAGTCGGACGTGAACCCGCTGGTCAGGGCGGCCGTCGATGCGGGCGTGAATTTCATCGACACCGCCAATGTCTATTCCGCCGGAAAGTCCGAAGAAGCCGTTGGCCGCGCCGTGCGCGATCTGGGCCTGTCGCGCGACGATCTGGTGATTGCGACCAAGGCGCTGGGGCCGATGGGCGAAGGCGTCAATGCGCGCGGTGCATCGCGTTTTCACTTGCTGAACCAGATCGATGCCAGCCTTGCGCGGCTGGGGATGGATCATGTCGATCTGTACCAGATTCACGGATGGGACCCGTCGACCCCGATGGAGGAAACGCTGCGCGCGCTCGACACCATCGTGACATCGGGCCGCGCCCGCTATGTCGGTTTGTCGAACTGGGCCGCGTGGCAGATCGCCCGCGCCTTGGGCAAGACCGAGCAGCTGGGCCTTGCCCCGCTGGTGTCGCTACAGGCCTATTATTCGCTGGCGGGCCGGGATCTGGAGCACGAGGTGGTCCCGATGCTGGAAAGCGAAGGTGTGGGTTTGATGGTCTGGTCGCCGCTGGCGGGCGGCTTCCTGTCGGGCAAATATCGCCGCGGTGCCGATGCCGAAGGCCGCCGCGCGACTTTCGATTTTCCGCCGGTGGACAAGGACCGTGCCTATGACGCGGTCGAGGTAATGGACGACATTGCCGCCGCCCATGGCGCGACGGTGCCGCAGATTGCGCTGGCATGGCTGCTGGCGAAACCGGTCGTCAGCAGCGTCATCATCGGTGCGCGCAAGATGCACCAGCTTGAAGATAATCTGGGTGCCTGCGGCGTGAAACTGAGCGCAGACGACATGGCGCGGCTGGATGCGTCCTGCGCCCCCGCGCCGCAATATCCGGGCTGGATGATCGCGCGGCAGGGCGAATATCGCAACGGCGCCTTTGCGGGCGCGCCGCCCAGCAAAGACGACTGACGCGGGCGGTCGGGCAGCGGGGATGCGAACGGGACTATTGGGGGGCAGCTTCAACCCTGCCCATGGCGGGCACCGCCGGATAACATTATTCGCCATGGATGCGCTGGGCCTGGACGAGGCGTGGTGGCTCGTCTCTCCCCGCAATCCGCTGAAAGCCGCGAAGGGCATGGCGCCGCTGTCCGCGCGCGTTTCCTCGGCCCGCAAACAGGCGCGGCGCGCGCCGGTCCGCGTGACCGCGATCGAACAGCAACTGGGTACACGCTATACCGCCGATACGTTGCGGCAACTGGCGCGGCGCTATCCCAAACGGCAATTCGTGTGGCTGATGGGCAGCGACAATCTGGCGCAATTCCACCTGTGGCGCGACTGGCGGTTGATAGCGCGGACCATGCCGATTGCGGTCATCGCCCGCCCGGGTTATGATGCGGACGCCATGACGAGCCCCGCCATGGCCTGGCTCCGGCGCTACCGTGTACCGGCCGCCAGATTGCGTAAACGGGGAAGATGGAGCGCGCCGGCACTGGTGTTCCTGCGTTTCGATCCCGATCCGCGCTCGGCCACGGCCCGGCGCAAGGCATGGCCCGACTGGGCTGCCGCTTATGCTGCTGCAACGCCGCGCGACGCGGTGACGCACCGGCCCATAAAGCACGACAGCATGGCGGATATCCGGGAAGGAATCGGGGTTTGACCGCCCGGATACCGGTGCTGCCAACCCCTGCGCCCGGCCTTGCCCCTGCGCGCTTTATTTGCCTTTTGCCCGTTTCGGGTGCAGGGCGCGCGCAAATGGCTGTTCCCGATTCCCTAAAAACGCATTCAGTGGGCATGCAGCCAAAGGAGTATAGAATACCCCTATGAATCAGGCTCAACATATGCCGGAAAAGTCCGGTTTCGTACCGACGGGTGACATTGCCGAATTCGACGCAGAACCCGGAAGTCTGCACGAACTCGTCCTTAAATCGCTGGACGACGATCAGGGACAGGACATCGTTTCGATCCCGCTCGCAGGCAAAAGCTCTATCGCAGACCACATGGTGATCGCCAGCGGCCGTTCCAGCCGTCAGGTCGCCGCCATGGCCCAGAAACTGGGCGAACGCGCCAAACAGGCAGGCTTCGGCTCGGTCCGGATCGAGGGGCTGCCCGCGGCGGACTGGGTGCTGATCGACGCAGGCGACGTGATCGTCCACCTGTTCCGTCCCGAAGTGCGCAGCTTCTACAACCTTGAAAGGATGTGGGGCTTTGGCGAGGGCGGCAACGCCTGACCCGACCATGACGCAGGATGCCCGTCCACATGCGGGCGGGCACCTGCTGGATTTATCGTGTCGGGGGCGATAGCACGAAGCCATGCGGCTCCATGTCATCGCTCGCGGCAAGATCGGCCGCTCGCCCGAGGCGGAGCTGGTTGCGCGCTATGAAAAGCGCATCGCCTGGCCGTTCAAGCTGACCGAACTGCCCGACACGGGGGGCACGATCCCTGCCCCGCTTTCCCCTGCCAAAGATATATTGCTCGACGAACGCGGCAGGCTGATGTCGTCCGAGGATTTCGCCGCCCTGCTGGGCCGCTGGCGCGATGACGGCATGCGCGAGGCCCGCTTTCTGATCGGCGCAGCCGACGGCCACGGGGACGATGCACGGGACAAGGCCGATCTGCTGCTGGGTTTCGGCGCAATGACATGGCCGCATCTGATGGTCCGCGCGATGCTGGCCGAACAGCTTTACCGCGCGACGACGATCATCGCGGGCCACCCCTATCACCGGTCGGGCTAGGGCGATGCGGCGCGCTGTCCTGCTGGCTTCGGTGCCTGTTGCGGTTCTGGCCCTCTTGGTGCCTGCTGCCGCGCAGATCGCGGACAATACGATTTCGGCCGATAGTTTGGCCGAGGCGCAGCAAGCGCGCATCGCTGCCCAGAACCGCGCGCGCATATTGGCAGAGCGCGCTGCGCGGATTCAGGACGATGCGCTGAAGGCCGAAGCGGAGGCCGAAGCCCTGTCCGCACAGATCGCCGCATCGCGTGCGCGGATAGAGGAAGCCCGCCAGCAAGAGACCATGGCGGCCGACCGGCTGGGTTTCCTGCGCGAGGGATTCGCCCGCCAGCGTGCGCCCTTGTCGCGCATGATGGCCGCACTGCAGCGACTGGCGCTGCGTCCGATGATTTTGCTGGTCCTGCGTCCCTCTTCGGTGCGCGATTATGTCCGCACACGCGCCATGGTGGCCGCGATCACGCCCCAAATTGCGCAGCAAACGCGCAATATACGCGCCGATCTGACCGAAATGCGCACTCTGGCCGAGCGCAGCGCCGCTGCCCGCGCGGCGCGTGAAGACGCCAGCAGGGAACTGGCCGACCGCCGCGCCGAATTGCGCGCTAGCGGAGCCGAAGGCCGCCTTGCCGCGCGTTCATTGCAGGCCGCGGCGGGAGAGGCGCGCCGCGAAGCCACCCTGCGGGGCGTAGAGGCCGACAGCATCGCCGCGCTGGCCGCGACCCAGACTCGCAACCGCCAGACAGAGGCGCGGCTGGCTGCCTTGCTTGGGCCCGTGCTGCCTGCCGGTCGTCCTGCGGCAAGCGTTCCTGCGATCCGTCCGCGCCTGCCGGTCGCGGGCAGCGTTGTCGCCGGTTACGGCGAACGCGATGCAGCAGGCGGCAGGGCGCGCGGGCTGACCATTGCGGCCTCGCCCGGTGCCCCGATCGTCGCCCCGCTGGCGGGCGAAATTGCCTTTGCGCGCGAATGGCGCGGCTATGGCACATTGGTGATGATCCGGCACAAGGGCGGCTATCTCTCGCTGGTCGCAGGGCTGACCGATGCGCAGGTCAAGGAAGGGCAGATAGTCAAGCAGGGCGATGCGCTGGGCCGCGCTCCACGCCGCGCGCCACAGGGGAATCCGCGCATATTGTACGAATTGCGCCGTTCGGGCAGGCCAGTGCATCCGTTGCTGGCCGTTTGACGCCAAAAAAGCGATGCGATGCATAATCTGGCGTTAAGCCGGACTGCGCGATAAGATGAGCCGATAATGAACGACGGGCGGCCCACCGATCCGCCCCGTGGAAAGGCATGTTGTACGATGGCGATCCGTTTTGCGCCCCTGTTGCGTAGTGCTGCGCTGGTCACCGCATTGGCGATGCTGCCTGCGACGACTGCCGGCCTCGCTGCCGTGGATGGCCGCTCCGCCCCCGAATTCGGCAAGCTGATGCTCGTCTATCAGCGGGTGAAGGCCTATTACGTCGACGACGTGACCGACGACCAGCTGATCCGCGGCGCGATCGACGGCATGCTCGCCAGTCTCGATCCGCACAGCTCTTACCTCGACGGCACAGCGGCGGAAAACCTGCGCACCCAGACCGAGGGCAGCTATGGCGGGCTGGGCCTGTCGGTCACCATGGAAGACGGGGTGGTCAAGATCATCGCCCCGACCAAGGGCACGCCCGCTGACAATGCCGGTCTGAAGGCGGGCGATTACATCACCCATCTGAACGGCAAGCTGCTCTATGGCGGCACGCTGGATGAAGCGGTGGAACAGATGCGCGGGCGTCCCGGTACGGCGGTCGATCTGACGATCTATCGCCCCGGACGCGAAGAGCCCTTTGACGTCAATGTCGAACGCGCAATCATCGATCTGAAGCCGGTCGAATATTCGGTCGACGGCAAGATCGGCATCATCACCGTTTCCAGCTTCAGCGCCCATGTCGGCCGCGAAGTGCAAAAGGCGATGGCGGGCATCCGCAGCGATCTGGGCGGCTCCATGCCCGAAGGTCTGGTGCTCGACATGCGCTCCAATCCCGGCGGCCTGCTGGACGAGGCTGTGGCGATGAGCGATCTGTTCCTTGAACGCGGGCAGATCGTGTCGCAGCGCGGGCGTTTCGCACGCGACAACGAAAGCTATTCCGCACGGCCCGGCGACATTGCCAAGGGCGTGCCCATTGTGGTGCTGATCGATGCGGGCACGGCCTCCGCCTCTGAAATCGTGGCGGGCGCGTTGCAGGACCACCACCGCGGGCTGGTGATGGGCGAACGCAGTTTCGGCAAGGGGAGCGTGCAGACCGTCGTGCAGATCAGCGCCGACAGTGCGCTGAAACTGACGACGGCGCGCTATTTCACCCCGTCGGGGCGTTCGGTGCAGGAAGGCGGGATCGAACCCGATATCAAGGTGCCGCAGATGTCCGACCCGGACGCCCGCGCCCGCGCCAAGAACGCGATCCGCGAATCCGACCTGCGCGGCCATCTGATCAACGAGATCAGCCTGGAAGACGCCGAGCTTGAAGAAGACGCGACGCAGGACCCCCGCTTCAACGTCACGCCCGCAGAGCTGGAAGCGCAGGGGATCGAGGATTTCCAACTCGACTATGCATTGAAAACGCTGCGCAACACGCGGCTGGCGCGGCTTAGCGGGACCAATACGGGCGGATCGGCCCAATAAGGCCAGCCCGATACAACAGCGATGCCCAAGATGATCGAACCAAGCCTCGCCGCAGCCCGCGCGATCGCCCTTGTCGTTCCTGCTGCCTTGCTGGCGGGGGCCTATATCTCGCAATATGGCTTTGGCCTGTTTCCCTGCGAAATGTGCTGGTGGCAGCGCTATGCCCATTTCGCGGCGCTGGTGCCGGCGGCGCTGGCCTTTGTGGTGAAAGGCGCGGGGCAGCGGCTGATGGTGCAATTGGCAGGAGTGATCATTCTGATCGCGGCACTGCTTGGTGGCTATCATGCCGGTGTCGAATATGGCTGGTGGGAAGGCATCACCACATGCGCGACCACCGCAACCGCGGGGGGCGATCCGCTGGAGGCGATACTGAACGCGCCCATCGTGCGCTGCGATACCGCGCCTTGGGACCTGTTCGGCATATCGCTGGCGGGGTGGAACTTTCTGATATCGGGTGCGGCGGCGGTGGCCGTGCTGGTCCTGTCGGGCCGGTCGCGCGCTAGGCCCTACTCCGGCAAAATTCGGGAAATGTAAGCGATGCGCAAGGACGATACCGAAGCGATGATCCGTGTCGATCAGGCTGGCGAATATGGCGCCACGCGGATCTATGCAGGGCAACTGGCCGTGATGGGCGACCGTGCGCCCGGTTCGGGCGAAGTTGCCGCCATGGCGCAGCAAGAGGCGGAGCATCGCGCCCAATTCGATGCGCTGATGGCCGAACGCGGCGTACGCCCCACCCTGTTGCAACCGGTGTGGGACCGCGCCGGTTTCGCGCTGGGCGCGGTAACCGCATTGATCGGACCAGAGGCTGCCATGGCCTGCACCGCCGCGATCGAGACCGAGATCGACCGCCATTATACCGAGCAGCTGGAAGAGCTGGGCGACAGCGATCCCGAACTTTCCGCGATGGTCGGGAAATTCCGCGACGAAGAGCGTGAGCATCACGACATCGCCATTGCGCAAGGGGCCGAAAAAGCGCCCGCCTATCCGGTGCTGTCGGGCGCGATCCGGCTGGGTTGCCGCGCGGCGATTGCGCTTTCGAAACGGATCTGAACGCGTCAGCTATCGTTCAGGCCATAACGGGCCTATGATCGGGCCGAGATGTATTTTGAAGCTGGCAAGTCCGACGCCGGACAGCTGACCGACGCGCTGGGAGGCGCCGCCACGATGACCAAGACTATCGCAATCGCCGCTCTCGCATTCGCAGGTGTCTGGGCCAATCCCGCCGCCGCGCAGGACACGGGCGCGACGGGTGGGGAGCGTGTGAACCAGGTTATCGTCTATGGCGACCAGCCTTGCCCCGAAGCGCGCGACGACAGCGAGATCGTGGTCTGCGTTCGGCAGGAAGATCCCTATCGCGTGCCGCAGGATCTGCGGCAGAGCAACGCTCCGCAGAACGAGGCATGGGCCAATAAGGTCGAGGCCAATGCCAATGTCGGCGCAACCGGCGCGATGAGCTGTTCCACGGTCGGTCAGGCAGGCCAGACCGGTTGTGCCCTGAACGAGATCGAGCAGGCCTATGCCGAGAAGGAAACCGCAGACAGCGTCCGCTTTGGCGATCTGATTGCCGAAGAGCGCGCCCGCCGCCTTGAATCGATCGACGCTGATGCCGCCGCCGAACAGGCGCGCGTCGAAGCGCTGGAGCAGGAATACGAGGCTCGCCGCACTGGCCAAGCCCCCAATCCCGAAACCGGCAATGTGATCGAGCCGTCGGATGCTGAGCCGATTGCAAACGATACTGGCGAATAACCGGCGTCTACCTGCCTTGGTCGGTCATGAAGAAGGTGTATCCGCACGCCTGCATTAACCATAGAAATTACCGATAGTTGCGTCGCGATTCTGGGCGCTAAAGCTGGTCTTGTGGACGCTGTTTGGCGAATTTGACCGCAATTGCAGCGAATCGAACGCGCCTTTGTGTCGCATACCTGCAACGGACTGTCTCTATTGTCGCGCACGACATTAACCATACTTTGCCGGGGGAATTCACATAACCATCTGATCTTATTTAAAATTTTTGAAGTCCAAGGGGATGAAGCGGCTATACCCTTAACGGATAGAGGGTGGTGCAATCGCGTTACAGGCATTGCTGTGTCGTCATAAAAAGCGCATGTGTGCAGTGCAGCATGAGAAGTGAACAGGTTTGTGCACTGCAGCATGGTGGTAAGCGACATGTACCTCGAAGTAACGAAGAATATTGTTGATCCGGCAGTCAGCCGGAAAGTACTTCCGCGCGTTAGTGATCGGAGGTTTCAACGCATTCGTTGTTATCTGGCTTTGGCCATGTCCGATCTTTTCGCCCTGACATTCGCTTTCATCGCAGCCAATTTGATCTATCTGGGCAGCCCGCTGGACTCGCACGGCATTGCCCTGTTGTCGGTCATGATCCCGAACTTCTTCTGCTTCGCTGCGATCAATGCAGCCTATGGTGGTGAGCCTTTGCTGTCGCGAGAGTGCAGCGTGACAAGGTCGATGCAAGCGGTCGTCTTCGCCAGCACGGCCGTTGCCTTGATGATTTTCCTGCTAAAGGCCGGGAATGACATCTCGCGGGCCGTCTTTCTGATCGGCGTGGTTTTGTCGGTACTGACCGTGCCGCTGGCCCGCTTGGGTCTGTTCGGCCAGTTGCTCAAGCACATGAGCGGCACCCCCTACTCAAAGGTCGTGATCGTCGATGGTCGCCCTTATCAGGGCACGGCCGACGAAATCGTGCTGTCTGCTCATGATATCGGCTTTAATCCGGTATCAAGTGATCCGCATGGCTTCCATGCGCTTGCATCGGCTGTAACCAACGCCGACCGGATCGTGGTTGTCACCGAACCCAAGCGTTATGCCAACTGGTCCGCGGCGCTTAAAGGCATCGCCATAAAGGGCGAAATCCTTACAGCAGGTGACGATGAGCTTGGCATCGTTGGTACGGGGCGGCACCATAATCTGCCTACCCTTGTCATCAGCAACGGTCCGCTCACCCTGCGTGAACGCCTTATGAAGCGCGTTTTCGATCTTGTGGTCGCCTCGGTAGGTTTGCTGGCTTGCGCGCCCATCCTGATCGTGACTGCGATTGCAATCAAACTTGAAACGCCGGGGCCGGTGCTGTTCCGCCAAAGCCGCATTGGACGCGATAACAAGATTTTCGAAATGCGGAAATTCCGCAGCATGTATACCGATCGCTGCGATGCGCATGCAGGTCAGTTGACCACACAGAACGACCCGCGCGTTACCAAAGTCGGCAATTTCATCCGCAGGACCAGCATCGACGAGCTGCCGCAACTTATCAATGTGCTTCGCGGCGAGATGAGCATTGTGGGCCCCCGCCCCCATGCCATGAGTGCGAAGGCGGCTAACAAGCTCTATTGGGATGTCGACACCCGATATCGTAACCGGCATTCGATGAAGCCCGGCCTGACCGGATTGGCTCAGGTCCGTGGCTTCCGCGGGCCGACGGACCGAACCGACGACCTCAAGAACCGGCTGATGTCGGACCTGGAATATGTTGACCGCTGGTCGATCTGGCTGGACCTCTATCTGGTTATCCGGACCTTCACGTCCCTGTTCGGTAAGAACGCATTCTAACTTTTAGCAGGAACAACGCAATTCGCGTTTATGCGGTACAGACATAAGACCTTCAAGACGCGATCGCCGCCTCTTCAATAACCGAGGTGACCACTTTGATCATTTGATCAATTTCGTTGTCCGTTAAGTTCGGATGGGTGAGGAACATCAAACTGTTTTCTCCCAGCTCCTTCGCAACCGGCAATCGAGGCTGAGGCCGCCATCCCGTCCCGCTGAATGCTTTTTCGAGATAGACCTCGGAACATGTTCCTTGAAATAGTGGACAACCACGGGCAACGACTTCGGCAACAATATGGTCGCGTGTCCAACCGGGCTTCAACCCATCAGGCCGAACATAGCTGTAAAAGCGATAGACGCCATGCGTGATATCTCGATCCGGCCAAGGTGAGCGCACAGCCATCGAATATTGCTCCAGAGCCTCACGAAACCGGTTTGCGATGATCGTGCGCCTGTGTGTCCAGTCAGCAATGCGCCTCATTTGAATCCGCCCAATCACGGCCTGCATTTCCATCATGCGCCAATTGGTGCCAAATCCTTCATGAAGCCAGCGAAATCCCGGCGGATGCTCGCGCTCGTACACGGCTGACCAGCTTTTCCCGTGGTCTTTAAATGCCCACATTCGCTCCCATACATCTTTATCGCTCGTCGTGACCATACCGCCTTCGCCCCCGGTGGTCATGATCTTATCCTGGCAAAAGGACCAAGCCCCGACGTGACCGATCGAACCGACGCTGCGCCCGCGATAGCGCGCGCCATGCGCCTGCGCGCAGTCCTCGATCACCTTGATATCATGCGCGCTTGCCATTGCCATGATAGGATCCATGTCAGCAGGCCATCCGGCCAGATGGACCACGGCGATGCCGCGGGTGCGTGCGCTTAATACCGGTGCGATAGTGGCTGCCGAGATATTGCCGCTCTCCGGCTCTACATCGGCGAAAACCGGAACCGCACCTGCATTCACAACGCTGCTGACAGATGCGATGAACGTGCGGGGCGTAACGATGACTTCATCATCGGCAGCACCCCCGTTCGCGCTGCCGATTTTCAGGCCGTGCAATGCCAGATCTAGTGCAACCGTTCCGTTCGCGACGGCAATGGCATGCTCTGTACCCACCCATGTGGCAAACTCGCTTTCGAAAGAACGACATTCACTGCCGGTCCAGTAATTGACTCGATTTGATCTCAGGACCGCAGCAACGGCATCGGCCTCTTCATCGGTGAAAGAGGGCCAGGGCGAAAAACCTGTGTTAAGCACGTGAGCCTTCCGTTATTCGGGCCGGGTTGCCGACGACTGTCGTATTTCCGGGAACATCCTTTGTAACAATCGCGCCCATTCCAACCACGGCGTGTTCGCCGATCGAGATTCCTTGGCGGATAACCGCTCCTGATCCAATATAAGCGTGATCCCCGATCGTTACATTGCCATTGCAATGGACGCCGGGCGCAAACGTCACGTAATCTCCAATGATGCAATCATGCTCGACATAAGAGTAAAGATTGCCATGAAAACAGCGACCAATCTGAATGTTGGACGTTAATGTGACGAAGGGCGATAGCAATGCCCCTGGTGCAATCGAAACATTATCCATTACGACGCTGTTTGCAGCCGAAATTCCGACAATTTCGACGCCCGCATCCTGACAGCGTTGATCGATCCTTCTACGAATTATCGAGTTGGCCACGGCCAATACTGCGGTACGTTCATGCGCAGGCTCATTCAAAAAACGATCGAAGCTCCATACGGCATGTCCGTTTACCGAGCTGGCTGACGGGTTATCGTCAATAAAGACAAGTTGAACATCGGTTTCAGCGATGCGGTCACGCATCAACGGCATGATCCCACGACCACATCCACCTACACCATAAACTCCTGTCAGCCTTATCAAGACTTGGATCTGCCTTCGAACTTCGGCATCGTGGCGTCCCCATCGGCAGAAATGCCATCGCGTCTAAAGACCTTTATTACAGTCATAGCCAAAATCTTTATGTCCAGAAAAGCACTTCTATTATCGACATACCATACATCCATCTTGAACTTATCTTCCCAACTAACTGCGTTTCGGCCATTTATTTGGGCCCATCCGGTTATGCCGGGGCGAACCTCGTGCCGGCGAGCCTGTTCATTGCTATACCGGGGCAAATACTCCATCAACAACGGCCTTGGCCCGACAAGGCTCATATCCCCTCTCAGCACGTTCCAGAGCTCAGGCAATTCATCAAGGCTGGACGATCGCAGATATTTGCCAAACGGTCGTAATCTATGCGCATCGGGAAGGGGGGTGCCTTTCGGATCTTTGGCGTCGCTCATCGTCCGGAACTTGATCATTGTGAATGGCCGCCCGTCCAGGCCCGGCCTCAACTGCCGAAAAAATACAGGCGATCCCATGGCGATGCGAACACATAGCATAACAAGAAGGATAACGGGCGAAAACAGCACCAAAACTGCACCTGCCACGACTATGTCGGTCAATCGCTTCATCGTCCACCGCCTTGGATAACCCATGCGACCCATTGGTCGGCAAGCTGTGTCCTATCGAATTGGTTTGCCGCCAGATTGCCGGCCCTGTCCCCTTTTCTGGAAAGAGCTTCACGATCTGCAGCAGCCTCTTCCAAAGCATCGGCGAATGCCGAAGGTTCGTCAGGTCGCACAACAAATCCGCATTCGTTATCTGCGATAAGATCGGCAACCCAACCGGGATAATTGTTCAATACGGGAAGGCCGACAGCGATATAATCGAAGAACTTGTTCGGCGAAGTGCCATAATAAAATGCAGGCAAATTGGTGAGTACTTGCATTCCTAAATCGGCTCCCGCCAACAGTCCTGCCAGTCTGCGTTTCTCAATAGGCGGGTGGAATATAACATTATCAAGCCCCTCGCGTCGAGAACGTTCGACAAGCCTGGATTTTAGCTTGCCATCACCGACCAACGCGAGCTTAATATCGGTTCGACCTCGCTGCTGCAGTAAGCTTGCCGCGTCTAGCACGGCGTCGAGGCCGTTTGCGACCCCATGCGTTCCGGTGAAAATGGCAAGAAGATCGTTCTCCTCGACGCCCTCCGGGCGCCAGGCGGGCGCGCCGGATCCCAACAGATCGATATCGCAGCCATTGGGAATGACAGCGATCTTTGATGCAGGGACACCCGATTGCTCGATCCCGCGAGCAATACCTGGGGCAAGTGCAATACACCTGTGAGCACTGCGGTATGCTGTTCGTTCCAGCGCTTTCATTAGCCCCAAAACCACTGGATTTGTAATGACTTTCATCGCCTTTGGGAGTTCCGGCCATAGATCCCGGACCTCAAAAACAAAGGGCTTTCTTCGAAGCCAACGGGCGATGATACCCGGAATAGCTGCAGTTAATGGAGTGGAGGTTGCAAATACAACGTCGCAAGGTTCGGTAAGGGCAAGGCGCAGACTGCCACAAGCATACTGCAGGAAGGTGACACTCCGCTTTATAAAGCCGTCATGATTTGAATAAGATAAGTCAAACTCGATAACATCGATTCCATCAACTATGCCCCGCCGTGAACCGCCCTTAAACGGCCCATCCAGTCCGGTCGCGCCTACGCCATAGCTGCCACAAACCATGGTAACGGAATGACCATGATGGAGCAGCCTCCGCGCCATTTGATAAGACCGTATTCCGGCCGCGCCTGAAGGTGTCGAGAAATGTTGATGAAAATAAAGGATATGCATGGTTCAAAATCGAACTATCGTATGTATAGATGCTGGAGTTTTAACATGTATCTCCACTGAGAATACAATAGATTTGGACATATAATACCTAGATTCCAATCCTCTATTAATATATAATTCAAAAAATTCTGATTCCACTGAGAACTCTAATCTATATTTTCCATCGGTTAAGGTATTATTTTTCAGTTTCCAATCTCTAGGTGGTAGTCGCCATCGCACAACAGCCTGCTCGGCATTTCCATACAATATGTCGTGGCAATGCAGTATCCCGCTTTGAAGGTCGAGCGATCGGAAGTGTCGACATCCATTATGGTCACGGTATCCGGCTCCGGCTCGCACCTTCTCCGGCGATATCGCAACCCGATCGACATCAAGAGCTTTCGGCCACCGTCCGAACAAGAAACGACCCAGCCGCGGCATCTGATCGCGACTACCGAACTGGACGGTATTATGTGAGGCAACGCCGCTGAAATAGGCTGTTTCCTCGACACTGGCAGCGTAGCTGTACGAACCGCCATCGCGCAGCAGGTTCACTCCTCGGTGCCAAAGATCGACATGTAGGATATCGCTCTGACTGGGCCGGAAAGAAAAGCGCGGGTATCGCAAATATGCAACCGCACTTGCGTGACGCAGCACATGAAGGCCGCCATCGTCAAATGTAACACTTTCCGGAGCTGGCAAAGGCGGCCCTTCAACAGGAAGTCCGAACCAGATGAGTTGCTGGTCCCATGAACCGGATTCCGCAATTGCCCTGCGATTAAGGAATAATTTCGCAGCAAGTTGTAGCGATGGGCGGAAATCGCGATAGTCGGTGGCCGTCAATGCGATAAGTCGAGCGCCGTCGTTTGCCCCCATATTGGGGCCGTCACCTGTTCCCCGATCTACCAGCTGGTATAACCATCGTGTGGCGGCTATCATCTTCGTATAAAGTTTTGGCGAGAATTCGGCTAATGCGAACTGCGATCTCCAGCATTCAGCCAGCGAATAGGTGTCAAGCATTAATCGATGATAGTTTAAAGAGTACTGACTAAAGGTTCCATCGGTTGCAATCAGGGATCGCGCACGTTCCTCCAGCCATTTGCGACCCAATCGCGCCCAGAGTTCGCCCGCGGCATCGCCGACTGCACTTAGCCAGCTTCCGCCAATATACATTGCGACGGCTTCGGACGTGCCGTGATTGTTCTGCTGACCAATCGCATAACCGATTGTCGGTGCGATTCGCGCAAGATGTGTTTTGACAAGGGTCAGTAACCCGATCTGAGCGTCGCAGACTTGATCCAGGATCAAAGCCGCGAGGGCCAAATGCATAACCCGGATCGACGCTTCCTGACCGCATTTCCAATTGACGCCTTTATAAGGCGGATTATTGCTTGACCAGTCGGCGAGCCACCGGTTCAGGCGGTCCAGTTCTTCCTGATCCCCTAGAGCAGCACGTTGCGCCATCGCAATAAGCCAGTCAAAACGCGACGCTTCCCAAATCGTCTTGATATCGCCAATTTTACTATCGAAGTCACCAAGTTCGAACCAGTTACGACCGCTGTCTGCACGTGACCCCGAGAATGGATTGACATGCCAATCCGGTGGGCTTTCGGCTGGGAACGAATGCGTTCCGAACCACGGGCCAAAGGCTTTCCAATCGTCCCGCGCGATCGCATGCATTGGCGCGGCCGAAGGGCGTGGCTTGAAAAAAGGTCCTTGCGCAACAGCCCCCTTCAATCGCTGGACCGGATGAACACCGGCCCGAACTGCCAGCCGATACGCGCCGACCCGTGCGAGATTTGGGATGCCAAGTGCCCAATAAGTCGACAGCCTAGAAAAGACTGAACTCACCGCTGGTGCCGCAACTGCTCTGTTGCTTCAATGGTCAACCTTGCGACTTCGAATAGTTGTTCTGGTGGGATCGGAGCAGCGCCACCTGTTTCGATTGCGCGCAGGAATGCGGCTACGCAAGCTGATTGCCCCTTGTCCTGTTGCCAATGCTTTCGGTTTTTGCTGCCTGGCCAGCCATATGTCCTCAGCGCACGGAAATTATCCAATTGCAGTGTCTTTCCTTCGACAAAGACTTCGATCCTTTCTTTGGGAAAGGAACTTGCACCATTGGCGAGATAGTGGATGGTCCCGAAACTGCCATCAGCAAAACCCAAGGTGATGCTGGCTTTGTCCTCGGTCAGCCTTACCGCACGGTTTTCGCCCATCCTGCGCGCCGAAACGGACGTAATCGGAGAATCGGCCAGAAAGCGCATCAGATCAATCAGGTGGCAGGCTTCGCCAATTATCCTTCCGCCACCCACCATGGGATCTTGCGTCCAATGGTCCGCCGGAATGGCTCCGGCATTCATGACCATCACGAAAGCCTTCGGCTCGCGACAACTTCGAAGCAGCGCTTTCATCTGCGTAACCAAAGGGGCGAAACGCCGATTGAAGCCGACCATTAAATATTGGCCCGAAGCGGAATACGCGTTTTCGACCTCTGCCAACTGCTCCATGGTCAAAGCCAGCGGCTTTTCAACAAATACATTCTTGCCTGCGCGTAAGGCTTTGCATGTAAGCTGGGCATGGCTGTCATGGCGCGTCACGATGGCAATCGTGTTGATGTCAGCATTATCGATAATGCTGTCGGTGTCAGACGTGGCGTACCGGAAACCGGACCGCTTACCGTGGATTACGCTATTGGTGCCGCCTGTCGATGCAATCGTATGAAGCTCTGCTTCTGCCGCCCGAAATGCCGGAATCAGCATGCGCGAGGCATAATTTCCCGCGCCGACAATTCCGACCACAGCCTTCGCAGGCTGCGCTCCGCTCTTGCCCTCCGTCAGTTGAACAGACCGTGCGTGTCGCTCCTCGACCGGGTGGGCATACTCCAGAAGAATACCCAAGACGCTTTTGTCATCCGTCAGCGTGGAATATGCCTCGGGCGCCTGTGCGAAAGCATAGCGATGCGTCACCAGCGCGGAAGTATCGATTTGGCCTTGCGCCATCAGGTCGAGTACGGCTTCGAAATTGCGCTGTTCGGTCCATCGCACGAAGCCGAGCGGATAATCGTGCCCTTGCTCTTCATAGACTGGATCGTAACGCCCCGGGCCATAGGAGCAGGAAACCTGAAAACTGAGTTCCTTCTCATAAAAATCGGCGCGATTAAGTTCAAGTCCTGTCACGCCGATAAGAACGATACGCCCGCGCTTGCGGCACATACGCGCTGCTTGCCTAACCGGATCGGAACTTTTGGTAGAGGCGGTGATGATTACACCGTCGATACCGCTTCCCCGAGAAAAGGCGACACAGGTTGCGACGGGGTCCTCGCCGCTCCCTGGGTTGCAAATCTCTGCGCCAAAACTTCTGGCCAGTTCTAGCTTTGCCGGATCGAAATCGATGGCCAACACACGGCAACCGTGCGCCCGCAAGAGCTGGACTGTCAGAAGGCCGATCAGACCTACGCCGGTAACGACGAATGCCTCGCCTAACGTCGGGTTGGCCAGTCTGACGCCCTGAAGACCGATCGAGGCAACGACCGTAAAACTCGCAGCTTCGTCGCCGACTTCATCTGGAATGCGCGCGCACAGGTTGACGGGGGCAAGTGCGACATCTGCATGGGGGGCGTTCGATACCACCCGGTCGCCCGGTTTGAATCCGTCGCACCCCTCACCGACCTCGCGTATGATGCCCACATTGCTATAACCGAGCGGAATGGGCTGGCTCATCTTTGAACGTACCGCTTCGATTGTAGTCAGCAGGCCGTCGGTGCGCACTTTCTCCAGTACCTGCCCCACCTTATCTGGCTGTTGCCTCGCCTTGGCCAACAATCCGGCCCGCCCGAAATCGACAAGCATGCGCTCGGTGCCAGGTGAAATTAGGGAAACCGTAGTGTCCACCAGCAATTGCTTGCGACGGACTGCAGGTGCAGGGCATTCGACAATCTGTGTCGCACCCGATGACAGGTCTTGAAGGATCTGTTTCACGTTTTTCCCTTAGAAGGCTTCAATTTTGGATCATCCCGTCCGGCAGTGTCGCTCTATATATGACATGTCGACGTCACTGGCAGTTTCCTGGTCGGATTCGATCTAAGATAAGGGCGGCAAAATGCTGGCCATTATCTCCGCCAAAGCGGAATCGAAAGGAGGAAATTCATGCCGGAATCCGGTTAGCGCGGCTTGCGACTGGCGAAGCTGTTGCGGATTATCCATGCAGTGCGTTACCAATTCTACCAGCCCCTCGATATCGTGATAGGGGACGGCAAAGGCGGCACCCGCGGCCACGAAGGAACTTGCCGTTTCAACTTCGCTATTCACCACGAATGGCACACCGCAGAATGCGCAATCTCCCCATTTGTTCGATTCGGCGTGACGGTTGATATCGATCGCGGGATCGTAATAGGTCAGCACGAGATCGGAGGCGTAATAATAGGCAAGCGCCGTTTCCTGCGGGACTTCGGTATGATATTCGACATTCGACAAGGTGATCAGCTCGCCAAAGGCACCTTTGTCTCCCCGTCCGATGACCAGCAGTTTCGCATCGGGCCGCTGTGAAGCCAATTGCTTCATTGCGGCAAGAAACACAGGTGCGCCGCGCGTTTCGCCAACCCAGCCGTTCACATAGATTGTGAAGCCTTGCGAGTTCGTTCCGGTATCGAAACCGGCAGAAATCTCCTGAGCTGTTAGAAACTGCTGCATGGTCGGGCTGTTTCGCAACAGCCGCATATTGGCTCCGTGCCATTCGTATCGCGAGTACCCTGGGACAATATGCACATCGGCATGGCGCGATGCCCAGCGCTCGGCAGATACCAGCAATTTTTGCAACGGACGAGGCAGCCGGACGATCATCGAAAACCGGTCGGCGTCATCGAATATCAACTTTGCCCGTTTCCACTTGGAGACAATCAGTGCCGGAAAGGCGCTTTCGAAGCCCAGACAATACCAAGTGCCGCCTTTCGGCAGGCGCAGGGCTTGGCAGAAAACAGCCAGCATCCAGAGAGGATAGTAGAGCCGTGTTCGGGAGCCGCCATAGCCCCCACCCTGCAAGATTATCCTGTTGGTTACCCCCTGTGTTGCCTCGCGCGCAAAGGCTTCCTCGCTACGGTCGCGCATCCAGCCGAAGTAGAGTATCCTCAGTCCTTGCGCCTGAAAAAATGCACATATTTTGACTAGCCGAGTGCGCTTGCGGATTGCCGGTATCGGTGCAAATATATGGACTTCACTCAATTGAAATTCCGCAATAAGAACGATGGAAGCGTGGATGCGAAGGCTGCTATCAACCTTTTCATCCCAAGTCATCCGCGTTGATCGGTGATTGCCTGCCGAAGTGCCTGCTCGGTCCGGCGCCCAAGAAGTTCTGAATTATCAAGGGTAAGAGCGCGTTCGCATGCGAAGATTTTGGAAGGTGCTGTATGTCATATGCAGGCAGAGCGCATTGTTCGGACTGCCGGGATTGCGACCTCTGCGGAACGCGGTCTATAACAGGCATCTGGGCACGTCCGGCATAAATGTCGATGATTTCGTCCGGATCGCACCGGCCCATAGCGCGCCCGGCCATGGCATCATGAAGATTGGCAAGGATCTTCATATTTCGCGTAATGCTGAAGTCGATGCGACCGGAAATATCACACTGGGAGACCGCATTACCATTTCCGAAGGCGCCAAGATTTTTACACACGATCACATCGTGGACGGCTGCGGAGTAAATTGGCGCGAGGCCGGCATAAAATGCTCACCATTGATAATCGAAGATGACGCATGGATCGGTGCCGATGCGATCATTTTACAGTCGGTGTCACGGATTGGCTATGGTGCCATTGTCGCCTCAGGTTCAGTCGTAAGGTTGGATGTCGAGCCGCTTTCCGTTGTTGCTGGGTGCCCGGCAAAACCTATCCGACAGCGTCAATTAGGGGCCGAGCTGTGACGACCACCGGGCTGGCCAGATTTATCGACCGCGGCTTTGTCGCTCTGGCCGTGAACTTGCTTACGATATTCCGGATCAAGTGGCGACACCGCTTTCTCCTCAGGGCATATCGCCGTTGGGGCATGCGGATGAAAGAGTGGCCGAATTATATATCGGCCAGATCTGACGTCGACGGCGGAAACTATTCGCTGATATATGTCGGAGAGGGTGTGACTATCTCCAGTTACGTCCGGCTTCTCACTCATGATTGGTCGCCCCATACGATCGGCAAGGCGATGGGCATATTTACGGAAAAGCCGTTGGGAAAGTTCGGCCAGATTTCAATCGGCGACTTTTCTTTCGTGGGTACAGGATCAGTAATTATGCCGGGTGCCAATATTGGCAAGGGCTGTCTGATCGGCGCAGGGACTGTCGTGCGTGGGACAATACCCGACTTTTCGGTCGTGATAGGAAGTCCGGGACAGATCATCGGAGATAGCAGGGACGTTTTTTGGAGAATGGCAGCGCGGGAAGGTTGGGAGTTGCCGTCCGAAGCCGTTCGTTCCGTTTTGTAGAGACGATAATTGCAGCGCTTTATCCCCATGCTGCGGCGACTTGTGCCATCTGCCGCAACATTTGTGCTTGGAACCGGATCGCTCTTCGCAGTCGACATCTGGATCGGCTGGACGGAATCGTCAGAGCGGGTGGCGGATTGGGCGGTATTTAAATCGCTCATTTTCCCATTCTCGACATTGGCCATGATGGGAATCGATCAGATCATCGTCCGTGAGCCATCCAAGCTTTCCCTGATCCTGACGAAATCGGTTACTCTAACAGCGCTCTTGGCTGGCCTAATGTCATTGGGCGCTTGGTGTGTCGGAGCATATCATAACGGATTTCAGTTGTTCCTTGCGACAGCATTACTTGGAATGTCGGGTCTGTATTTTGGCATTTTCCGCGCGAACTGTAAATTCAGCATGGCTCATGTAGCGAGAGATGGTTGGAAATTCTTGCTTCTGACAGGCGTGCTGGTTGCGTCATTTACGACTGGAACGCATCCACAAGCAATTATGATTACGTCCTGTCTGGGAACAGTCGCACTAAGCGTGGTCTGGTGGCGGAGATGCTCTGTCGAAGGAATGATAGAGCAGCATAACGAAGTGACCGATTTCAAATCGGCGTTACGCATATCGTGGCCTTTCTGCCTGGCTGCATTCTCGCTATCAATTGCGTCTTATGGTGAAATTGTTCTTCTAAAACTGTTAAATGCTGATCATGAAATAAGTCAATATTTCTGGGCTTTAATATTATACTCGTATCCAGCCGTTTTCGCTAATACTTATCTAGTGTCATTACTTGGAACATTCATTAGGCAGAATGCAAAAATTAGCGCAAATATATTTATCAATAGACGGGTTTCGTTCATGCCATTGATTATGGCCGTCCCTGTAGCCGTCTTTACGTTTGGCTACATCGTCGAGGCAGTTATTTTTCCTGAAAAAGAGACGCCTCTATATTTAGCAGTTCTCATATCCTGCGTTGCCGGTGTTAGGTTTACTTACACGTTCATCACATCATTTATAGGGGCGTTAGGGTGCGGCGATGAGATAAAAAGAATATCGCTTATCTATTTCTGTCTGGCGATGACGGTCCCCTTTGCCTGCGTGCCGATCTATCTTCTTACAGAGAGCGCAGCCCTATCCGTCTCTTTGAGTTCAATGTTACATTGGCTCGCCAGAGGAACTGTCGGGTGGAACCTGACCGCTCGACTTGCCCACAGGGCCGTGAGAGGACTGCCAGTTGTTGCTTCTTCGCTCCGCTAAAAAGGCTTGATAATGGACATCCTAGGCAGGCGCACACTGTTAAAAGGTCTGGGTTCAACTTCGGTTGCAGCAGCAGCGGCTTCGGATCCCGCATTGTTGGAAGCGGCAAGAGTGCCAGCTGGTCCAGAGTCCGGCCAGGCTTCAATCTTCGCCGGTAGCTTCGGTGTTATAGCCGACGGAAGAACTGATGCTGCTGGTGCGCTGCAGTCGGCGATAGATTATGCATTGAATGGGCATGGTGCGCCTGTGGTCAAACTGCCGGCGGGTGAAATTCTACTCAATAGTCCTGTGATCGTCAGGGGAGACGCAACTGTACGCGGCGATCACAATCAGATCATTATCGAGGGCTGCGGCTCAGGCAAAAACGGCTCATGGCTGAACTTCAGCGATGGCTCGCTCATCGTGTCGACACCCAACCATATCCTTCGCGATTTCCGTGTTTCATCAAGAAGGGGCAATGGAATCGAGATAAGGTCTGACAAGGCTTCGTCAGAGTTTCCTACCCGCGGGATGATGGAAAATATACGAGCGGAATATTGCGGCAAGTCGGGCATAACCATAGAGGATTCTTGGGTTTACAGCATCGTAAATTGCTTTGCCCGCTTCAACCGCCATGCCGGCCTGGAAGGGCGGCAAGGGGCTCGTACCGGCCTGGCCTGCAACGCAATTTCGATCTTTGGTGGCGAATTTCAGGGTAATGGATCAAAGGCGGCTTCAGGCCCCGGAACTGGCGCCGGTATCATTACTGGCCGTTGCGTGCAGTTCACCATGATCGGCGGAGCAGTTGAGGGCAATCTGGGTGACGGGGTAGTACTGTCCGAGCAACTGAGGGGCTTTGCCTTTACGTCAGTTTATTTCGAGAAGAACGGGACACATGAACTAAACTGCGATGTGACAACAGACACGCAAACGGACGGACAGCCTCACGCTGCTAATGCACCCAACAGCGGCCTCTTGGCTAACTGCAATTTTACACCTCAGGATAATGGAGGGAAACCTCAGCAGCGCGCTGTCGACGTGCTGAACGTGCAAGATTTCAGAGTGATAAACCCACAAATCTTTGCCCAGTCCAAACCGGTCTTTTATGCAAAGGAGCCCTTCCGGATCAGGGAAACGCAGGCCGGACGGTGTTCAGGCTGGGTGGAAGGTGGATATAGGTCGTCAGTACGTTACGATCAAAACATCGTTTGCAACGAAACGGCGCGCTACGGCTTTCCAAGACAGCATCGAATTTGCCCCGAAGCTAATGCAGAGCGAGGCGGCGGATTTCATAGAACATTCTGCATTCCGTTGCCGCCTGATGCCGGCAACAGGGTCGAAGTTAAAACGCTCACTCGCAAATCGGCAAATTCACGCAAGTCGGCGATAGAATTTGCGGCAAGGTTTGGTCCGGCCGAAGCAAACTGGATGAAGGCGAGCGAGGAACTTGAGTCCACCGACGACCTTCGCCCGATTGTTTCCGAAAGAAGGTTTGAAGCTGGTAGCGCGCAAACCAAGCCGGGTTATGTCGAAGTGCAGGTCAGATTGCCGGAAAATGACAATCTGCAGTTGATGAGCGTCGAAATTCTTACCTATGAGGCGCAGGTGTCGTAGCAGGTGATTCCTCCTCGAGCGCTAGAGCGACGTGGGTCAATGAGCGTTTCGACAAATACGCATAGCCGCTTGCCAGACCGATCGATAAGTAGAACATGAGCGACGGGAGGGTAAGTTCGTTACCTACAACCGCCGTTACAAGGTTGTACATGAAGAACATGGCATAGAAATGCGCCATATTCTCCTCTAGCTTAAAAAGAAAAATTGCCGATTTTAGGCCAATCCATGTTAGCACTAACAGTGGAAGAGTCCCTAGATAGCCAAGCTCTGCGAGTGATTCGAGATAGATATTATGAGGCGCATTGATCCAAAACACGGTTGAAAAGTTACCGAGGCCTATGCCCATCGGATTGGACCGGATAATTTCTAGCGCAATCTGATAGAGATAGATGCGGTCACCTTCATCTGAGTTGTTGGCAACACTCAACCCCTCGAATGAAAATCTTTCGACAACTTCGGGATTGGCGAAGCCGAGATATATTAGGAATATAGTGCCAAAGGCGACATAGATCCCGGCGGATTTTACAATCTCGTGAAAGCGGAATCGAGTGACCAAATAGGCTCCATAAGCCAGACAGACGGCAATAAGGGGTGTTCTGCTCCCGGTGTTAATACATCCGATCACCGACACCGCAGCTAGCCCAAAGAGAAGCCATCGGACGCCTTTTGTCTCATTCGTGAAGCAAATGGCGGCAATGAGGGGCAAGAGCGTCAGTTTTGCCAACATAGTCGGGCTAAGACCGATTGCACTATACCGTGCATTTGTACTCTCGGTGGTCGGGAAAAAACTAATCACCGAAAATGCAATACCAATGAAAATCAAGGCAACAACTGTTGCTCGCCATGCGCCATAATGTTCGACTGCGGCCGGTGCCGCAAAAACCGCAGTAAATGATACTAATACCAAGAATGGAAATTTGTTAAATGCATACTCGGTTCCGGGCGGATAATTAATTGTATGAATAAATATAAATGAGAACCATAATATTAACACAAACAGTAGAACTGGAGATGATCTGGTCCAATTATCGGCGTGCAGAACCATTGGTGCGGCCATGGCGGAAAGTGCAATGACTACCGGAATAACGTAATTCCATTTGCTATCATCTTCAAAGATTGGCATAAACATAAGTGTCACAAACAGAAATATGCTTGCGGCGACCGCAAATCGAAGTAGCCGATTTCGGGTGTTGGATTTCACCCAGTTTTGTGGCGTTATTTCGCCGACCAGTTTCACTGGGCTAATACTCCGCAAGCATCGATAACCGTCGCGCTTGAAGAAATTTTGCCAGCCAGATTACAAAACTGAGAGTGCGCAGTCAGAAATACGACGATATCGGCATCTGATACGGCGGGTTCAGCGACCTTCGCAACGCCCCGCTCGCTCAACTCTTTGGGCAACTCCGCAACGAAGGGCTCGCAGACGGTAACGGTGCCAAGCTGGCGACTGGCGATTTCGGTGGCGATGGAAAGGGCAGGACTTTCGCGCAGATCGTCAATGTCGGGCTTAAAGGCCAGGCCCATGCAGATTATGGACGGATTTGAGATGCGATTGGCAGCCTCGGTCACTTTCGCGACAACCCAGTCGGGTTTGGCATCATTCACTTCGCGTGCCGTGCGAATGATCTTTGCTTCCTCGGGCGTTCTGGAAACGATGAACCACGGATCGACCGCAATGCAATGACCGCCTACACCGGGGCCGGGACGCAGGATGTTTACACGTGGGTGCCGATTGGCAAGACTGATCAGTTCCCAGACATCAACGTCGAGCTTGTCGCAAATCAGCGAGAGTTCATTGGCGAAAGCGATGTTCACGTCGCGGAAGCTGTTTTCGGTCAGCTTTACCATCTCCGCAGTCCGTGCATTCGTTACGATACAATCACCTTTTACAAAGGTCTTGTACAACTTGACAGCCGCTGCGGAGCATTTTGCGGTCATCCCCCCAATGACACGATCGTTCTCGATCAACTCGTGCATGACTTTGCCTGGCAGAACACGCTCCGGACAATAGGCGATCCTGACATCGGCATTCTCACCCGCATTTTGAGGGAAGCTAAGGTCGGGCCTTTCATGTGCCAGCCATTCTGCAAGCTGTTCGGTCGCACCTACGGGCGAGGTGGATTCCAGCACGACCAGACTTTCCTTTTGGAGAACGGGTGCGATGGTCCGCGCGGCAGCCTGCACATAGCTCAAATCGGGCTGACGTTCGGTTCCCCGGAACGGCGTGGGTACTGCGACCAGAAACGCCTTTGCAGGGGCGGGGGAAGTAGATGCATGCAGAAACCCATCGGTGACGGCCGAATGGACCGCCTGATCGAGATCCGGCTCTACGATGTGAATTTCGCCACGATTGATTGTTTCGACGGCAGTTTCGTTAATGTCGATGCCTATTACTCTAAGCTTGCGGGATGCAAACATTGCGGCAGTTGGGAGGCCAATATAACCAAGGCCTATAACCGATACGTCGTAGATCATGCTTCCTCGTGTTCCAAGGCGCTCTTTAGTGCACGGCCTTCCATCCAGTCGACCAGACCGCTAGCAATCCGAGCGCAAGCTTCGCCGTCACCATAGGGGTTATGCGCAAAGCTCATCTGCGCATATGCTTCATCGTCTTCCAGCAAGCGGGAGGCTTCGGCAACAATAAGATCGGCGTCGGTCCCGACGAGCAGAACTGTGCCCGCATCGACAGCTTCGGGCCGTTCGGTCGTATCGCGCATGACCAGAACCGGCTTGCCCAATGCCGGCGCTTCTTCTTGTACCCCGCCGGAATCGGTCAGCAGAATATGGGCGCGGTCCATCAAACGGACAAACGGCAGATAATCCAGCGGCTCTGTTAGATGAATATTGTCGATATCGGCGAGAAGTCGGTTCACTGGCTCTCTAACATTTGGGTTCAGGTGAACCGGATACACAATATCGACAGCAGGAAATCTTTGCGCCAGCTGGGAAAGTGCAGTGCAAATCCGCTCAAAGCCGGTGCCAAAACTTTCCCTGCGGTGACCCGTCACCAAAATCATCTTCCGGTCACTTTGGGCAATCACCAATTCTTTATCCACGCTGGAGCATAATTCCGTGTCGCCCTGCAAGCGGTGTACGACTTGCAATAATGCGTCTATAACGGTGTTACCGGTGACTAGAATATTTCCCGGCTCGACACCTTCGCGCAACAGGTTCTGCCTCGAAGTTTCAGTAGGTGCGAAATGCAGCGTGGCGAGCGCTCCCGTTACCTTCCGGTTCCCTTCTTCAGGCCACGGCGAATAAAGATTATGCGTCCGTAAGCCCGCCTCGACATGACCTACTGCAACCTTGTTGTAAAAAGAGGCAAGACTTGCGGATAGGGTCGTGGCAGTGTCGCCGTGAACGAGTACGATGTCCGGGGTGAACTGATGAAAGACATCCTCCATCCCTTTCAGGATCGCACTGGTTACATCTGCCAAGCCCTGATTGGGCCGCATAACTGCAAGATCAAAATCCGCTTGTAGTCGAAAAATCGCGAGGACCTGATCTAGCATCTGACGATGCTGCCCAGTTACACAAACGCGGCAATCGAACCGCTCGTCTTGCTGCAGCCTCAGCGCCAACGGTGCCATTTTGATAGCTTCGGGCCTTGTTCCGAATACGAGCAAGACTTTGATGGGCATATAATGACATCCGATGTTCCGGGCGAGAAAGCGCCCCGATTTGAGAGATTGCGACGGCGACGTGCCACAGACGCTACCTAGATACTAGGGTAAATTGCCGACAGATCCATGACGGGTCCGAGCTTCTAAAAACTCTTTGACGACAACCGATTGGGACTACGCCATTCTTCGCATCCTACCGATAACGTTCGTCCCGCTGACCTGCCGTCCGACAGAATGATGATTAACTGATTGGCTTGTAGAGGTAGACGCGCAGCCGCTGGAAAGTGTTTTGGTTGCAATGATTTTTCTGACAGCTATGGCCAAATCTGTCTTGTCAGTTCCAGCGAATGACAATGCAAATTATTAATGTCGATGAGGCGCGAGATGAAAGCGGTGTGGGAGAAGATCGAACTATCGCTGATCGGCAGTTTGCAGTGGATGATCGATCTCAGCCGTACGTCCAAGATTACCTTAATGCTGATTATGGACGGAACGCTGTGCGTTATGTCCGTATTGATCGCGTTTTCACTGCGTCTGGGCGTCTGGGAACTGTGGGATCCTGCGATTGCGACCGTCACTCTTGCTAGCCTCGCGTTGTGGTTACCTATTTTCCTGATCCGGGGTATCTATCGCTCGGTGATGCGCTTCATCGGATCCCGCACGATGGTGGGGATTGCGACATCTTGCATCATCATGGCGCTGATACTTTCGGTATTTTTCACCATTAATCAGGTGCCTGGCGTTCCGCGCACAATTGCGGCCATACAGCCGATGGTGTTTGCGGCTCTATTGATGATCAGCCGAATGGCCGCACGCTATGTTTTGTTTGATCTTCTTAGCCAGCGTGGATTCAAAGGCGCGCCAAGCCGTGTGATCATCTACGGCGCTGGGTCTGCCGGCCGACAACTGGCTCTATCGCTGCGGCACGAGCCCGGCATGTATCTCTGTGGCTATATCGATGACGACGATCGGCTCGCGGGACAGCATCTCGACAACGTTAAGGTGTATAACACATCCGATGTCGTGAAGCTTGTTGAACGGTTGGATATCGACACAGTTCTGCTGGCGATGCCGCGATTGTCTCGCGCTGAACGTGAAGGAAAAGTCAGGCGGTTCGCCGATTACAGCGTGCAGGTTCTGACGCTTCCGGCGATTGGGGAGTTGGTCGACGGGAGGATTTCGGTTAGCGATCTTCGGGAAGTTGAGATCACCGATCTGCTCGGCCGCGACCCTGTGCCGCCCAATCAACTGCTGCTCCACCGGACCATTGCCGACCGCAAGGTGTTGGTCACAGGGGCGGGTGGATCGATCGGGAGCGAACTTTGCCGCCAGATTGCGAAGTTACGGCCTTCTGTGATCATTTTGGCAGAGATGTCCGAGCACGGGCTTTACATGATCGAGACGGAACTGCGGGAAGCTCAGATTGCGGGCAGAATCGATCCGTCAACCAATATCTACACTGAACTTGGAACTGTTGCAGATGAACTGATTGCAAGGCGCCTGTTTGAACGCTGGCGGCCGGATACGGTCTTCCATGCTGCGGCATACAAGCACGTTCCTATGGTCGAGGATAATCTGATCGCAGGTTTGCGGAACAATGTGATCGGTACATTGTCGTGCGCGCTGGAAGCGAAACGCGTGGGCGTGAAGCATTTTGTGCTAGTGAGCACAGACAAGGCCGTTCGACCGACGAACATCATGGGGGCCAGCAAAAGGGTCTGCGAACTAGTTCTACAGGCCCTTGCCGCAGAGGATTGCGATACGAAATTCGCAATGGTGCGATTTGGCAATGTGCTGGGCTCGAGCGGCTCCGTTGTTCCCCGTTTTCAGAAGCAGATTAAAGACGGTGGACCGGTCACGCTGACCCATCGCGACATAACTCGCTACTTCATGACCATTCCCGAAGCCGCACAACTGGTCATCCAGGCCGGCGCAATGGCCGAAGGAGGCGAGGTATTTGTGCTCGACATGGGGGACCCCGTACGCATTTATGACATGGCGCGTACGATGATCCATCTTTCGGGCCTGACTGTTCGGGATGAAGACGATCCCGACGGCGATATAGAGATTCGTGAAGTGGGCCTGCGCAAGGGCGAGAAGCTCTACGAGGAGTTGCTGATCGGTGATTCCCCCCGCGCGACAAATCACCCTCGCATCATGCATGCGATGGAACGGCGCCTGTCTTGGGAAGAGTTGCAGGTGACGCTGAACGATCTGAATGACGCTTTGGCCAATGGCGATCGGGATCGTGCAGTCCATATTTTACGGACACTTGTGCCTGAGTACCAGAAAGCGAAAACCGTCAGCGTTGATGCGGCCTAGATCGAACCGGACCAATAGGAGTGCGGGTCAACCGTCCCGCCCTGGCAATGATTAGCCGCTTGCGCTTACCTGGGGCGCTTTCTCCGCACACGATCGTCAGGCGTGTCAAATGGAGCTAATGCATTTGACATCGGATCGTATTTCTCATCGATCCGGTTGCGAAGCCGATTCTGAATTCGATTGGGAATTCTTGTATTGAGTGGGGCAGCAAACTGCGGAGATTGGTCGACATCGATTCGGTTGCCGACAGTCCCAACGCCGGTATCGGCTGTCTGACCCAGTGTCTCGAGCCCTTCAGCCTGCGTTTCCACAACTGGTCCTGCGTCGCTCTGGCCATAGTTGTTGTCGGGCTCTGTGGTCTGGGCGTGCGACAAGCCCGCGCTTCCGATGGATATCGTCGCGAGAATTGATGCCGAGAATAAGAGTGGGGTCAGCTTCATTTCGCTTCTTTCATCTTCGACCGTCTTTCGGGTTTCAGATATGCTCTATCTATGCGTCCTGTTACCCCTTCAATCGAATCCGAAGATCTGGCGATCAGTTGAAGCACTTGCGAACTACACCCCTCCGGCACTACAAGCAGGCCGGAAAACTTGCCTTCCATCGTGTCGGAATTTGGCACTTCGACCCGACCGAGTTCCTTGCGTCCCTCGCAAAGTAGAACCCAATATGGCTGCGAGCGTTCGGCCTGATCGATCATGCTGGTGCGTCCTTCCAGTCGGTAGGAGCCGGGAGGCAGGATTTGCGTCTGGCTGACAAGCAATCCTCCGCGGGTGGGTGGCATTGCGAAATCCAGCGCCCCGCTATCTGTCAGGCGAAGCATGACCACCGACAATTGCGGGTCCTGGGACAGTGTCCAGTCAAAAAGTGTCGGCGTATCCGTCCAGAGTGCAAAGTTTGGATCGCGGGATTGCGAACGGCTTATGCCTGGTGTGAAACTGGCATAATAAGCCCATGCTTCTTCAAGACCGACAGCTTTGGCAATCGCATTGACCAGCTCTGATTTTGTCCCGGCATCGATTTCGATGTCCAAGCCTTCGGCCTGATCGAAGAGCTGCGATACCGCTTGAGGTTCGATCCCGCTCTTTGCGGCAAAGTTAAAGAAAGGCTCGTACCAGTTGGGTCGTGTAAGGATGATGGGGAGCAGTGCATCCCTGATCTGAACATTGGTCAACGACGATGTCAAAACAGGGAATAGCAGGGTTCGTGCTTCGTTGGAGGTACGAAGCGCGACGTCATAATTGCGCAATGCCCCATTGATGTCTCCGCGATTGACCGATTCCTCTATTGCCCAGATTTGGGGCCTGAGTTCGCGTCGCGAGAGTAAGAAAGAATAGCGGAACAGCTCTTTTGATTGGGCCGTCTCGCCATCGAACTGTTTTTTTATTGCCAACGCTTCAATGGCATCGACTGCAGTTGGATCTTGCCTAAGCGCCAGGCGGGCCAACGATATTGCTCGGTCTTGGCCACCCGCTTGTGGCGCACCTGTGATCGCGTGCAGCGCCAGATCGGCGGTAACCGCCCCATTCGATGGCGAAAGTGTGTGCGCCGTTGCGGGATCCGCCGCGCGAATGACTTCCGCAAGTGAGTGAGTTGTTGCCACATAGCCCATATAGCACGCCACCACGGCCAACCCGGCTCGACCAAGCCATTGCTTGCGGGATCTTCTCCTAGGCTTCGAAGTTGTGCCGTGAGCCATTATGCCGATGCGGTATAGCCGCTGCCATAGCCATAACCGTAATCATAATCGTAACCGAAATGCGCCCTCTTCATATCGAATTTGGTCAGCACACCGCCAAGAATGCGAACATTGGCACCCGATAAGCGGTGCAATGCTGTTTTCGCCTGGTTAGTCTGAATACCATGTGATTCTACCGCGAACACGACGCCCTCGACCTGATTGGCAATCAGCAATGCATCGGCCAAGCCCAGCACGGGGGGGCTATCGATGACGACATTGTCATAGGTTTCGAGCAGACGCTCGATTAACACGGTCAGGCGATTGCCTGTCAGCAGTTGGGCGGCGTTGGGCGGAATGGGACCGGCGGACATTGCGACAAAACCCATATCGGGCATCGGGAAGGTCAAGTTGTCGATATCCTCCTCGCCCGTCAGGAAGTTGCTCAGCCCTCGCTCGTGGCTGACGCCGCCAAGCTGATGCACCGAGGGCGAGCGCATATCGCCATCGATCAGCATCACCTTGCGACCGGCGCGCGATAGAGTTGTGGCGAGCGCCAGTGCTGTCGTCGATTTGCCCTCGGCCGGTCTGGTCGAAGTGACAGCAAACGCCCGAGGCAGCCCATGATCTGTTGTAAAGGCAAGATTGGTTTGCACCGCGAGATAGGCATCGAATAGTTCTGATTTTGGATCGATCAATGCATCCTTGGGCGCCTCGTCCTTCACTTTCGGCACAGACCCCAGCAAAGTCAGACCAAGCCTACGATGCAATTCGACGGGGTCTGCAATGGTGTCATCCAGCTGTTCAAGTCCCAGTGCTGCGACTACACCAATCAGCAGGCCCGCGATCGTCGCGATAAGCACATTGAGCAAAAATTTCGGGCTGGAGGGTCTCTCCGGCATGTTGGCCAGATCGACAATGGCGATATTGTTCACGCCAATGCCCCCGGCCACACCGATCTCTTTAAATCTTTGTAGTAGGCCATCGTACAAAGCGCGGTTCGTATCAACTTCCTGCTGATAGATATTGTATTGAATCGAACGGCGGCGCAGATCCAGATAATCTGACTTCAGGGAATCGACATTCTTCTGCAATGTGGATTCGCGTTCTGATGCCTGATTATATTCTGCACGGAGCAGGCTGGCGACACGGCGTTCTTCGGTTGCAATCGAACGCTCAATCTCGGCAATCTGCTGCTGGATCGCTTGTGCTTGTGGGTATCCGGGTTCAAACCGCACCATCAGCTGTTGATACTGCGCGGTCAGTTCGGCCCGCCGTTGACGCAAGTTGTTGATAGTGGAATTGGCAAGAGCTTCTCTTGACGTACCGTTCGCGCCCGCCTCCCGAAAGCGGGCTTCTGCTTCGATACGTTCACTCGTCGCGCGGGTGAGTTCGGCATTCAGCGCGCTCAAACTATCTGCAATAATTGAACGTTCATGGGTATCATTCTCTCCCTGCGTAGGAAGATTGATGATGCCCTGACGGGAAGCATAGCCGACGAGTTGGCGCTGTGATTCATCAAGTCGTTGCTTGTATTCCGCAAGCTGGCGTTCGAGCACGGAGCGGCCATAGGAGGTCGCCTGAACCTTTCTCTCCAGATTGGTTTCGATAAAGTTTTTAGCCCATGCGTTCGCGATACGGGTCGAAAGTACGGCCGAAGGGCTGGTCACATGAATATTGACCAAGCGCGACATACGGGTCGGGTCAACGCTGACATTCTCGTTCAGAAGTTCACCCGCGATCCTCTGGCGCCGTGACCGCCCCTGTGCTGTATAGCGCCCGTTGGAAAGCTCAAAGGCCTTGTCATCACTATTGCCGGCGCCAAACATTTCAAAAAATTCGGGGTCGTCGACCAGCCGTAGTTCGGTCGCGATCCGCTCTGACAGCGTGCGGGACTTCAGCAGACCGTATTGTGTCTGGTAAAATTCCTGATCGGCGACACTGACATCTTGCTCGACACCTTCGAAATTGGTGACCTGCCCAGATTCCCGGGAGATTTCGATGGTCGCCGTGGCCGTATATTTCGGCGTCATCAATAAGGTGACGAGAAGGCCCAGAACGACGCCCGCGATTGTCGCACCAATAATAACCCAGCGCCAACGCAGCCCAATACGCAAATAATGGTGAAGCGCTGAAAATTCTTCTGCCTCGTTCGCGACGGCATCTCCAACTTTTTTCACATTGTTTTTATGGGCGACTGCAAGTCGGGCCGAAATATCGTTCATGGGTTTCAAATCTTAATTGATAAGAGCGACAAGCGGGGCTGCGACAAGCGGAGCAGTGGAAACGATATCCTTGAACATCCGCCGCTGCGGGCTGTCTCCTACCACAATGAGATCATTGGCATAGACTGCCGGATCTTCATAGGCGCCGCGGCGAATTTCTTGAACATTATAAAGTCCCGCCAGCTTCTGCCCACCGACATTACGCAGGATAACGACATCATCGACCTTCGCAAACTCTGTCAGGCCGCGCGCCGATGCAATAGTGCGCATCAGGGTCATCTGGTTGGTAACGGGGTAAAGGCCAGGCTCGACAACCTGCCCATCAATGGTAACGACCTGACTGACGGAACTGGTAATGTTAACCGTGACGTTCGGATCGCGCACATATCGTCCCGACAGCGCGGTTTCGATATCCTTGGCGAGTTCGGCGGGCGTCTTGCCGCCCGCGTCCAAAGTGCCGATCAGCGGCATTTCTATGCGCCCGCCCGTGTCGACTTGTATCTGCTTGCTCAATTCCGGAACGCCGAAGATTTCGACGCTAATCATGTCCAGTGGCCCGATGAGGGCCGGACGTGCATCGGCGAGCAAATCAGTCCGTTGCGGCGCCGGCAGTGCGCTTGCGCCTTCAACCACTGTCAGGGTGGCAGTTGATTCGATAGGGGGCAGACTCTTCACGCACCCGGCGAGCGAGAACATTGCCAGCAAGATGACGGGCAGCCTGAGCATATTGGTGAACTGATCCATACTGGTGAGGAAGGTGGGCTTATAGGGGGGGGCGGAATCGTCGTAAAGTGCGATATGTCAGCAGCAAGTACCGGCAGCTCGCCTCATGAGGTGGCTTTCTGGGGTTCGAAAGACAGCCAGACCGCAGCGATGACTACAAGCGACATTATCATCGGTGTGCGAGCAGGATAATCAACAAAACTTGCCATGCCGAAAAGTAGTAGCAGGATCGATCCTGTCCGCGCCAGCAAAGTGTCGCGACCATCCGGCCGCTTCCATGCGATAAGGCTGCGCCAGACAATCCAGGCCAAACTTGCAGCGATCAACATTGCACCAGCGAGGCCACCATCCAGTACAATTTCGAGCCAGTCATTGTGGGCATGATTGACATATTTGAACATCAATAAATGGTCGGGCTCACTAATTCTGAACACCGGATCGAAGGCGCCAAAGCCGGAGCCTGCGGGGGAATATCGGGGAATGATGTCAGCCACCACAGGCGCAATCTGGCTACGCAGATCGTCTTGCGCCGAAAGGTTTTCGAACCTTTTGATTGAACGAGCCCTGTCCAGAACAATGCTGAGCGTTATAATCCCAATGAATGACGCAGCCGTCGAGACGCCAAGGCCAATAGCGTATTTTCGGGGGAGGCGGGCAAGCAAACGATACACCCTGCCGCCGACGCTGAGAAGCGTGACGGCTATGGCTGTTGCTCCGACCAGCATGCCGCCGCGCGAACCAGTCCCCAAGATCATCAAAGCAAAAAACACCAGTAATCCGATGCCAGCCAGCGTCTTCCAGTGAATTCCCTCGTCCTTAAGGGCCCAGGCTGGTGCAAGGGCGCAACCCGCCGCCAGGAACAGGGCAAGATGGTTCCTATTGGCAAAACTTCCGCTGACCATTCCGCGTACGTCGTTTAGCAACGGATGATCGATTCGGGCACCTGAAAACTGAAGCAGGCCGTAAACCGCACTGGCAAACATTAAGGCGATCAATAAGGCGGCGACCTGCCAATGCTGGCGCCGTGTCAGGTTCGCTAGCAGCACTAGTGTAACGGTCGGCACTACCAGCGAATTCAGCGCATTGTCTGTTGCGCCGGGCGAAATAGACAAGGGCCGCCAAGGCTGCTCCGTCTCGCCAGCGACTACCGCAGCTTGGATCAGGACGTCGCGCCCCGGAAGCTGCGTCCACACTGCCGGCGGAAGTGGGACCAATTGAAGTGCCACAATAATGACGCCCGCGCCCAGAAGAACGGCCGGCATCCTGATCGCCCGCCACTCGAACTTTGGCGTCACCAGAATATAGATCACCAGAATGATCCATGCAGCCAGTCGCACGATGACTTGTCCAGAGGCATCCGCACGCGATGCTCCGCCGGCTATCCAAAGAACGGCAAGAAGCGCGGCCAGCATCCAGAATGATAGCCGGGCGTCGAGGGGCGTGCTGCTGGGAACGGGGCGCATGCGGACTCTCTAGTCAATTAGCCGGTTGGAGCAAACTGAATTGCGTCGTAAAGAGACAGGATGAAATATGCTTTCCGGTCTTGCATTGCCATGATGGCAGTTTTCTCACTTTATGCTTGTGGCGAGCCTGCGGACTCTCTTCCCGGATTGACCGGTCAGTCCGAAGAGGAATTTGACGATCAGGACAAGCTTGTCGCGCGATCGTTGTCTATCGGTAGCGTGCAGGCAATCGATGGCGGCGAAGGGGAATATGTCGATGCCCTGCGGTGTAATCTGGCCCTGAAAGCTTTGAATGAACGCATTGCCGAGGTTGGAGGTATTCCGCAGGAATATTCCGAACAGATCGTGAAGGCGACAAGCTATTACGGCGATCAGGCAAACCGCATTGGTGCTCAGGATTCTAAGTCTCCCGAGCAGATCGCCGTTGACCGCGACCAGCAAGAGAAGAAGATGGCCGACGGCGACATGCGATGGCAAATTGCCATCGGGTGTTTGCGTAAGCTCACCTGATGTCGCGTCAACTCAACGCAATATCCGGCGCGTCTTCCTGTTTCATGCCGACAAGGTGATAGCCCGCATCGACGTGATGCACTTCGCCCGTGACGCCCGAGGACAGGCCCGACAGCAGGTAAAGCGCCGAGCCGCCGACATCGTCGATGGTCACATTGCGGCGCAGCGGCGCGTTCAGCTCGTTCCATTTGAGGATATAGCGGAAATCGCCGATCCCGCTGGCCGCCAAGGTCTTGATCGGGCCTGCCGAGATCGCGTTGACGCGGATGTTTTCGGGGCCCAGATCGTTGGCCAGATATTTGACGCTGGTTTCCAGCGCCGCCTTGGCCACGCCCATCACATTGTAATGGGGAACAACCTTTTCCGCGCCGTAATAGGAAAGCGTCAGGATCGACCCGCCATCGGGCATCATTTCGCGCGCGCGCTTGGTAACGGCGACCAGCGAATACGCCGAGATGTTCATGGTCATCAGGAAATTGTCGAGGCTGGTATCGACATACAGGCCGCGCAGCTCGTTCTTGTCCGAAAAGCCGATGGCGTGGACGACGAAATCGATCGTTTCCCAATGCTGTTTCAGTTCATCGAACGCACTGTCCAGCCTGCCCATGTCGGACACATCGCATTCGATCAGCAGGCTGCTGCCAAGGCTTTCGGCCAGTGGGCGCACGCGCTTTTCCAGCGCCTCGCCCTGATAGCTGAAGGCCAGTTCGGCGCCTTGCGCGGCCAGGGCCTTGGAAATGCCCCATGCCAGCGACTTGTCGTTCGCAAGCCCCATGATCAGGCCGCGCTTGCCCTGCATCAGGGTGCCTTGGGGAGGAGTGCTCGTTTGGGTTTCGCTCATGTTTTCGATCCGGCGATTGCTACCGCATTGGGCCGCTTGAACGGCTTCTGATGTCGGTTGATCCAGTGTTTCGGGTTACGTGTTCTTAAAGTCAAATTCGTTGCGGCCGATCATGTCGCGTTCTTCCGGCGTTTCCGCAAGCGCGGCGTTCAATTCGGCTCCGACGACGAGCCCTAGCCCGACTAGCCAGAAAAAGAAAAGGGCGATCATCACACCGGCAAGGCTTCCATAGGTGAGATCATAGGAAAACAGGGTGCGCAGAACCGGCGGCAGGGTCACCGTCACCGTCACCCACCAGACGGTGACGAGCAGCGCGCCGGGCCATTTGGGATATTCGCGCCCGCGATAGGCACTGGGCGTCAGCGCGATGAACAGCAGGAACAACGAACCGAGCAGGCCGAGCGCGGGGATAAAGCGCGACAGGGCCAGCCTGCCGACCCATGCATTGGCTTCGGGAAACCATGCGGCGATCACCTCTTGCGCGGCAGTGATAAAGAATTGCGCGGCCAGCGATGTCATCAACAGCAGGACCGCCCCGATGATGATACCCGCCGACAACAGCCGGTATTTCAGGAAACTGGCCGAAGGGCGCGTGCCATAGGCGCGGTGCAGGATATCGCGGATCGTTTCGACAAGGCTGCCCACCGTCCATAATCCGAACGCCGCCCCCACCCATAACAGCCAGCCCGTCCGCGAGCTGACTACATCGCGCGCCACCGGTTCGATCACATCGGCCACCACGCGCGGGACGGCGAGCAAAAACGCATTGATCGCAGCGGTCCGGTCCGCGGCCTCACCCAAAAGCTGGAAAATCGCGGCGCCCAGAATGAAGAAAGGGAACAGAGACAAAATCGCCATATAGGCGAGATTTCCGGCATGGATGAAACCATCTTCGTACACGCCCGTCCAGACGCGTTTCACGATAGCGAAAAATCGCGTGCCCGGTCCGATTTCGCGCCGGACCGCCATCAAGGACATCTTGCGCTGGTTCAGCGCGTGCTGTCGGCGCGCCTCTGGCGTGAGGTTCGACCGGGAATCGCCATAGGGCGCGGGAGGATCCTGATCGTCTTGGATAGGTCCGTTCCTTGCTGCGGCTTTGTGCGGCCCTTTTTGTCCGGCCCGCCTTACTCGCTCAGACGGCTGCGGATATTGCGCGTATCTTTCCAACCCTCAAGCCGATTGGCCAGTTCCGCATCCTGTTCAGGAAGGTCGATGGTCAGGGTGACGAGCTGGTCGCCGCGCGAACCGTCCTTGCGGGTAAAGCCCTTGCCTTTCAGGCGCAGCACCTTGCCCGAACTGCTGCCGGGCGACACGGTCAGCATCACCGCGCCCGACGTGGTCGGCACCTTGACCTTGGCACCGTTCACCGCCTCGTCCAGCGTGATCGGCAGGTCCAGCCGCACATCGTCGCCGTCGCGGCGGAAAAAGCGGTGCGCCTGTTCTACGATGGTTACGATGGCATCGCCATTGCCTGCCGGACCCGGTTCGCCCTTGCCCGCAAGGCGCATCTGTGTGCCGTCTTCCGTCCCTTCGGGCAGCTTCAGGTCGATGGTCTTGCCATCCGACAGGGTAATGCGCTGCTTTTCCAGATTGGCGATATCGGTCAGCGATACGGCAAGCCGGTAATTGACATTCGCGCCCTTGGCCGGACGCCTTTGCGCGCCTGCGCCGAAACCGCCGCCGCCCATGCCGGCAAACGGATTGTCCTGCGGCCCCGCGCCGCGGGAACGCCGCTGGCCGCCGCCGAATATGCCTTCGAACAGGTCGGACAGATCGACATCGTCCGTGCTGGCCCCGCCCATGCCGCCAAACGGATTGCCGCCCGCCTGCCGATATTGTCCGCCGCCGCGCTGGCCATAGCCAAAGGGCATTTTGGGATTGCCGTCCATGTCGATCTCGCCCCGATCGAACCTGGCGCGCTTGTCCTTGTCCGACAGCAGGTCATATGCCTGCGTCACCTGCGAAAACTTGTCCGCCGCCGCCGGATTATCCTTGTTGGCATCCGGATGCAGCTGTTTCGCCAGCTTGCGATAGGCCGATTTGATGTCCTGCTCGCTCGCGCCGCGCGCAATGCCAAGGATCGAATAAGGGTCCGCCATGAACCGATAGCTAGGGTGCAAGGCGCGATCGTGCAATCCGGCGATTGAAGCTGTGCACCTGTTGTCTTGCATTCCAGCGGAAATCGCATGCGGGATAGAGCATGGCTTTGCGCAAGGGCGATGGCTCTACTATGTTGGTCATGGCAGCAGATTCCCCGCTGCCCGACGGAACGAGGAAACTACGTGGAACCCGAACTGCTGGCCGAAGACGCGATCCCTGCGGGCGACCCGTTCGGCCTGTTCGACGACTGGCTGGCCGAAGCCAGAGAGACCGAGATCAACGACCCCACCGCCATGGCGCTTGCCACCGCCAGCGCGGGCGGCGCGCCGTCGGTGCGCATGGTGCTGCTGAAAGGGCACGGCGCCGATCTGGGGCCGGGGGGCGGCTTTGTGTTCTATACCAATCAGGAAAGCCGCAAGGCAGGCGAAATCGCCGCCAATCCGCAGGCCGCCCTTTTGTTCCACTGGAAAAGCCTGCGCCGCCAGATCCGCATCGAAGGACAGCTTGAACCTGTATCGGATGCCGACGCCGATGCCTATTTCGCCAGCCGCGCGCGCGATTCGCAGCTGGGGGCGCATGCGTCCGACCAGTCCGCACCGATGGGCGACCGCCGCGAATTTCTCGACCGGTTCGAGGAAGTGCGCAAGCGATACGAAGGCAAACCAGTGCCGCGCCCTGAACATTGGGGCGGATACAGGCTGGTGCCGCAAGCGATGGAATTCTGGCACGACCGCCCGTTCCGTTTGCACGAACGCCGTCGTTTCACGCGGCGCGGCGGCAGCTGGGCCAGCAGCCTGCTCTATCCATAAGCGGCCCGTCCGCGCAGCCGATGGCCGACACCGCCCACTTGTCCCATGAAGATCGCTCGCGCCTGACGCGCAGTGCCGCCTATGCCAGCACGGCGGTCGCGGCGCTGTTGCTGACGATGAAGATCTATGCCGCGTGGCGGACGGGTTCGGCGGCCATGCTGGGCAGTCTGGCCGACACCGCGCTCGACATCGTGGCCAGCCTGTCGACGCTGGTGGGCGTATGGGTCGCATCGCAGCCTGCCGATCACAACCATCGGTTCGGGCATGGCAAGGCCGAGGCGCTGGCCGCGCTGGTACAGGTGGTGCTGATCTCGATCTCGGCCGTGGGCATTGCGGCCCGCGCGATCCAGCAATGGCTGGGCGGAGTCCGCCCGCAGGAGGCGGAGACCGGCATCGTCGTGTCGGTCATCGCGCTGGCAGCCACATTCGCGCTGTTGGCGTGGCAAAGACATGTCCTGAATCGCACCCGCAGCGTCGCGATCCGCACCGATCATGTGCATTACCAGTCCGATGTGCTGCTGAATCTGGGCGTGATTGCCGCGCTGGCGCTCGACCGCTGGACCGGCTTTTCGAGCGCGGACCCGCTGTTCGCGCTGGGCATTGCGGGCTGGCTGGCATGGAACGCGTTTCAGGCTTCGCGCGAAGCGGTGGACAATCTGATGGACAAGGAATGGCCCATCGAAAAGCGCGAGCGTCTGCTGGAAGTGATCCGCGACACGCCGGGGCTGGAAGGGGTGCACGATTTGCGCACCCGCACCAGCGGCGACCGCGATTTCGCGCAGTTCCACGTATGGGTCGACGGCGATATGACCGTGCGGAAAGCGCATGAGGTGATGGACCGGATCGAGGCGCAATTGCAGGCCGAATTTCCCGGCACCGAATTCCTGATTCATCCCGACCCCGAAGGTCTGCGCGACGAAGGGGCCTTTGCCTCGATGGATCTGCTCAAGACCGGACCCGATCCCGAACTTTCTCTCCCGACAGAGGCGAAACCCTGATGCCCGCCATTCCATACTGGCACGTCGATGCGTTCACCGATGCGGCATTCGGCGGCAACCAGGCCGCCGTGATGCTGTGGGAGGACGAGTTTCCCGCCGACGCCATCATGCAGAAGATGGGCGAAGAGAATAATTTCGCCGAAACCGCCTATCTGGTCCCTTGCGACGGGGCCGAGGCCGACTGGCAATTGCGCTGGTTTACGCCGGAGTGCGAGATTCGCCTGTGCGGCCATGCGACACTGGCGGCAGGCCATGTGCTGCTGGAACAGGGCGGCGGGGACGAGGTGACGTTCCTGACGCGGCGGGCCGGCGTGCTGACCGTGCGCAGGGAAGGGGGCGGCTATGCGCTGGCGCTGCCCGCGATCCCGACCGCGCCGCAGGACTGGCAGGCGGCCGTCGCCGCGCTGGGAACGCGGCCACAGCTGATCCACCGATCGCCCGACGGCTATAACGTATTCCTGTTCGAGGATGAGGCAGCGGTGCGCGGATTATCGCCCGATTTCGGTGCTTTGGCGGCGATGGGCGACCACCAGTTCATCTGCACCGCACCGGGCGAAAGCACCGATGTCGTTAGCCGCGTGTTCGTTCCCGGCGCGGGCGTGCCCGAAGATAGCGTGACCGGTTCGGCCCATGCGGTGCTCACCCCGTTCTGGGCCGCGCGGCTGGAGAGAGACAGTTTCACCGCATTTCAGGCATCGAGGCGCGGTGGTCTGCTGCATTGCAGGCTGGACGGCGAAACCGCGTGGCTCGGCGGGGCCTGCGTGACGGTGGTCGAGGGTATGTTCCGCTATTGAGCGGGGAAGAGTTCCGACAGGCCCAGCATCCGGTCGTTCAGCGTATTCTGCTGTGCCGCCGTGCTGTAACCCAGTCGCACGATCGTCAGTTTCTGCGACGGCACGACCAGCAGAAATTGTCCGCGATGGCCCAGCGCCGCGACCGCGTCCGATGGTCCGCGGCCGCCGAAAACGACCGCATCGCGACCTTCTTCGCGCACATGATTGCGCCATAAATGCGCGCCATAGGCACCGTCCGACGGGTTTTTGCCACCCATAAAGCGTATCCAGCCGCGCGGCACGACCGATACGCCGTCATAGCTGCCGCCCCGCCGGATCAGCTCCCCGATCCTGCCCCAGTCGCGTGCGCCGGCATGGAACATGGCGCCGCCGATCAGCGTGCCGCGCGCATCATATTCGCCGCGCATCGTGGTCAGGCCCAGCGGCTCGTATAACCGGCTTTGCAGCCAGCCCTGCATCGCCGCCTGCCGAACGGCGGGCTCCCTGCTTTGCGTCAGCGTATCGGTCGCGATTTCGGACAGGATTTGCGTGTCCGCCGTCGAATAGGCGAATTGCGATCCCGCATCGTGATCCAGCGGCTGGGTCAGCGCGTAATGCGCCATGTCGTCGCGCCCGTCGCGATACAACATGCGCGCCGCATCGCTGGCATAGGCAGGCTGCGCAGTTTCACGATGCCGCAGGCCCGATCGCATTTGCAGCAGATGGCGCAGGGTAATCGCCCCGCGCGGATCGCCGCTGCGCTCCCAGCGCGCGACGGGGGCCGGTGCGTCGAGCGCGAGCGAGCCGTCGGCCACCATCATGCCGACGATCAATCCCGTGACAGTCTTCGACAGCGACCAGCCCAGTTGCGGCACATCGGGACCGAACCCTTCGCCATAACGTTCCGCGACCGGCTTGCCGTCATGGATCACCAGCAGGGCGCGGGTTTCGCCGACCGCCTCTTCGTCGAACAGGCCATCGATCGCATAAGCGAGCGCCGTGCGATTGGCGGCGGGCGTGTCCGCCACGGCAGCCAGCGATTCGTCGGACGGCGGCGCAATCTCTTCCCCGCCCGATCCGCATGCGGATAGCGAAATCACGGCGGCAAACACGGCCACCCACTTGTAGCGGGACAAAGCGCAAGGCATCAGGCGCGCCTGATCCGCCCGCGCCCATCGAAAGGCAAGACCGAATTGAGCAGCCCTGTGGAAACGAAGCCAAAGCGCAATCCCGCATGGAAACGGCGGTTGTGGCAGGTGGTGCCGGTCGCGGTGTTGACCGGCTTTGCCGCCGCGGCATTCGTCTGGGGGCCGGGCATGGCTGCCGAAGCGCAGGCGGGCACCGATTTTGGCGCGCGCATCGCCTGTTCCTGCCATTACGTTGCGGGGCGGCCCATCGACCAGTGCCGCGCCGATTTCGAACCGGGCATGACCATGGTGCGCCTCTCGGTGGACCAGGAAGCGCAGGAAGTGACTGCCAGCGTTCCCATGTTGGCATCGACCCGCGCGCGCTATCGCGAAGGTTGGGGCTGCGTGCTCGAACAATGGTCCGGTTGAGGGAATTCGGCTGAGCGGGATCACCCTGCCGCGAAGGTTTCCTCGATCCAGCCGCCGCCGATCACGCGGTCGCCCGCATAGATCACCGCTGCCTGCCCCGGCGCGACGCCATATTCGGGCTGCGCAAAGCGGATGCGCACCTCGTGTCCCCCACCCAAAGCGCCTTCCAGCGTGACGGGCACGGGTTTGGCCAGCGACCGGACCTTGGCCGTCAGCCCGCTGGCGGGCACGGGGCCGATGCGGTTCGTTTCGATCACGCGCATCGCACCCACGGCGAGCAGGCGTTTCGGCCCGACGACGACGGCATTGTTTTCGGCATCGATGCGGATGACATAAAGCGGTTCGGGCTGCCCGCCGATTTCGATCCCGCGGCGTTGGCCGACGGTGTAGTGCACGATGCCGCGATGGCGGCCCAGCACATCACCGGTTTCGGCATGGACGATATCGCCCGCATCGCCCGCCTCGGGCCGCAGCTTTTTGACCAGCGAGGCATAATCGCCATCGGGCACGAAGCAGATGTCCTGACTATCGGGCTTGGCCGCGACGCCAAGGCCGAGCGATTGCGCGATGCGGCGCACTTCGGGCTTGGGCAGGCCGCCCAGCGGGAAGCGCAGAAAGTCCAGCTGGTCTTCGGTCGTTGCGTACAGGAAATAGCTCTGGTCGCGGGCCGGATCGTGCGCGCGGTGCATTTCCGGCCCCGCTTCGCCCGTCACGCGACGAACGTAATGGCCGGTGGCAAGACAATCCGCGCCCAGATCGCGCGCCATCTTGAACAGATCGGTGAATTTCGGCCCCATATTGCAGCGGATGCATGGGATGGGCGTGCGGCCCTGCAGATATTCGTCGGCAAAACCGTCGATCACCGATTCGCGGAAGCTGCTTTCGTGGTCGAAGACGTAATGCGCGATGCCCAGCCGGTCGGCCACCGCGCGCGCGTCGCGGATATCGTCGCCCGCGCAGCACGCGCCCTTGCGCTTGACCGCTTCGCCATGATCGTAAAGCTGCAGCGTGACGCCGATCACCTCGGCCCCGCTTTGCGCTGCAAGGGCCGCAACGACCGACGAATCGACACCGCCCGACATGGCGACGACGATGCGCCGCTGCGACAGCGGGGCGGGCAGGTCGAACAGGGCGGCCGGGTCCAGACTGGTCGCCGCATCGGCCGAATCGACTGGCGAAGGGGTAACGGGGGCATTCATGATGAGCGGCCCATACACCGATGCCCGCCTGCGACAAACCGCCGAAAAGCGCAGGCCTTGGCCGCGTCGCCGCAAAGTGGCGCCAGCGTTTACGTTTTGTTGACCAACTGCAGCCATGGTGAACTCCATGTTCGCCAAGTTTCCCAAGCTGTCGCGCACGCAACCGGATTTTCCCGGCGCGGATGGCATAGAAGGGCCGACACCGACCGAAGTTCGCGAACAACTTTCTGACAGTTTCGACCTGGTCGCGCATGAGGCTGCCGGTCACGGCGCCCGTTCGCTCGACTGGCATTCGCTGCGGGCGAAGCTGAGCGCGGAGCGCGATTTGCGCGGCGCGCTAAAGGGTGAGAACGAGGCGATGGCCAGCTGGATCCGTGCCGATGGCAGCTTCGACCCCCGCGCGGCCGAGGCGCTGTGCGGCCATGCAAACCCGCATCATCCGCCGTTTCAGGATGTGGCTGCCGCCGTCTCGGATGAAAATTTTCACATTGCGCAGGGTCGTTTACCCGATCCTAAGCCTTCGCAATCTATCACCGGGTCGGGATGCAGCGTGTCGGCGGATGACGGCACATCGGCATCAGGGTTGAGTGTTGAGGATTAGATGATCGAGAACCAGGACATCAGGCCATCAATGGTGATCGGACCGCTTGGCGAGCCGCTCACGATTGACGACCTGCCCCCTCCTTCCACCAAAAGGTGGGTTGTGCGGCGCAAGGCCGAAGTGGTGGCTGCCGTCAACGGCGGTTTGTTGTCGATCGACGATGCGTGCGAACGCTATGATCTGACGCTGGAGGAATTCGCCTCTTGGCAGCGCGCGGTCGAACGCTCGGGCATGAAGGGCCTGCGCGTCACGCGAATCCAGCATTATCGCGACCTTTACGAGCGGCAAATGAAATACTGATTCCCAAGTCTGACGAAAATCGCGGACAGAATCTTTCAATTCCAAAGGAACATCCGGCCTGATACGCCGTTCATCCTCCAGCAACTAAGAGGAGAACTGCCGTGGGTTGGATTATTGCGCTTATCGTGGGCGGTGTTGCCGGCTGGCTGGCCAGCATGGTCATGAACCGCGATGCATCGATGGGCATTTTCTGGAACATCGTCGTCGGCTGCGTCGGATCGCTGATCGGTAATGCGCTGGCCGGACCGCTGTTCGGCGTTCAGGGCACCGTTCAGGCGTTTTCGCTGACCGGCCTGATCATCGCGTTTGTCGGTGCGGTCGTTCTGCTGGCCATCGTGAATCTGGTCCAGCGCGGGCGCGTCCGCTAACACTTCGCAACACTCGCAAAGGGACGAACGTTCAATTCTGCTCTGCGAAACGCAATTGTTTCGCAGAGCAGCAAGTGATAACAGCCGAAATCATCGGTGGGCTCCGTGGTGACTGCGGAGCCCGTCGTTTTTCGGCGCAAGTGCCTCGGTTCAGATCGGGCGCCCAAGCCATCAACCGCCAGCCGCCGGGAACGGCTGGTGTGTTCATACAGCCGCTTGGGGACGGGCGGCAGCAGGCGACCGACAAATGAATTACGACAGGTCCATAGAGACTGAAGGGGCGATTCCAGCAATGCATGACCGGATCGTCGATAGCGACTATTCCGATCTGGGCACGACGGAAGAGGATGGAGGCCGCAAGAAGCGGTTCGTCCTGATCGCTGTGGTTGGCGCATTGGCACTGGCAGCGGTGGTCGGTTTCCTGATCTGGCGCAGTTCGATCGCACCGGCCGAAACCGAAATGCAGGTCCCCATCGTCAGCGTCGCGGTTCCCGGTAAGACCACCGTTTCGGGCGAGATTACCGCCACCGGCACATTGGCCGCGCGCCGCCCCATGCCTGTCGGTTCAGTGGGCGAGGGCGGATCGGTCGTCGATGTCATGGTCGATGCGGGCGACTGGGTCCGTGCCGGACAGGTTCTGGCCGTGATCGACCGTTCGGTGCAAAGCCGTCAAGCCGAAGCTCAGGCCGCGCAGGTGCAAGTGGCCCGCGCCGATGCCGAGCTGGCGCAGGCCAATCTCGACCGTGCGTTAAAGCTGGTTGATCGCGGATTTATATCGACTGCCGATGTCGACCGGCTGACCGCCACCCGCGATGCCGCCAATGCCCGCGTCCGCGTGGCAGAGGCGACCCTTGGCGAATTGCGCGCTCGCAATGCGCGCCTGAATATCGTGGCGCCTGCGGGCGGCCTGGTGCTGGAACGCAATGTCGAGCGTGGGCAGGTCGTCGGCGGTGGCGGAAGCCCGCTGTTCGTGCTGGCGCGCGGGGGCGAGATGGAGCTGAACGCCCGTATCGGTGAAGGCGATCTGGCACGGTTGTCGGTGGGCGTCCCTGCCGAAGTGACGCCGGTGGGCGGCAAGCAGGTCTTTACCGGGCAGGTCTGGCAATTGTCGCCGACCATCGACGAAACGTCGCGTCAGGGCGTGGCGCGTATTGCGATGCCCTATGACAAGGCGCTTCGCCCCGGCGGTTTTGCCACGGCGCGCATCACATCGGGCTCGATCACCGCACCGATCCTGCCCGAATCCGCGATCATGTCGGATGCAGAGGGCAGCTTCGTCTATGTAGTCGACACCGATAACAAGGTGGCGCGCAAGCCTGTCGAACTGGGCATGGTGACGGCCAAGGGCATCACCATCGCCGACGGTCTTGCCGGGAACGAAAAGGTCGTTCTGCGGGCAGGCGGGTTCCTCAGCCCCGGCGATGTGGTCGAGCCGACCACCGCCGAACTCGACGGCTGAGGAGGGCGCGATGGATCTTCGCAATATATCGGCGTGGTCGATCCGGAATCCGGTCGTCCCGATCGTACTTTTTGCAGGGCTGATGCTCGCTGGCATCGTCAGTTTTATGCGGATGGAAGTGCAGGACCAGCCGGACATCGAATTTCCGGTCGTGATCGTCGTCATCTCGCAGCCGGGCGCCGCCCCGACTGAGATCGAGAACCAGATCACCCAGCTGGCCGAAGCCGCGATCCAGAACGTCGAAGGCGTGGTCAATATCAACTCGACCGCCAGCGAGGGTAGCTCGCAGACAGTCGTCGAGTTCGAAATCGGTGCCGATGTTGCGCAGGCAGTGAACGAGGTGAAAGCCGCGATTGATCAGATTCGCGGCGAGTTGCCCGACGGCATCCTCGAACCGCGCGTATTCCGCGCACAGACATCGTCCGATCCCATCGGATATTTCGCGGTTGCCGCGCCCGACATGACAATCGAGCAATTGAGCTGGTTCGTCGACGATACGGTGACGAAACGGCTGCTGTCGATCGACGGCATGGCCGAAGTGGGCCGCGGCGGCGGCGTCGACCGCGAAATTCTGGTCGTGCTCGATCCGGCGCGTATGCAATCGCTGGGCGTGACAGCCAGCCAGGTGAACGCACAGCTGCGCCAGCTAAACGTCGATGCCGCAGGCGGACAGGCCGAAGTCGCCGGTTCGCGCCAGTCGGTCCGTGTGCTGGGAAATGCCGAAACCGCCTATGAACTGTCGCAGATGCAGGTTCCGCTGGGTGGCGGGCGCACCGTCAGGCTGGCCGATTTCGCGACGGTCACCGACCGCTACAGCGAGATTACCTCGCTCGCCAAGGTGGGCGGGCGACAGGTGGTGACATTCTCCATCGCGCGTGCGCGCGGCGCTTCGGACGTCAGCGTTTTCGATGCCACGATGGAACAGCTTGACCGCATTGCCGAAGAAAACCCCGGCGTGACATTCGAGACGCTGTTTACATCGGTGCCCTATACCAAGGCGCAGTATAACAGTTCGATGCATGCCATGGTGGAGGGCGCGGTGCTGGCCGTGCTGGTGGTGTTCCTGTTCCTCCGCGACTGGCGCGCGACGATCATCGCGGCCCTGGCGATCCCGCTGTCGGCGATCCCTACATTCTATTTCATGGATTTGATGGGCTTTACGCTCAATTCGCTGTCCTTGCTGGCCCTTGGGCTGGTCGCGGGGGTGCTGGTCGACGATGCCATTGTGGAGATCGAGAATATCGTTCGCCACATGCGCATGGGCAAAAGCGCCTATCAGGCGTCGATCGATGCGGCGGACGAAATCGGGCTGGCCGTGGTGGCCACCACTTTCTCCATCGTGGCGGTGTTCCTGCCCGTTGGTCTGATGGGCGGGGTGCCCGGACAGTTCTTCAAGAATTTCGGCCTGACCGTCGTGGTTTCCGTGCTGATGAGCCTTGCCGTCGCGCGCATGATCACGCCGATGGTCGCGGCCTATTTCCTGAAGGCCAAGGGCCACGCCAGCCACGGCGAGGGCAAGTTGATGGACCGCTATATGGGGGTCCTTCGCTGGTCGCTCGACAATTCGAAGGCGGTGTCCCATCGCCGGACTCTGGTGCGCGAGCCGCTGCATTTCAGCTCCGCATTGCTGGAGACGGTTTTTACGCTGCTGGTCCTTGCCGCGATCGTCGCGGGGCTCGGCGTCGGGTTTAGCCTGATCTATGGCAAGCTCGACCTCTCGGTCATATTGCCGACCAACCCCAGCACGCTGATGCAACCTTTTGTCGGCATGGCCAAGCTGCTGATCGAGGCCGTGTTCTTCATGGCCGTGATGCTGGTGCCTGCCGTGTTCGCCTATGTCGCGGTCAAGGGGCTGGGGCTGCTGTTCCGCCTGATGGGCGGACATGTCGCGCGCTATCACGCATTCTACACCGGTCGCTGGGCGGCACGGCTGCGCGATCATCGCCTGTGGATGGTCGGCATTGGCTTTGGGTCGCTGATCTGGTCGGTCATGCTGCTGATGTCGGTGCCGATGCAGTTCTTCCCGAACTTCAATTCCGATTTCAGCCGTATCCGTCTGGAAATGGTCCCCGGCACCACGCTGGAACAGACCGAAGCGGTGATGGACAAGGTTGCCGGCATTATTAACGAGCGCCCCGAAGTGCGAAGCGCGCTCGAGCGGGTGAACGAGGGCAATGCCCGCATGTTCATCAACCTGAAGGAAGACCGCGACAAGACGCAGCAGGAGTTCGAGCGCGAGCTGACCCCGATGCTGCAGAATATCCCCGATGCGCGAGTGAGCTTTCAGGACATGCAGGGCGGCGGCGGCACGGGTCGGCCGATCTCTGTGATGCTGTCAGGCTCCGATCCCGACCTGCTGGATGAAACCGCGCGCCAGCTGGCGCAGGAAATGCGCAGCATTCCGGGTGCGGTTGCTCCGCGGGTCGAGGCGGACTTGCAACGGCCCGAGCTGATCATCCGTCCGCGCGCCGAACTGGCTGCCAGCCTTGGCGTAACGACATCGGCGCTTAGCCAGACGATCCGTATCGCGACATTGGGCGATATCGACCAGAACGCCGCGCGCTTCTCTCTGTCGGACCGGCAAATCCCGATCCGCGTGCGCCTGTCCGAAACCGCGCGCCGCGATCTGGATGTGATCCGCAACCTGCCGGTGCAGACCGCATCGGGCGGTTCGGTCCCGCTGGAGCGAGTGGCGGAAATCGGTTTCGGTTCGGGGCCGACGACGATCCAGCGCTATAACCAGCACCGTCGCGTATTCGTGGGTGCCGATCTGGCGCCGGGCGTGGCCAAGGGCACGGTCGATGCGGCGGTCCAGCAATTGCCGATCATGCAGAACCTGCCCGCGGGCGTGTCCAACGCTCCGTTCGGCGCGGACCAGTGGCAGGCGGAAATGCTGAACAGCTTCGTCATTGCGCTGGTATCGGGCATCCTGCTGGTCTTTGCCGTGCTCGTGCTGCTCTATCACCGCTTCATCTCGCCGCTGGTCAATATGGGCTCGCTGTTCCTCGCGCCTCTGGGCGGGGTGATCCTGCTGATCATCGTGGGGTACGAACTGTCGATGCCTGTGTTCATCGGCATTCTGATGCTGTTCGGCATCGTCGCGAAGAACTCGATCCTGCTGATCGATTTCGCGATCGAGGAAATGGCCGCTGGCGCAGGCCGCAAGGAAGCGATTGTCGAGGCGGGGCACAAGCGTGCGCAGCCGATCGTGATGACGACCGTGGCGATGACCGTCGGCATGATCCCGACGGCCATTTCGCTGACGGGCGATTCGGCATGGCGCGCGCCGATGGGCGTGGTGGTGATCGGCGGGCTGATCCTGTCGACACTGCTGACCCTGCTGATCGTGCCCGCAGGATTCAGCCTGGCCGACGGGTTCGAAAAGCGCGTCGGTCCGCTTTTGCGCAAGCGACTGCTGACTTATGATCCCTCGCACCGCCACGAAGGCGGCGGGCAAGCGGGTAGCCTGCCCGCCGAATAGGGCGGCATGGACGGTCATTTGACGGAGCAGCAAGCCCATCCGCCGTTAGAGCCCCTGATCGAGGACCAGAGCGACCGCGGCCGCACCATGCGTCGGGTCGCGACGGGGCTGCTGGTGCTGATGGCGCTGGTCTTTGTGGTGTCGCGCAGCTTCGAGGATCGAATCACGGGCCTTGATTTCGTGACCGCCTTTGCCGAGGCGGCGATGGTCGGCGCATTGGCAGACTGGTTCGCAGTGACCGCGCTGTTCCGCCATCCGCTGGGCATTCCGATCCCGCATACGGCGATCATCCCGACGAACAAGGACCGCATTGCCGATTCGATGGCGCGCTTCCTGCGGTCCAATTTCCTGACACCCGCCGTCGTCGCCCGCCGGATGCGCGCGATGAATGTGGCGCGGGCGGCTGGCGATTACCTTGCCAGCCCGCCCAAGGGGCAAGGCAACGGGGTGCGCGCGGGTGCCGCCGAATTGCTGGCACAGGCGCTCGAATCGCTCGATCCCGAAAGGCTGGGCGATCAGGTGCGGCACGGGCTGGCCGCGCAACTGGGCCGCCTCGAAATTTCCCCGCTGCTGGGCCAGATGCTGTCCGCCGCGATCGCGGACAAGCGCCACTTGCCTTTGCTTGAATCCATCGTCCGCTGGGCGGGCAAGACACTCGAATCGAACGAGAGTCTTGTCCGCACTATGATTCACGAGCGCGCCAATGCGCTGCTGCGCTTCACCGGACTGGACGAGCGGCTTGCCAATTCGGTGCTCGACGGGCTGTATCGCTTGCTGGCCGAAATGCTGGTCGATCCCAACCACCCGCTGCGCGCCAAGGTGGAAGAAGGGTTGGAAAAGCTGGCCCACGACCTCGTTCACGATCCCGATACGCGCGCAAGGGTTGAAGGGATTAAGCAGGAGTTGCTGGCCAATCCCGCCGTCGCGGGCTGGTGGCAGGGCGTCTGGGAACGGCTGCGGGGCAGCCTGATAGAGGCGGCGCGCAATCCCGACAGCGCGATGGGTGGCCAGTTCGCAGGCGCATTGCAAGAGCTGGGCGAGGCATTGCGCGGCGATGCGCGGTTGCAGCTACAAGTGAACCGCTTTGCCCGCCGCAGCGCGGTCGGCATCGCCAACCGATATGGCGACCAGATCGTCCGGCTGGTGTCCGAAACGGTCAAGCGTTGGGACGCCACCACCATTACACAGCGTGTCGAAGGCGCGGTCGGCCGCGACCTTCAGTTCATCCGCATCAACGGCACGCTGGTGGGCGGGCTGGTCGGACTTATCATCCATGCGGTCGACGTGTGGGTGCTTTAGGACGGGATCGTAAAATTGATCCGCTGGATATAATAGGCCCTGACTGCATTTCCGTCCGTGTCGGTCGCCGGCTTGAATGTCAGCGTTTCCAATGCCTTTGCGCAAAGCGTTTCCGAAAAACCGGCCGGTTCGGTTATGTCATAGGCATGGCAATCGCTGGGCGAACCGTCCGCTTCCACTGACAAACGCAAGGTCACGATCCCGCGGCCGCCCTGTCGAAGCAGTTCGGGAGGATATTCGATTGCGTCGGTAAATGCGGTGACGTTTTCGATTACAGGCCCTGTCTTCAGCGACCGCATTTCTTCGATATCGAATCCCCACGATGTAACGAACGCTTCGCCGCAATGAGTCAGTTTTGCCAAAACGGGCTCTAACGGCCCGGTCATCAGGATCTGACGGTCGCTGCTTCCGATGCGCAGGCTGATCGTATCGAGTGTACCGGACAGATAATACGCAGGCGCGTATGTGCCATAGCTGCCAACTTTTCCATCGACGATCGGACCGGCGGTCTGCAATGAAGCGATGTAAGTCATCGTCCCAAAGCTGAGCGAAGGGATACCATCCTTCGTTTCGCCGGAATAGAATGCGCGGTCGAATGGATTTCCATCGCCGATCCGCATCTCGGCCAGACGACGAGTACGAGACGGATCGTTGCGGCTGTTTAAAAGCCTTTCGCTAGCTCCAACCGGCTTTCCGAAAAATGAGACATCGTAATAATGACCGGGTGCAATCTGTTCCAGCCGAAGCGTTACGGCAGATTCGCCTTCACCAAAGCTACGCGCGGCGATGCAGGAATAGGCCCCATAATGAACGTTCCATTTCGACGCCGGCGCCAATGCCACGTCTTTGGCCGAGGCATGGGACACGGAAAGGAAAGTTGCAGGCAGGATTATGGCTGCCACAGATTTACTGATCATGTCGGATGCGACCCCATTCCCTTAAAAAACGGCTGACAGGGGATAACCCCCTGTAAAATCATTATCCGCTGCGAAATTGGTAAAGCTCATCGAGATGCTGCGGTCCAGCGCCTCGACATGGTGCCACCAGCCGATGGGCAGGAAGATCGCCTCGCCCGCATCGATGGTGCATTCCAGCATGGGCGGGGTGGCGATGGTGTCGTCCAGAAAATCGTCCAGCGTCCAGTCGCTGAAACAATGCAGGCTGTTGCGCATGCGGGCCGTTTCCCAGCTTGGCACCATACGCACCCGCTTGCGGCCCGATACCTGCACCAGCAGATTATTGGTAAGGTCGTGGTGAAACGGCGTCAGCGTGCCGCGCGGACCCATCCAGAAAAAGCCGTCGCGCCCGCCGCTTTCGCGCAGGATCGAAACAGGCGCCAGATCGTCCCACAAGGGAGCGAGCGTGGCCTTGTTGGTCTTGTCGTTATAGGCGGTGATATAGAAATCATTGCTCGCCTCGTCGCGGCGCAGCAATTCGATCACCGCGCGCATGGGCACGCGCCGTTCATGCGCGGTCTTGTCACTTTCGTAACGCGGTGAAGCGCCGTGCTGGCCCTGCAATTCGACAACAGCATTGCCCAGAGTTTGGTCAAGATAATCGAGTGTCCAGCGTTCCAGTGCGGGCCAGTGATCGACCAGCCCTGTCAGCTTGACGGGACGGTTGGCAAAGTAGAACGCGCGGAAGAAGCGCTCCGGTTCGATCGCGTGCACGGTCGGAATGTTATGCGCTGCGTCGTTCTGGGCATGGAGGCGGGCATAAAGGTCCAGCGTCCAGTCGCGTTTTGCCAGCCTGTTGGAGAGCTGTCGGGCGGCCGCGAAGAACGGGTCCTTGGCAAGGCATTTCAGTTCGTAATCCGCGCTCTTGTCGCTGGCGCCGCTGTCAAGCAGCCGGGCGCGGATCTGCTGTTCGTCACAGCCGTCGAGGAGCGCCTGCGCGATCACGTCGCGCTTGGCATGGGGTGATTCGCCGGTTTTCGCCATGCGACTGTTTAGAGCGCGAATATTGCGCGAGAAAGATGGGGCGACATGCTGTCCGCATGCCGCCCCATGGGCATTACAACTTCTCAATCAATTCCGGCACGGCCTTGTAGAGATCGGCGACGAGGCCGATGTCTGCGACCTGGAAGATGGGCGCGTCCTCGTCCTTGTTGATGGCGATGATGGTCTTGGAATCCTTCATGCCGGCAAGGTGCTGGATGGCGCCGCTGATGCCGATGGCGATATAGACTTCGGGTGCGACGATCTTGCCGGTCTGCCCGACCTGATAATCGTTGGGGACATAGCCTGCGTCGACCGCAGCGCGCGATGCGCCCACGCCTGCGCCAAGCTTGTCGGCAAGCGGCATGATCGTCGCCTCGAAGGTCTCGGCGTCCTTCAGCGCGCGGCCGCCCGAGACGATGATCTTCGCGCTGGTCAGTTCGGGGCGTTCGCTCTTGGCGAGTTCGGCGGAAACGAAGCTCGACTTGCCCGCATCGCCGGTGGAGGCAATCGCTTCGATCGCAGCGCTGCCGCCGGTGGCTTCCGCCTTGTCGAAGGCAGTGCCGCGTACGGTGATGACCAGCTTGGGGTCGCTGCTCTCGACCGTGGCGATGGCATTGCCTGCATAGATCGGACGGGTGAAGCTCTTGTCGCCCTCGACCGAGAGAATGTCGCTGATCTGCATCACATCGAGCAATGCGGCCACGCGCGGGGCGATGTTCTTGCCGGTGGTGGTGGCAGGAAACAGCACCGCGTCATGCGTTTCCATCAAGCCCTTGATCAGCGGCGCGACATTCTCGGCCAGCTGGTGTTCGTATGCGGCATCGTCGGCGACATGGACCTTGCCCACGCCCGCGATCTTCGCGGCGGCTTCGGCCACAGTGCCGCAGCCCGCACCCGCGACCAGCAGGTGCACCTCGCCCAGCTTCGACGCAGCGGTCACTGTCGCCAGCGTCGCATCGCCCAGATTTGCATTGTCGTGATCGACATAAACAAGCGTCTTCATCATGCTACTCCAAGCGCTTTGAGTTTGGCGACCAGCTCGTCGACATCGGCGACCTTCACGCCTGCCTGACGCACCGGCGGTTCGGACACGTTTAGCGTCTTCAGACGCGGCGCGATATCGACGCCGTAATCAGCCGGAGTCTTCGTCTCCAAGGGCTTCTTCTTCGCCTTCATGATGTTCGGCAGGCTCGCATAGCGCGGCTCGTTCAGGCGCAAATCGGTGGTCACGATCGCTGGAAGGCCCAGCTTCACCGTCTCCAGCCCGCCATCGACTTCGCGCGTCACGTTCACGCTATCGCCGTCGATCTCGACCTTGCTCGCGAACGTGCCTTGCGGCAGGTCCATCAGCGCGGCCAGCATCTGGCCGGTCTGGTTGCTGTCGTCGTCGATCGCCTGCTTGCCCAGGATAATCAGGCCCGGCTCGATCTCGGCGGCCACAGCCTTCAGGATCTTGGCCACCGCCAGCGGTTCGACCTCTTGATCGGTCTCGACCAGCACCGCGCTGTCCGCACCCATCGCCAGCGCCGTGCGCAGCGTCTCCTGTGCCTTGGCAGGGCCGATGCTGACCGCGATGATCTCTTCGACCTTGCCCGCTTCCTTCAGACGGATCGCTTCTTCCACCGCGATCTCGTCAAACGGGTTCATGCTCATCTTCACATTCGCAAGATCAACACCCGAACCGTCCGCCTTCACACGCGGCTTCACATTGTAATCAATCACCCGCTTCACGGGCACTAGGGCTTTCATGGCTAAAGCACTCCCATCGATTGGTTGCGCGATTACTGCCCATCCGGCGGCAATCGCCTGTATTCTGCTGCCATCTGATAGAAGTTGACCATTACGTCAATCAACTGCTTTTTGGGTTAGCCTAGATGGCAGCATGCGGATCAATAACGGTTCGCGCACAAAAAAGGGGGCGTTTGGCCCCCTTTTCCGTTTCGCGGGGTCGCCCGATCAGGCGGCCTTCTGGACTTCGCCCACGATCTTCTTCGCGGCGTCGCCCAGATCGTCGGCCGGCACGATCGGCAGGCCCGAGTTGGCGAGGATTTCCTTGCCCTTCTCGACATTCGTCCCTTCGAGACGGACGACGAGAGGAACCTGCAGGTTCACTTCCTTGGCTGCCGCGACGATGCCGTCGGCGATGATGTCGCACTTCATGATACCGCCAAAGATGTTGACGAGGATGCCCTCGACAGCAGGATCGGACAGGATGATCTTGAAGGCCGCGGTCACCTTCTCGGTTGTGGCGCCGCCGCCTACGTCGAGGAAGTTGGCGGGGAACGCACCGTTCAGCTTGATGATGTCCATGGTCGCCATGGCAAGGCCCGCGCCGTTCACCATGCAGCCGATGTTGCCGTCGAGCTTGATATAGGCAAGGTCATATTCCGAAGCCTCGACTTCGGCAGGATCTTCCTCGGTAATGTCGCGCAGTTCGGCCACGTCGGGGTGGCGGAACATGGCATTGCCGTCAAAGCTCATCTTGGTGTCGAGGACGAGGAGGTTGCCGTCCTTCGTTTCGACCAGCGGGTTGATTTCCAGCATCTCGCAATCGAGCGCGAGGAAGGCTTCGTAAAGCTGCTTGGCCAGCTTTTGCGCCTGCTTGTTCAAATCGCCCTTCAGCTTCAGCGCAAAGGCCACCGCACGTCCGTGATGGGGCTGGAATCCCGAAGCCGGATCGACGGTAATGGTGGTGATCTTCTCGGGGGTCGAATGCGCGACCTCTTCAATGTCCATGCCGCCTTCGGTCGATACGATCATGGCAATGCGGCCCGTGGCGCGATCGACCAGCATCGAGAGGTAATATTCCTCGGCGATATCGACGCCGTCGGTGACATAGAGGCGGTTGACCTGCTTGCCCGCTTCGCCCGTCTGGACGGTAACGAGCGTGTTGCCGAGCATTTCTGCGGCATCCGATTTCACATCGTCGATGCTCTTGGCAAGGCGTACGCCGCCCTTGGCCTCGGCGCCCAGTTCCTTGAACTTGCCCTTGCCGCGGCCGCCGGCGTGGATCTGCGCCTTCACGACATAAAGCGGCCCGGGAAGCTTCTTGGCAGCCTCGACCGCCTCTTCAACCGTCAGGGCTGCATAACCCGTGGGGACGCCGACGCCGAATTTGGCCAGCAGTTCCTTTGCCTGATATTCGTGAATGTTCATCGAAATAATCCTCGCCAATGCCTGATGCGGCCATCGCGCCGCTGTAGGAAGGGTTCGCTTGGCACGCGTCTAAGCATAGCCGCGCCCACTTGAAAAGGGCGCTTGACGCCTAAAAAGGGGTGCTTGGCGTTTTGTTACGAGACTTTGCGAAGCATTAGCGATAAAACCGCAACGCAAGACGCTTCGCACATGCGGCAAACCTGTGCCAAAAGGCAGCTTGCATGCTTGATTACACCCGATTCGACGCAATTATGGCCGAAGCCGCCCGCATCGCGATGGCGGAATTTCCCGGTGCGGGAAATGAAACGACCGCATGGCGCAAGGAAGACGATACGCCCGTATGCGCCGCCGATCTGGCCGTGAACCGCTTTTTGGCCGAATCGCTGCGCGATCTGCTGCCCTCTGCAGGCTGGCTGTCGGAAGAAACCGCCGACAATCCCGATCGGGTAAAGGGCGGGTTGTTGTGGCTGGTCGATCCCATCGATGGCACGCGCGATTTTCTGCGTGGTCGCGCCGGTTGGGCCGTTTCGGTCGCGCTGATCAGCAATGGTCGTCCGTTGATCGCGCGCCTGGCGGCCCCGGCGCGCGGTGAATTATGGGCGGCGGAGGCGGGGCGCGGCGCGCGGCGCAACGGTCTGGCGTTAAAGGCCAGCACCCGCGCCGCATTCGATGGTGCACGCATTCCCGCCGATGCGACGATGCGGCTGCCCCCCTTGGTCAATGTGCCCAAGCCCAATTCGATCGCGCTGCGCATTGCATTGGTCGCCAGCGGAGAGGCGGATGTCGCTGCCAGCACGCGGCTGGGCTATGAATGGGATATCGGGGCCGCTGCGCTGATCGCGCGTGAGGCGGGGGCGACAGTGACCGATGCGCTGGGCGGCCAACTTGCGTTTAACAAGGCCGATCCGCGTGCGAAGGGCATACTGGCCACGGCGCCCGCGATTCACAGGGCCGCCACCGACTGGCTGGCAGGTCGGGACGATCGTTTGCGTCACAATTGACGCGGACTTCTCAAGAAAAGGGTCCTCGAACGAAAAAGGCTCCGGCAGCCTGCGCCGCCGAAGCCTTCTCCTTTCCAAATAGATGGATTGCCGGGCTTACTGGCCCTGAGCGGCCTGAACGTCCTGCTGGCTGATCGGCAGGATCTTGATTTCCACGCGGCGGTTCATGGCGCGGCCTTCTTCGGTATCGTTGCTGGCGACGAAATAGTTCGGATCCTCGCCAAAGCCCTTCGTCGCGATGCGCGCCGCAGGGACGCCCTTGTACGACAGGTAATTCGCCACGGCCTGCGCACGCTTTTCCGACAGTTGCAGGTTATACGCGTCGGCACCCGTGTTGTCGGTGAAGCCGTACACGTCGATCAGGCTGTCGGGATAGTTGATCAGCGACTGGGCAATGCCGTCCAGCGTGCTGCGGAAGGCTGGCGAAATTTCGGTGCTGTTGACGGGGAAGGTGACGCCATTGGGCAGGTTGAGATTGATGTAATCGCCTTCCTGCTCGACCTCTACGCCGGTACCGGCGGTCACTTCCTTCAGCTCCTTGATCTGCTGGTCCATCTTGTAACCGACCACACCGCCGGCCGCGCCGCCGATGCCCGCGCCGATGATGCGGGCGGTCTTGCCGCCGACGATGTCGCCCAGCAGATAGCCAAGGCCCGCACCGCCCGCGGTGCCGAGCGCGGTGCGCGAAATCTTTTTCTCGCCCGTGTTGGGATCGGTGACGCAGGCTGAAAGGCTGACCAGCGATGTCGCGACAAGAGCGGCTGCTACGAAACGGTTTTTCATGGGATTGCGGTCCTCTTCTTCATACGCCCGCCTGCCGATTGAGCGATCCCGAAACGACGGCGGATCGGGTATATTGCGCTAAACGCATTATATGACATCTGCGTTCCCGACCCGCGAACCGGAACCGGAAACGCAATTGCTTGCGGGCGGGATATGATTGCCGCTAATTGCTTCGCCACGCAACTCGGTCTCAACGGCAGTCAGAGCAACTAATTGTCCCCATTTCCCTGGTTCGACCTACTGATCATCGCGGGTTTGATCGTATTGAACGGTCTTTTCTCGATGTCGGAACTTGCCATCGTGTCCGCGCGCCCCGCACGCCTGCGCAAGCTGGCAGAGGATGGCAGCAAGGGGGCGAAGGCCGCGCTCGCGCTGGCGGCCGATTCGGGCAAGTTCCTGTCTACCGTGCAGATCGGCATCACGCTGATCGGCATCGTGGCGGGTGCCTATTCGGGCGCCAGCCTGGGCCAGCCCGTGGGTGAACGTCTGGCGTTACTGGGTCTGGATACGGCGACCGCCCAGCAATTGGGCTTTATGCTGGTGATCGTGCTGACCACCTATTTCTCGCTCACCGTGGGAGAGCTGGCGCCCAAGCAGATCGCGCTGCGCGGGCGGGAGACGATCGCGTGCCTTGCCGCGCCGCCCATGACGATACTGGCCAAGGTTGCCGCGCCCGTGGTCTGGCTGCTCGACAAATCAACCGATGCGCTGCTGCGTCTTGTCGGCGTGCGGCAACAGCGCGATGCGGGCGTTACCGCCGATGAATTGCACCTGATCATCAGCGAGGCGACGCGTTCGGGCGCGATCGAAAAGACCGAGCAATCGATCATGGCCGAAGTGCTGCGTCTTGCCGAACGGCCCGTGCGCGAACTGATGACCCCAAGGACAGAGATCGACTGGCTGGAACGTCGCGCCACGGTCGAGGAAATGCGCAAGGTTATTGCCAGATCGCCGCATTCCCTGTTGCCGGTGGCGCAGGGATCGGTCGATGACGTGATCGGCGTGGTCAAGGTGCGCGAATTGCTGGCCGCGCTGGTCAAGGGACACAAGCCGCAGATGACGCGGCTGATCAAGAAGGCCGAGATCCTGCCCGACCAGATCGACGCGCTCGATGCCTTGCGGATCATGCAGCGCGGCGATGTGGCGATGGCCTTCGTGCACGACGAATACGGCCATTTCGAAGGGATCGTGACACCCGCCGATCTGCTGGCGGCACTGGTCGGCAGCTTCGTTTCGCACGCGGACGAGGGGGACGATCCCCTGCTGGTGGAGCGAGAGAACGGCTCTTTGCTGATCGCGGGTGCGCTGCCTGCCGACCGCATGGCCGACAGGCTGGGGATCGACCTGCCCGACCAGCGCGAATTCGCGACGGCGGCGGGCTATGCCTTGTGGGTGCTGAAAAAGCTGCCCGTAGAGGGCGAGAGCTTTATCGAACAGGGCTGGCGGTTCGAAATCGTCGACATGGATGGCCGCCGCATCGACAAGTTGCTGGTCGAAAGCGTCGGCGGTGCGGCCAGACCGGACGACACAGCCGGATAGGGACGTTTATCCGGGAATGACTGCCTGTGCATCACGGCCATCGCCCTGCGGCGCGGCCACAATGTCACGCGTGACCTGACCCTTTTCGACCGTATTCGTGTCGGGATCGCCCACGGCCGAACGGATCGCCGGATCGGCGGTGCCCGCCTTGCTGACGGCGCTGGTTTCGACGCCGCTGCGGGGCGCGGGGCCGCCGAACAGCGTGTCCATCGCCTGCTGGCTGGCACCGGGGGTCTGCGGGCGCGGCGCGCCGGGTTCGGGCGGGGTCAGCGCGAAATCGGGCGGAACCGCCAGCGGAGCCTGACGCGAGACCGCCATTTCATCGGGACGGTCGCGGTTGAACAGGTTCAGGCCGCCGCCGCATCCGGCCAGCATGGCCAGCGCGGGAAGGGCAAGAAGGGCGGGCTTGATACGCATCGTCAATTACTCCGTGGCCGATTTGGCCGAAACTTTCGCGGCATCGCTCTCGTCCTTGTCGCGTATGAACAGCGTGCGGGCAAGCAGCAAGACCACGCCAAGGGTTATCGCCACATCGGCAAGGTTGAAAACGGCAAAGGGCCGCCAGTCGCCAAGGTGGAAATCGGCATAGTCGATCACATGGGTCAGGCGGAATCGGTCGATCAGATTGCCGATCGCGCCGCCCAGAATCAGCGCCAGCGACAGAATATCGCCGCGCTTCTTTTCAATGAACATCCACACCAGAACGCCGAGCGAGATCAGCCCCGTCACCGCGAACAGGGCGACACGGCTTTCAAGGCTTTCGGCGGCGAACATGCCGTATGACACGCCCGGATTGGTCGCATAGCGCAGGTCGAAGAACGGCAGCACTTCGATCACCTGCCGCTGGAACAGCTCCACCGGACCCAGCAGCAGCGCCTTCACTCCCTGATCCAGCGCAACGATCACCGCCGCGAGGATCAGGCCCAGCCTGCGATCGGCTGTCAGGTGCGCGGCCAGCTTCATGCTGCCTCTGCCGCCGAAACCACGCTGTCGCAGCGGTCGCACGCGTCGCCATCCTCTGCCACTTCGGGCAGATGGCGCCAGCAGCGGCCGCACTTGGACATATCGGTGGGCGTGATCGTCACCGTATCGCCCTGCCCGCGCGTCACTGTCGCTGTGATGAACAGCTCTGCCAGATCGGCATCGCTGAACCCTGCGGGAACGGCGCCTTCGGGTACGGTCACCTCGGCGGCAAGGCTGGAGCGGATGGTCTTTTCTCGGCGGAACGGCTCGATCGCCTCGTTCACATTTTCGCGCAGGTCACGCAGCCTGTCCCACACCGCCTTGTCGGCGCGCAGATCATCGGCCAGCGCGATTTTCGGCCATTCCAGCAAATGCACGCTACCCTGATCGGGGAAGCGCGTGCCCCAGACTTCCTCTGCCGTGAACACCAGCACCGGCGCGGCATAGCGGACAAGGGCGTGGAACAATATATCCAGCGTCGCGCGATAGGCGCGGCGCTTCACATCCGCCGGATCGTCGCAATACAGGCAATCCTTGCGGATATCGAAGAAAAAGGCCGACAGATCCTCGTTACAGAAATCGGTCAGCGCGCGGGTATAGGCGTTGAAGTCGAAATCATTGACGCATTGCACCAGCTTTGCATCCAGATCGGATAGCAGCGTCAGCACATAGCGTTCAAGCTCGGGGAATTGGGCCATTTCGGGCACGTCGGTTCCGTCATAACCGTCCAGCGCGCCCAGCAGATAGCGGAAGGTGTTGCGCAGCTTACGATACTGGTCGGCCACGCCCTTCAGGATTTCGGGGCCGATGCGGTGATCCTCGGTATAATCGACCGACAGGGCCCACAGACGGATGATGTCCGCGCCATAATCGCGCATCACGTCCAGCGGGCTGATCGTATTGCCCAGCGATTTGGACATTTTCATGCCCTTGGAATCCATGGTGAAGCCATGGGTCAGCACCGCGTCATAGGGCGCACGGCCGCGCGTGCCGCAGCTTTCCAAGAGCGAAGACTGGAACCAGCCGCGATGCTGGTCGCTGCCTTCCAGATAGAGATCGGCGGGCCATTTCAGTTCTGGCCATTTGCCCGATTCCAGCACGAAGGAATGGGTGCTGCCCGAATCGAACCAGACGTCGAGAATGTCGGTCACCCGCTCGTAATCGTCGAGGTTGTAATCGGGGCCGAGCAGGTCGGCGGCGAATTCCTCGTCCCAGCCGTCGACGCCGTGGGCGCGGATATTGGCGACGATGCGCGCGTTCACCGCATCGTCGACCAGATATTCGCCCGTCTTGCGGTGCACGAACAATGTGATCGGCACACCCCACGCGCGCTGGCGCGAGAGCACCCAGTCGGGGCGGCCGGCGACCATTGAACCGATGCGGTTGCGGCCCTTTTCGGGCACGAAGCGCGTATTGGCCAGCGCGTGGAGCGCGGCCTGACGCAAGGTGCCATCGGGCTCGGCGTGGCCGCCTTCGTTTTCCCAGCGCTGTTCGGCGCGGTTATCGGCGATTTCCACCATGCCGGGCTTGTCCATCGGCACGAACCATTGCGGCGTGCAGCGGAAGATGACCTTGGCCTTGGACCGCCAGCTATGTGGATAAGAGTGTTGATAGTCCGTGGACGCGCTGAGGAGAGCGCCAGCCTCGCGCAGGTCGGAGCAGACCGGTCCGTCGGGCGCGTTGAACTTCGGATTGATGACCGACATGTTGCGTTCATCGCCCCGACCCAGCCACAGCCAATCCTCGCGGTAGCGGCCATCGCCTTCCACCACGAATTTCGGATTGATGCCGTTCGCCTTGCACAGCTCGAAATCGTCCTCGCCATGATCGGGCGCCATGTGGACGAGGCCGGTGCCGGAATCGGTGGTGACAAAGTCGCCCGCCAGCATGGGGCGTAGCTCGGCGTAAAAGCCGCCGAGATGGTGCATCGGGTGGCGGACCTTTGTGCCGGCGAGGGCGGAGCCGAGGCCGCGCCAGACGATATCGGTCGATTTGTCGGGCGTGCTGTCAAAGATCCGCGCGAACACCCCTTTGGCCAGTTCGGGGGCGCTGCCGATCAGGAGCACGCGACCGTCCACCTTGTAGGCGACATACTCAACGTCCGGCCCATAAGCCAAAGCCTGGTTCACCGGGATCGTCCACGGCGTCGTCGTCCAGATCACCGCATGCGCGCCGACCAGTGCTTCCACCGGCGACTCAACAATCTCGAACGCCACGTCGATTTGGGTCGAGGTGATGTCCTCGTACTCCACCTCGGCATCGGCCAGCGCGGTCTTTTCGACCGGCGACCACATCACCGGCTTCGCGCCGCGATAAAGCTGGCCGCTCTTGGCGAATTTCAGCAGTTCGCCCACGATGGTCGCCTCGGCATCTGGGTCCATGGTGAGGTAGGGCTTGTCCCAGTCGCCATTGATGCCCAGCCGCTTCAGCTGTTCACGCTGAACATCGACCCAATGCGCGGCATAGGCGCGGCATTCGGCGCGGAATTCCTTTTGCGGAACCTCGTCCTTGTTTTTCTTTTTCTTGCGATACTGCTCTTCCACCTTCCATTCGATCGGAAGGCCGTGACAGTCCCAGCCGGGCACATAGGGCGCATCCTTGCCCAGAAGGCTCTGGGTGCGCACCACCATGTCCTTCAGCACATGGTTCAGCGCATGGCCGATATGCATGTCGCCATTGGCATAGGGAGGACCATCGTGCAGCACGAAAGTCTCTCGCCCCTTACGCGCCTCACGCAATTGAGCGTAAATATCCTGTTCCTGCCAGCGCGCCAGAATTGCAGGCTCCTTGGCGGGGAGTCCGGCTTTCATGGGGAAATCGGTCTTCGGCAGGAAGACGGTATCTTTAAAGTCGCGCTTCTCAGTCATAACCGCCGCGCACTAGCGGGAAGCCGCGCGCGTTGAAAGAGCGGGAATGCGTTAGGGTCGAGATTCAGGCGATATCGGCCAGTAAACGCCGTGCTTCGTCGCAATCGCGCGCGATCTGGGCCGTCAGCTCGTCGAGCGAATCATATTTCTCTTCGGGCCGGATAAAGTGGTGCAGCGCCACTTCGACGGTCTGGCCGTAAAGATCGCCGCTGAAATCGAAGAAGAACGGTTCCAGCAATTCGGTCGGCGGATCGAAGCTGGGCCGCACGCCCAGATTGGCCGCGCCCTTCAACAGCGGGCCATTTGCCAGCGGTCCCGTCAGCACACGGCCCATCACAGCGTAAATGCCGAATTTCGGGCGCAGATAGCGGTCCATCAGCAGGTTCGCGGTGGGAAATCCGATGCTGCGCCCCAGTTTCGCGCCGTGGATCACCTCGCCCCGAATGGCGAAAGGGCGGGTCAGCAGGCGCGCCGCCTCTTGCGGGTCGCCGGCTTCCAGCGCCTTGCGCACGCGGGTGGAGGACACGACCTCGCCCGCATCCTCGACCGGCGCGACGATGCGCGTCGCAATGCCCAGCGCTTCGCAACGGGTGCGCAGCATGGCGGCATCGCCGCGCCGTCCGTGGCCAAAGGTGAAATCATGGCCGGTCACGACACCGCCTGCCGCCAGACGTTCGGCCAGAATCCGGTCGACGAATTTCTCTGCCGAGGTTTCGGCCAGCGCCTTGTCGAACCGGAACACCAGCATCGCGCTGGCGCCCAGAGCGGCGAATAATTCCTCTCTCTGGTCGAGCGAGGTGAGGCGGAAGGGCGGCACGTGCGGCGCGAAATAGCGCACCGGATGCGGATCGAAAGTCGCCACCACCAGCGGTGCGCCGCGCTCTGCGGCAAGGGCGCGGGCCTGCGCGATCACTTGCTGGTGCCCCTGATGCACGCCATCGAAATTGCCCAGCGCGATAATCGCACCGCGCAATTCGGTCGGCATGGGATCAAGGGCGGAGAGGCGAATCATCGAAGGCGCGGTCTAGTCGCGGTCGGGTCGTCCCTCAAGCCGCTCCGGTCAGCCGCGGCGGCGAAGTGTGACGAAGCTGTAGGCCGGACGGCTGCCGTCGGCGGGGTGATCGGTGCGGGCGACTTCCTCCCACTGATCGGCGGGCGGGGCGGGCATGGTGACCTCTCCGTCATAATCGCGGTGGATTTCGGTCATCTCGATCCGGCGGGCCAGCGGCAGGGCCTGTGCGAACACATCTGCGCCGCCGATCACCGCGATGCGGGCCGCATTGGCAAGATGGATCGCGCTGTCGAAATCGGGCGCAACCTCGGCATCCTCGCCGTTCCAGTCGGGATCGCGGGTCAGCACGATATGGCGGCGGCCCGGCAAGACACCCGGAAGCGAATCATAGGTCGCGCGGCCCATGATCATCGGCGTGCCCATGGTCAGCCGTTTGAAATGCGCCAGATCGGCAGGCAGATGCCACGGAAGCCGCCCCTTTGCGCCAATCACGCCATTCTGCGCGCGCGCGAAGACGAGGAAAAGTTCAGGTCCCGTCATCGCGGCGTTCCTTCCATAATCAGACCGTCTTGCCCGTTAGCAGGCGGGTCACGTGGCCCATCTTGCGGCCGGGATTGATTTCCCCCTTGCCGTAAAGATGCAGATGATTGGCGGGGTCCGCCAGCAGGTCGGGCCAGTCATTGGCCTGATCGCCGATCAGATTGTCCATCTGCACTGCAGGCACGATCAGATCGGTCAGCCCCAGCGGCAGGCCGCAGATCGCGCGGATGTGGTTTTCGAACTGGCTGGTGCGCGCCCCTTCGATCGTCCAGTGCCCCGAATTATGGACCCGCGGGGCCATTTCGTTGAACACCGGCCCGTTCGCCGTGGCAAAGAATTCCAGTGTCAGCACGCCGACATAGCCCAGCGCTTCGGCCACCCTGGCCGCCAGTTCGCGGGCGGCGGGGACCTGTGCGGTCACCTCTGCACCGGCAGGCACGACCGAGCGCGAGAGAATGCCCGAGCTGTGGTCGTTCTGCGCGCTGTCCCAGAAGCGGACCTCGCCATCCAGACCGCGCACCAGAATGACCGAGAATTCGGCGGCGAAGTCGACGAAGCCTTCGTAAATCAGGCGGTTGCCCGAAAGCGTCAGGTCCTCTGCATCCCTGGGCGACATGATGCGCCACTGGCCCTTGCCGTCGTAACCGTCGCGGCGGGTCTTCAGGATGCCGGGCGTGCCGATCCGTTCCAGCGCCTCGGTAAATTCGGTCTCGTTCTCGACCGCGCGGAACGGGGCGGGGGTGCCGCCCTGATGTTCCACGAATCGCTTTTCGGCAAGGCGGTCCTGCGCGATTTCCAGCGCGCGGACCGATGCGCGCAAAGGGGTCGCCCCGATGAACGAGAGCGGCGCGACGGGCACATTCTCGAACTCATAGGTGATGACGTCGCAGGCGCCCGCGAATTTCGCCAGCAATTCGCTGTCGCCATAGGGGGCGCAAGTGAAATCGGCAGCGACTTCGGCGGCCACGCTGTCGCGTTCGGGGGCATAGATGTGACAGCGATAGCCCAGCTGCGCCGCCGCCATCGCCAGCATCCGGCCCAGCTGGCCGCCGCCCAATATGCCGATGGTGCTGCCCGGAGAGATTGGATCGGTCGTCATCAGTCTCAGTTGCTGTCCACCGGGCGCTGGGCGACCGCATCGGTTTGCGCCGCGCGATATGCCTTCAGCCGCTCTGCCAGTGCATCGTCATGCGTGGCAAGCACGGCGGCCGCCAATAGCCCCGCATTTTTCGCACCCGCCTCGCCAATGGCCAGCGTGCCCACCGGCACGCCGCCCGGCATCTGGACGATGGAAAGCAGCGAATCCTGCCCCGACAGCGCCTTGGACTGCACCGGCACGCCCAGCACGGGCAGATGCGTCATCGCCGCGATCATGCCAGGCAGATGCGCCGCGCCGCCAGCGCCCGCGATGATCACCTTAAAGCCTTCGTCGGCGGCGCCATGGGCGAATTTCACCATCCGGTCCGGCGTGCGATGGGCCGAAACGATGCGGCAGTCATGCGCCACGCCCAGCGCGTCCAGCGCCTCTGCCGCGTGCTTCATGGTCGGCCAGTCGGACTGGCTGCCCATTACGATGGCGACTTGTGCGCTCATCCCGCGATCAGCCTTCCGACAGATAGGCCCGCTCGCCCGAAGGCTGGCCGTTCACGAAGGGATAGACGATGGGCTGGCCGGTCGGGATTTCCAGATCGGTGATATCCTCGTCCGAAATGCCCGACAGATGCTTGACCAAAGCGCGCAGCGAATTGCCGTGGGCCGATACGATCACCGTTTCGCCATTGGCCAGCATCGGCTGGATCTCTGCCTGATAATACGGCAGCACGCGGGCGATCGTGTCCTTCAGGCTTTCGGTCAGCGGCACGTCGATACCGGCATAGCGCGGATCGTTGCCGGGATCGTACTGGCTGCCCTTTTCGATGGGCGGGGGCGGCACGTCGAAACTGCGACGCCAGATATGCACTTGCTCGTCGCCGTGCTTGGCTGCGGTCTCGGCCTTGTTCAGTCCGGTCAGCCCGCCATAATGGCGTTCGTTCAGCAGCCAGCTTTTCGCCACCGGAACCCACAGGCGGCCCGCATTATACAGCGCCAGATGCAGCGTGCGGATCGCGCGGGTCTGCAGCGAGGTGAAGGCGACCGTCGGCAGAACGCCCTTTTCCAGCATCAGCCTGCCCGCGGCCACGGCCTCGGCCACGCCCTTGTCGGTCAGGTCGACATCCCACCATCCGGTAAAGCGGTTTTCCAGGTTCCACTGCGACTGGCCGTGGCGAACGAGGATCAGCTTTGCTTCGGTCATCGGTTGGATGCTTCCCTGTCTGGCGTGAATTGCATTGGGCAATTGTTGCGTTTGCCAGCCCCTAACCGTCGGGTGGCGGTTTGAAAAGAGCGCGCTATCCCCTGCGCGCGGGTTTCGGCGGTCGGGCGGGGAAAGGGACCGCATATGCGGGCCGTGTTTAAAGGCCGTTCAGGGTTACAAAGGTGACACGGCGTAACCCGGCTGTCACCCTGCCAAACCCCGCAGGAATGCGCGGGTTTTCAGTGGCGGGGCGACACATCGGCGGCGCGGACAAATCGACGGTTTGAAAGAGCCATGACGCATGGCTGCGCCGCGCATGCCAATGCCCGATGGCCGCGATGTAGGACAGGAAAATGTAGCCCTGCCGGTTCCGCTATCCCGCCGACAAGTCCGGCATTATCGCGGGTTGCGGCGGATAGATCACCGCGCGCAGCCCTCCGCCCGCGTTTTCCTGAAACACAAGCCTGCCGCCAAAGCGCTGCATCAGCCGGTGCGCGGTGGGGATGCCAAGGCCGAATCCTGCGACATCGCGGGCGCGCGCATCGTCGATGCGGAAAAACGGGTCGAGGATCAAATGATGCAGATGCGCCGGAATGCCCGGCCCCTTGTCCATCACCGCGATGCGCCAGTTCTGATCGGCGTCGGGTTCGACCGCCACATCCGCGCCTCCGCCGAAATGGACGGCGTTGTCGATCAATGCGGCCAGCGCGATGGCCACCGGCTCGCGATAGGTCGTGACGATCGCCGGATCGCCCGCCGCGATGCGCAGCCGGTCGGCCCACGGTGCGGCGGTATCGGCGACCAGCCGTTGCAGATCGACGCTTTCGGGCACGCTTTCCAAATGTTGCGCGCGCAGGAATCCGCGCAGCGAATCGAGCAGTTCGACCATTTCCCGCGACGATCCGTCGATAATGGCGCGGATATCCTCGTCCTCCACCATGTCGGCGGCCAGCGTCATCCGGCCCAGCGGCGTACGCAGATCGTGGCTGATCGCTTCGAATGCGCGCGCCTGATCGCCGATCAGCCGCCCGATGCGCGATTGCATATCGTTGAATGCGCGGCTGACGCGCTGGACATCGGCGGGGCCCTTGACCTCGAATTCCAGTTGCGCGCCTTCGCCGATCCGCTCGCTGGCATCGGCCAGAACGCGCAGGGGCCTGCCCAGCCCGCGCAGGATCAGCGCCCCCGCCAACAGCGCCGCCAGCGCCAGCAGCGCCGTCATCACTGTGGCGCGCAGCACCACCGGCCAGCCTGCCGAAAAGCCGGCCGACCGGAAATTGAGCCATTCGCCTTCGGACACTTCGATCGCACCGATCAGATGTTCGGTGCGGTTGGCCCCTTGTAACAGGCCCAGATGCAGCGGGCGGCTGGCAAGGTCCGGCTCCCACTTCAGGATCGCTTCGTGGACGGGTTTTAACCGTTCAGGTACTTTTGCAGTCGGTACGATGGGGCTGGGCCCGATTTCGACCGTCAGATGCTCGGTCGTCATGATATTGGCCACGTCCAGCAGGCCGCGATCCTCCAGCCGGTCGGCCACCACCAGCAATTCGGCCACGCGGCGGGCATGATCCTGCCGCACGGTTTCGGTATCGATGGCGTGATAGAACAAAACGCTGGCGACCAGCTGGACCAGACCCAGCGTCAGAAACACCAGAATGGTCACCGGCACCAGGCGGCGCGGCAACAGGCGCAAGCGCCGCGGCAGTCCGTATCTCAACTCTCCCATGCGACCTTGTCTTCGCGCACGCGGATTTTCGCAAGTCCGACGTTACGGGGGAGGTTTCAGGCGCTTGGTTTTTACGCGCTAGTGGCCGGAATGGGGTGGAAAGCTGAATTCGTGAAGGCTAGCGTATGGACGTGGTCAAAGTTTCAGAAAGAAGCCCTTATCAAAGGGGAAAGCGGCTCTTTGGAGCGAGCATGCTTTTCGGCATCACGATCATTTGGGGCATGCCGATTGCAGCCACTATCCTCGGGATCGAGTTCGGTGATATTACGTGGATCGTCTTTCCTCTGTTGGTTATTTGGGTGATTTATTTCGGTGTATCGAGCCTGCTCCTAGCTTGCCCAAAATGTGGCCGCTCGCTCTTTATGCGAGGATACCTTTTGAGCGTCCCTTGGCCCGCCAAAACCTGCGGCAAATGTGGAACCGACTTGACGATCAATCGGTAAGCCAACGTCCACAAACGGTCGCTAGCAGAGACCCCGCTTCCAGCCGATACCCGCCGGAAGCGGCCCTGCAACCTCAATCGATAAACAACAGCGCGGGCGTTTCCAGCAGGCGTTTCAATGCCTGAACGAACATGGCCGCTTCATAGCCGTCGACGATGCGATGGTCGAAGCTGGAGGAGATGTTCATGACCTTCCTCGTCACGATCTCGCCGTTCACGCGGGTCAGCTTTTCGCTGATCTTGTTGGGGCCGACGATCGCGGTTTCGGGCGAATTGATGATCGGCGTGGTGGTGACGCCGCCGACAGGCCCAAGCGAGGTAATGGTGATCGTCGATCCGGTCAGCTCGTCGCGGCTGGCCTTTCCGTCCCGGGTGGCGGCGGACAGGCGGGCGATTTCCTCGGCGCATTTCCAAAGGTCCATGGTTTCCGCGTTTTTCAGCACGGGAACCGCAAGCCCCTTGTCGGTCGCGGTGGCGATGCCGCAATGGATCGGATTATGCTGGCGCAGCACGCCCGCCTGATCATCGTAATGCGCGTTGCAATGCGGGAATTCGGGCAATGCCTTGACCAGTGCGCGCACGAAGAAGGGCAGGATGGTCAGCTTGGGCTGGCCGTCTTGCCGCGCGGCGTTCAGCGCATTGCGGGTGTTCTCCAGCTCGGTAACGTCCACTTCCTCGACATAGGTGATATGCGGGATGCGGCGCCATGCGTCCTCCATGCGCTGCGCGATCTTGCGGCGCAGGCCGATCACCTCGATCTCGTCCACGCCCGCGCGGGCGGCATAGCGGTCGTCGCCGCCTGCCAGATAGCGGTCGATATCTTCGGGCGTGATGCGTCCGTTGCGGCCCGATCCGCGCACGCGTTCCAGATCGATGCCCAGCTTTGCCGCGCGGCGGCGGGTGGCGGGGGCAGCCAAAGGAAATCCGGAAGGCGGGAAGCCCGCCGGCGCGGTGCGTGTCGCAGAGGGGGCAGGCGCGGGCCTGGTCTTTGCGGCGGGCGGCGGTGCCGGTGCCGGTGCGGGTGAAGGTGCCGGTTCGGGCGTGGGGGCCGGAGCGGGCGCCGGTTCGGGCGTCGGCGCCGGTGCCGAAGCGCTGGCATTGCCTTCGCCCTCGACCTCAAGCTCGACCAGAACCGATCCCACGGCGCGCATTTCGCCGACCTTGCCGTGCAGCGCCACGACCTTGCCGCCGACCGGCGTGGTCATGTCGACGGTGGCCTTGTCGGTCATCACGTCGCACAGCGGATCGTCCTCGGCAATCTCGTCACCGATCTTGATATGCCATTCGACGATCTCGGCCTCGGCCACGCCTTCGCCGATGTCGGGCAGGCGGAAGTGATAGATACCCATCAGCGGTACTCCACGGCAGTCTTTAGGGCCTCGGCAAGGCGGATCGGGCCGGGGAAATAATCCCATTCGAACGCATGCGGATAGGGCATGTCATAGCCGCAAACGCGGGCGATGGGGGCGCGCAAATGGTCGAAACAGCGTTCCTGCACCAATGCCGACAATTCCCCGCCGAATCCGCCAAAGCGCGATGCCTCGTGCAGGATGACGCAGCGGCCCGTCTTTTTCACCGAGCGCACGATGGTATCGATGTCGAGCGGGACGATGGAGCGCAGATCGATCAGTTCGGCATCCACGCCGCTGTCCTCGATCCCTGCCTTCGCCACATGGACCATGGTGCCATAGGCCAGCACGGTCGCCTCGCGCCCTTCGCGCAGCACGGCGGCCTGTCCCAGCGGAACCGAGTAATGGTTCAGCGGCACCTCGGCGCTGGGATCGCCCGAATTGGCCCATGTCTTCAGCTCCTCGTCGGGCCGCCCGAAAAAGGGTCCGTTATACAGGCGCTTGGGTTCGAGGAAGACGACCGGATCGTTGCTTTCGATGCTGGCGATCAGCATGCCCTTGGCGTCATAGGGGTTCGACGGGATCACGGTTTTAAGGCCCGTGACATGGGCAAAGATTGCCTCGGGGCTTTGGCTATGCGTCTGCCCGCCGAAAATGCCGCCGCCATAGGGCGTGCGCACGGTGATCGGGGCCCAGAACTCGCCATTGGAACGGTAACGCAGCCGCGCCGCCTCGCTCACCAGCTGATCGTATGCAGGCAGGATATAATCCGCGAACTGGATTTCGGGCACGGGGCGCAGGCCATATGCGCCCATGCCGATGGCGCTGCCGATGATGCCGCCTTCGGTCAGCGGCGCATCGAAACAGCGTTTGAGGCCGTGCTTCGCCTGCAAACCCTCGGTCACGCGGAAGACGCCGCCGAAATAGCCGACATCCTCGCCAAAGATCAGCACGTCTTCGTCGCGGCCCAGCATCACGTCCAGCGCGCTGTTCAGCGCCTGGATCATGTTCATCTTCTTCGACCCGGTTTCGGCAATGCCCGCCTCTACGGCGGCATCGTTCACGGAAGGCTGGTTCTCTACCATCTCAATTCCTCCCGTCCCGGCGTTGATGAAGTTCGGCGCGCTGTTCCTTCAGCCTCCAGTCGAGCTCTTCGAACACATCCTCGAACATCTCGTCGATGGGGGGCTTGGACTGGCCGAGAGTGCCGATGGCTTCGGCCTCCTTGACCGCGATTTTCACCTTTTCCTTCAGCTCGGCTTCCAGCGCGGCGTGCCTGTCATCGTCCCATTCGCCCAGCGCGACCAGATGGTCCCTGAGCCGGTTAACCGGGTCGCCAAGCGGCCAGTGCTTGGCTTCGTCCTTGGGGCGATAGGCGCTGGGATCGTCGGAAGTGGAATGCCCCTCTGCGCGATAGGTATAAAATTCGATCAGGGTCGGCCCGTTATTGGTGCGCGCGCGTTCGGCGGCCCATTGCGTCGCACCCCACACGGCAAGGAAGTCGTTGCCGTCGACCTTGATGCCGGGAAAGCCATAGGCGAGCGCCTTGGCCGCAAAAGGCAGGCGTTCGGGCGCGGCGAAACCGGCAAAGCTGGAAATGGCATATTGGTTGTTGGTCACGCACAGGATCGTCGGCGCGCGATAGGCAGCGGCAAAGGTCATCGCCTCGTGAAAGTCACCCTCGGCCGTGGTGCCGTCACCGACATAGGCAAGGCTGATTTTCGTGTCGTTCTTGTATGCCGACGCCATCGCCCAGCCCACCGCATGGACGAAACGCACGCCCAGATTGCCGCTGATCGAATAGAAATCATAGTCGCGCGCCGAATGCAGGATCGGCAGCTGCTTGCCCGCCAGCGGATCCTCGGCATTGCTGAAGATCTGGTTACACAGCGTCGTCAGCGGATAGTTGCGCGCATGCAGCCACGCCATGGCGCGATAGGTGGGGAAGAACATGTCCCCCTTGTCCAGCGCCATCGACTGCGCGGCGGCGATCGCCTCCTCGCCGGTGGACTTCATGTAAAAGCTGGTCTTGCCCTGTCGGTGCGCGCGGAACAGGCGGTCGTCGAAGGCGCGCGTCAGCATCATCGCGCGCAGCCCCTTGATCAGCGTGTCGGCACCCAGCTCGGGATCCCACGGCCCCACGGCCCGCGCATCGTCGTCCAGCACGCGGATCAGCTCATATGGCAGATCGCGCATATTGCTTTCGTGTTCGGCAATGTCGGGGCGCCGCACCGCACCCGCCTTGCCGCGGTTCACGTGCCGGAAATCGATTTCCTCACCCGGACGCGACGGCGGTTCGGGGATGTGGAGTTCGAGCTTGGGGAGATTCGTCCCCTTAAGATCGGAATGGGCCAAATTATCCTCTCTCAGCATTTTTGCTCATCTTCGTGCCCGAAAAGGCAGGAGAATGAAATTTTATGACTGAGCAATTATATTACCACAATCCTGCAGCCGGTTCAATCGCGGCGGTCAGCGCCGGGTATTATGGTGGGCGGGCATTATAGAAGATAGCGCATCAACGCCGCTGCGGTTCCGCAGGGGGTGGGCACTCAGCCGCGCGGGCGCAGTTCGAAACGCGCGCCGCGCGTGGTGGGGGCCAGCCGCAATTCCATCCCGTGGCGTTCGGCAATGGCGCGCGCCAGCGCAAGGCCCAGCCCCGCGCCTTTCTGATCGCTTGACGCGTTTTCGCCGCGGCCAAAGCGTTCGAAGATCGTTTCGCGGAATTGCGGGGGCACGCCCGGCCCGTCATCGGCCACCGCGATCAGCGGCGCGCCATCGGGCCTGCGCATAACGATTAGCCGCACCCGCCCGCCCGACGGCACATATTTGAACGCATTGTCGAGCAGATTGGTGATCAGGCGCGAGATCTGGATCTCGTCCCCCTGCATCGTCACGCCTGCCTCGGCCTCCAGCCGGAAATCATGGCCGGTATCCTCGGCGCTGGCGGTATAAAGGTCGGCGATATTTTCGGCCAGCGCGCTCAGATCAATTTCGGCCAGCCCCTGCCAGTCGCCGCGCTGCGCCTCGCTATGCGCGATGTCCAATAAGGATTCGAGCGTGGCGACCACTTGCCTGATTTCGCTGCGTGCCGCGACCAGCCGCTCGGTCGTTTCGGCATCGGGGTCGCGCGCCTGTTCCTGTGCCTGAATCGCGCGGATCAGCCGGTTGTCCAGATGCATCAGCGGGGTGCGCATTTCATGGGCGATCTGGTCGGTGGTGTCGCGCTGTGACCGCGCCAGCCGTTGCAAACGCTGCAACGCCTCGCCCGAATGGCGGGTCAGTTCCCCGATTTCGTCCGTGTCGCGCTGTCCGCTGGACAATGCAGCCAGCTTGCGCGGTTCGGGATCGCGAAAGGCCGCATTGATCAGCTTGACCCGGTCGGCCAGGCGGCGCGCGGTGATATAGCCCATGACTCCCACCGCCATCACCACGAACAGGCCTCCGGCGACGAAAGACAGGCCGATCTGGTTCAACTGGATGATGGTCCACCCCGTTTCACGCGCGGCGAGCAGGCGCATGCCGCCCGGAAAATTCACCGCGCGGGCAAAGGCGGGTCTGCCGCCGGACAGGATGATCGTGCCCGCTTGTGTCTGTTCGTCCGCGAACTGCGGCCATTGGGCCAGATCGCCTGCCAGCCGGTGCCCGTCGATATCCAGCAGCAGGAAATGGCTGCCCGTGCCCGCGGGCCGGTCGACATCGGCGCTTTCCTCGATATGGGCGATCAGCTCGCCCCGACCGCGTGCGGCCAGAATATCGGACATGTGGCGGATATCGGCGTCGACATTCCACTGCACCGTGGCGTCGGACATCTGTTCGAACTTGCTGGTGACCAGCCAGCCCAGCACCAACACCACCGCGATCGAAACCGCGATCGCCCATGCGACCAGCCGCGTGAAGATCGAATCGAGCAGTGATACCCGTTGCAAGCGCGCCCCCGTAAAGGACGGCCGCGATTCAACGACCGTCGAGCAGACGGTAGCCGGTCCCCCAGATGGTTTCCAGCGCGGGCGAGGCGAAACCGTCCTCCAGCTTGCGGCGCAGGCGGCCGATATTCACATCGACGACATTGGTCTGCGGGTCGAAACCCATCTTCCACACATCGCGCAGCAGCATTTCGCGCGTGACCACATCGCCCGCATTCTCGATCATATAGCGGAAGAGTTCGAATTCCTTGGGACTGAGCGATAAATGCTTGCCCGAACGGAATGCCGTGCGTGCCTTGACGTGGCATTCGAATGCGCCGTGGATGATCACCGCGCTATGCGCCTGCCCCGAAGCGCGGCGATGCAGCGCGCGCAGGCGGGCCAGCAATTCGGGTGCCTCGAACGGCTTGGCCAGATAATCGTCGGCGCCCGCGTCCAGCCCTTCGGCGCGGTCGATGGTGCGGCCCAGCGCCGACAGCATCAGCACCGGCGTGCCCACGCCGCTGTCGCGCAATTGCTTGACCACGGTCAGCCCGTCGAAATCGGGCAGCATGCGATCGAGGATGATGACGTCGAAATTGCCGACGCCCGCCTGCTTCAACCCTTCCGATCCGGTCGAGGCCCAGGTCACGCGGTCGCCGCTGGCCTTCATCAGCTCCTGAAGATCGGACGCGGTGCGGCTGTCATCCTCGATATGCAAAATTTCGAGGCCGGTCTGGGCCATCCGTATCGTTCCTTCCCAAGACGGCGGGCCGAAAGCCACGCCGGCGCGCAAGATTGATTAAATCAGGACTAATAATCCGCCAGCACCATAACCGATCCTGCTCGCTCGCAATCGCACAAACCCCGACAGAAATTTAACACGGGCCGTCATACAGATGGCAGTCCCGTAATGGGGCATGGTTAACGCGCCGCTGGACCCGAAACACAGTAACTGCAAATGCGAGCGTTTTGCAACAAGCTATTGCGCAAGCCATCGCGCAAGCACGGCTTCCAGCCGCACCAGCATTGCCGGATCACGCGCATCGGGTGCGGTTATGACCGCATGGTCCAGCGCCGTATCGACGGGTGAGGGGGCGCGATTCGCGGGCAGGGCGGCAATAAAACGTTCCACCGTGCGCCGTGCCAGATCGCCATTGGCCTGCATTTGCGCGACGATATCCGACATTTCGACGGCCTCGTCCTCGCTGCGCCAGCAATCGTAATCGGTGACCATGCCGACCAGCGCATAGGGCAGCTCCGCCTCGCGGGCGAGGCGCGCTTCGGGTATGGCGGTCATGCCGATCACATCGGCGCCCCACTGGCGGTAAAGCCGGCTTTCGGCGCGGGTGGAAAATTGCGGCCCCTCCATCGCGAGATAGGTGCCGCCGCGCGCCACCGTGCCGCCCGCTGCCTCCACCGCATCCGCCGCCATGGCGGACAGGCGCGGACAGACCGGATCGGCCATCGAGACATGGGCGGTCAGCCCGCTGCCGAAAAAGCTCGATTCGCGGGCGAAGGTTCGGTCGATGAACTGGTCCACCGCGACGAAATGGCCGGGCGGCAGATGTTCCTGCAGCGATCCGATGGCGGATATCGCCAGAATATCGGTGCAGCCCGAACGTTTCAGCGCGTCAATATTGGCGCGGGCGTTGATGTCGGATGGCGGGATGCGGTGGCCGCGACCGTGGCGGGGCAGGAAACGCAGCTTCACATTGCCGATGCGCCCGAACAAAATCTCGTCCGACGGCTTGCCGAACGGGCTGCTGACGGGCAGCCATTCGGCGTCTTCCAAGGCGTCGAGCCGGTAGAGACCCGACCCGCCGATTACCCCGATGGTCCATTCGCTATCCATGCCGCGCTTCATAGGACCGGCGGGGCGGGCTGGACAAGCGGCGCATTTCCCGCTTGGAGCGCGGGTGATGAGCCGATGGGACGCCATACTAACCGACAGGCTGGCCGCGCTGGACGAACGCGGGCAGCGCCGCGTGCTGCGCGCGGCGGCCTTGCGGCCCGATGGCAGGCTGCTGCGCGACGGGCGGCTGGCCCTCGATTTTTCGAGCAATGACTATCTCGGTCTGGCGCTGCATCCCCTGCTGGCGCAGCGCGCGGCGGAGTTTGCGGCGTGCTATGGTGCGGGCGCGGGTGCGTCGCGGCTGGTGACCGGCACGTTTGACGCGCATCTGGCACTGGAAGCGCGCATCGCCGCGCTGAAAGGCACCGAAAGCGCGCTGCTGCTGGCCAGCGGGTGGCAGGCGAATGCCGCGCTGGTGCCTGCCCTGGTCAGGGCGATGCCCGGCGCGGCGGTATTCACCGACCGGCTGGTCCATGCCAGCATCCACCACGGCTGCGCGGCAGCGGGGGTGCGGCAAAAACGATTCCGCCACAATGATCTGGCTCATTTAAACGAATTGCTGACTGCCCATGCCGCCGCGCCCGCGCGCATCATCCTGACCGAAAGCGTGTTCTCCATGGATGGCGACTGCGCCGATGTGGCGGGGCTGGGCGCGCTGGCGGACCGTCACGACGCATTGCTGGTGGTGGACGAGGCGCATGCGACCGGCGTGCTTGGGCCAAACGGGGCGGGGCTGTCGCACGGGGTCGCGGGAGTCGATATCGCCATGGGCACGTTCAGCAAGGCGCTGGGCGGGTTCGGCGGCTATCTCGCCTGTTCGGCGGCCATGCGCGACTGGCTGGTCAATGCGGCGGGGGGCTTCGTATTCTCCACCGCCGTGCCGCCCGCCGTGCTGGGCGCCGGTGATGCCGCGCTCGACCTGTTGCCGCAGATGGGGGCAGAGCGGGCGAATCTGGCGGCTTTGGGCGAGCAATTGCGCGCCGGACTGGCCGGATTGGGCATCGATACCGGCGGATCGACCACGCAGATCGTGCCTGCCATCATCGGAGCGGAAGAGGACGCGCTGCGCCTGTCCTCCTTGCTGGAGGAGCGCGGCATGATTGCCGCCGCGATCCGTCCGCCGACCGTGCCGCCGGGCACCAGCCGCCTGCGCATCGCCCTGCGCGCCAGCCATTCCGAAGACGACATCGCCCGATTGCTGGCCGCGCTCGGGGAAGCGCGGTGAAGATAATCTTCGTGCATGGCTGGGGTTTCGGTCCCTCGATTTGGGATGCGGTGATCGCACATTTGCCCGACGTGGATTCGGTGCGGGCGGATCGCGGATACTTCGGGGCGCCCGACTGGCCGGCTATCGACGGGCCGTGCATCGCCGTGACGCATAGTTTCGGGGCGATGGCCCTGCTGGACGATGCGCCGCAGGGCTGTCGCGGCCTGCTGGCGATCAACGGGTTCGACCGTTTTACCGCGGCGGACGGACATGCAGGGGTCCATCCGCGCGTGATCGACCGCATGATCGCGCGGCTGGAGAGCGATCCGGCTGCCGTTTTGCGCGACTTCCATGCGCGGCTGGGCAGTGCGGTTCCGGCGGGGACGCCCGATGCGGCGCGATTGCGCGAAGATTTGCTCGCCATGCGCGACAGCGACCGGCGAGAGGCCAGCGCGGCATGGCGCGCGCCGCTGCTGGCACTGGACGGGGCGGACGATCCGCTGCTGTTTCCCGACATGCGCGCGGCGCAGTTCGCGGCAGCGCCCTATGTGGAACGCGCCACGGTTGCGGGCGGCCATGTGCTGCCGCTGACCCATCCGGAAATCTGCGCCGCATGGATCGAACGGCTGCGGGTGGCGGCATGATGGCGCGCCGCGACGCCATCGCCCGCGCATTCGGCGCGGCGCAGGATTACGACCGCCATGCCGCCATCCAGCGCCGCGCTGCCGGGGCGCTGGCCGACCGTATCGCCGCACTGGACCTGCCATCGCCCGCCCTGCTGGAATTCGGCTGCGGCACGGGATTTCTGACACAGGCGATGCAGGCGCGCGGGATTGGCGGGCACTGGACCGTCAGCGATCTGGCACCGCCCATGGTCGAGCGATGCCGCCAGCGTGTGAGCGGCCCCCATCTAACCTTTGCGGTTCTGGATATAGAGCGCGACGAACCGCCAGCGGCTGGCGACTATGATCTGATTACCGCCAGCCTTGCGGCGCAATGGTTCGACGATCTGGATGCGGCGGTGGCGCGGTTGCTGCGCTGGGTCAGGCCGGGCGGCCATGTGCTGTTCAACACGCTGGCATCGGGCACGTTCCGCGAATGGCGCGATGCGCTGGCCAAGGCGGGGGCAGGGGCAGGCACGCCCGTATATCCGTCCGTGGAGCAGATCGCCGCGATCCATCGGCAGGCGCAGGTCGCCCCGCCCGTTGCCGGGCTGCTGCACGACCGCCATGATGATGCGCGCGGCTTCCTGGCCTCGGTCAAAGCGATCGGCGCGGGCGTGCCGGCGCGGGGCCATCGTCCGGTCGGCCCCGCCGCCATGCGCGCCGCCATGCGCCATTTCGAGGATGCCGGATCGACCGCGACCTATGAAATCGTCACCTGCCATTTTCGCCGCCCGTTGAAAGACAGCCGCCCATTGAAAGACAGCCGCCCGTTGAAAGACATTGGCCTATGACCCGTCCCATCGTCATCGCCGGAACCGATACCGATGTCGGCAAGACCGTCTTTGCCGCCGCGCTGGCGGGGGCGCTTGGCGCGCATTACTGGAAACCGGTGCAGGCCGGCTTCGACCCGTTCGAGGGGAAGATGGAAGGCGATGCCGACCGCGCCGCGCGGCTGGGCGGCATTCCCGCGGATCGGGTGCTGCCCGAAATCCACCGGCTGAACACGCCCTGTTCACCGCATCTGGCGGCAGAGATCGACGGGGTGACGATCGACCCCGCCACGCTGGCGATTCCCGAAGTCGATGGCCCGCTGGTGATCGAAATGGCAGGCGGGCTGATGGTGCCATTGACGCGCGATACCACTTTCCTTGACGTGATCGCCCGCTGGCAGGTCCCCGTGGTGCTGGTCGCGCGCACCGCGCTGGGCACGATCAACCATAGCCTGCTGTCGATCAGCGCGCTGCGCCAGCGCGGCATACCGCTGACCGGCGTGGCCTTTATGGGCGAAGCGAATGCGGACAGCGAACGCACGATCTGCGAGATGGGGCAGGTCAGGCGGCTGGGCAGGCTCGACCCGCTCGACCCGCTGAATGCCGATACGCTGGCCGCTGCCTTTGCCGCATCGTTCGACCCGCAGGATTTCGCATGAGCCCGATCTGGCACCCCTTTACCCAGCACGGATTGAACGAGCCGATCCCCCTGATCGAGCGGGCCGGGGGCGCGTTGCTTTACGGCGAGGACGGGCGGCAGATCATCGATGCCATATCGTCGTGGTGGGTGACGACGCATGGCCATTGCCACCCCCCGATCATGCAGGCGATCGCGGAGCAGGCCGGCAAGCTCGACCAGCTGATCTTTGCAGGATTCACCCACCGGCCCGCAGAGGATGTGGCCGCCGGTCTGCGCGCGATCATGCCCGACTGCCTGACCCGCGTGTTTTTTTCCGATTCGGGGTCCACCAGCGTGGAGGTCGCGCTGAAAATGGCGCTGGGCTTCTGGGCGCATCAGGGCGAAAGCCGCAGCCGCATCGTGGTGATGGAACACAGCTATCACGGCGATACCATCGGCGCGATGAGCGTGGGCGAACGCGGCGTGTTCAACCAGCCATACGATCCGCTGCTGTTCGATGTGACCAGCATCCCCTTTCCCGCAGCCGATCCGCAGCCGACACTGGATGCGCTGGAGGCCGCCTGCCGCGACGGGGCGGCGGCTCTGATCGTGGAGCCACTGGTGCTGGGCGCGGGTGGCATGAAGTTCTATGCGCCCGCCGTGCTGGCCGAAATGAGCGCCATCTGCGCGCGGCACGGCACCTTGTTCATCGCGGACGAGGTGATGACCGGTTGGGGCCGCACCGGCACGCTGCTGGCCTGCGCGCAGGCGGACATAGCCCCCGACATACTCTGCCTGTCGAAAGGGCTGACCGGCGGGGCGATCCCGCTGGCCGTCACCATGGCGAGCGAGCCGGTTTACGCCGCGCATCTGTCGACCGACCGGGCGAAGATGTTCTTCCATTCGTCCAGCTATACCGCCAACCCCATCGCCTGTGCCGCTGCCAATGCCAATCTGGCGATATGGCGCGACGAGCCTGTGCTGGAGCGGGTGAAACGGCTGGAAACGCGCCTGTCCGAACGCGTTGACGCGCTGGCGGGCAAGCGGGCGATCCGCAATGCGCGGGTCCATGGCGGTATCGCGGCGTTCGAACTGGGGGAAGGCGACGGCTATCTGTCGGGCGACGTGCCCGCGATGATGCGCCATTGCCTGGACCGCGGCGTGCTGCTGCGCCCGCTGGGCAGCACGATTTACGCGATGCCGCCCTATTGCATTACCGAAGAGCAGCTGGACGCGGTGTTCGATGCCATCGCCACGATCTGAATTCTGCACTGTCCCACAAATGGACGTCCGCCGCCGGTAAGGGGTTCTAACCCCGAAGGACAGTTGGTCCGACTCCGCCATGAATCCTAGAACACCGGCGCGCAGGTCGGGGCATCGACTGACCTTGCGCATGATCCATGACCGGGGGGTTTGAATGCGCGTACTTGTAACGGGATCGGACGGCTATATCGGCGCGATCCTCGGGCCCGATCTGATGAAGCGCGGCTTCGACGTGGTCGGTTGCGACACCGGTTTTTACGCGGCGGGCTGGCTGTATCCCTCGCCCGATCCGGTGCCGATGGCGATCCGCAAGGATATCCGCGCCATCACGGCAGAGGATCTGAAGGGATTCGACGCGGTGGTCCATCTGGCCGAATTGTCGAACGACCCGCTGGGCCAGCACGATCCGCACATCACCTACAAGATCAACCATGAAGGCACGCTCAGCCTTGCGCGCGCGGCGCGGGCGGCGGGTATCCGGCGCTTCGTCTATACCTCGTCCTGTTCGGTCTATGGCGCGGCCAATGCCGATTACGAATTCGTGGACGAAACGACGCCGCCCAATCCGCAAACCGCCTATGCCGAATGCAAGGTCAGGGTAGAGCAGGATCTGGGCGCGATGGCGGGCGAGAATTTCGCCCCCTGTTTCCTGCGCAATGCGACCGCCTATGGCGCAAGCCCGCGCATGCGGTTCGACATCGTGCTCAATAATCTGTGCGGCCATGCGATGACATCGGGCGAAATCGTGCTGACCAGCGATGGCACGCCGTGGCGTCCGCTGGTGCATGTGAAGGATATTTGCCAGGCCATCCGCCTGTCGCTGATGGCGCCCGAGGATGATATCCGCGGCCAGATCTTCAACGTGGGCGATACCGATTCCAACTATCGCATCATCGATGTGGCGACGATCGTTTCGGAAACCTTCCCCGGCTGCAAGCTGACCGTGGGGAAAAGCGATGGCGACAATCGCAGCTACAAGGTCGGCTTTTCCAAGATCAAACAGGTGCTGCCCGGGTTCCAGTGCGAATGGACCCCCGAACGCGGCGCGCGCCAGTTGCGCACATTGTTCGAAGCGATCCATCTGACGGCAGAGGATTTCAATTCGCCGCCCTATACGCGGCTGAAGATCCTGTTGCAGAACAAGGAAAAGAGGCTCCTCGATTCAGAGCTTTGCTGGACCTTGCCGGTCGTCTGACCGGACCCCGCATCCATTGCTGCGCCGCCAGTCGATCGTGCGGCGCAGCGCCTCGTCCAACGGAGTGCGCGCGTGCCAGCCGGTATCGCGCGCGATTTTTGAAACGTCGCCCGCGATCAGCGGAGCCTCGCCCGCGCGGTCGGGCAGGGCGCCGATGGCGACCAGATCGGGCCGCCCCATGATCGCGCCGATCCGCGTGACCAGATCGCGCAGCATCATCGCATCGCCTGATCCCACATTATAGGCACCCGTGACCCCCGCATCGGCCAGCGCCAGTAAGCCGCCCGCCACATCGTCGATAAAGGCAAAGTCGCGCCGGATCGTGCCGCTGGCGGTTTCGGCGGTTTCGCCCCGCAGCAGGCTGTCGATCACCGAAGGGACCAGCCGCGCCGCCCCCTCGTTCGGGCCAAAGAGATAGAAGATGCGCGCCCATGCCAGCGACACGCCCCGATCCGCACAAAGGGCGGCGGCCCCGTCATGCAATTCCGCCTTGGCCCTGCCGTAAAGCGAGGCGGGGGCGACAGGGGTGACGCCCTCCACACAAGGCGCGTCGGAAAGCGCATATTCGGCGCAGCTTCCGCAAGCGGTGATATGCCGCCCGCCTGCCTGCGCGAACGCATCGAACAGCATCAGCCCCGCATCGCGCCAGTCGATATTGTCGGGCGCGTCCCACATGCCGCCGGGGCGGCTGCGCGCCCATGCGGCGTGGATCAGCGCGGCGGGACGGTGCCGCGCCATCAGTGCTGCGACCTCATCGCGGTTCAGCAGGTCGACACTCTCCCAGATCTCGCCATCGCCTTCATCGGTTGGCCGCTTGCCCAATGCCACGAAGCGTCGCCCGTCCGCCCGCAAGGCGCGCACCACCGCGCTGCCGACGAAACCGCTCGCACCGGTGACCAGAAAAAGCGTGTCTTCATGCATTCGGATTACCTCGCCAAAGAGCACGCGGCTAACCCGCATGACCCGCCGCCACAGCTTGCATGCAATCGCCGTATTTGAGAAAATTCAACCGGATATTGGGGGGCACCAATGAAAGTAGTTATCCTCGCAGGCGGTCTGGGTACGCGGTTGAGCGAAGAGACTTCGGTTCGTCCGAAGCCGATGGTCGAAGTCGGCGGCAAGCCGATCCTGTGGCACATCATGCGCCACTATGCGCATTTCGGCCATAAGGAGTTCATCGTCTGTTGCGGCTACAAGGGTGAGGTGATCAAGGAATATTTCCTCAATTACCGCTCGATCAGCAGTGATTTCTCCATCAACCTCGGCAGCGGGCAGATCGATTTCCACTCGCCCTCGGACGAGGACTGGAAGGTGACGCTGGTCGATACCGGCGCGGATTCGATGACCGGCGGGCGCGTGCGCCGCGTGCGCGACATCGTGGGGAACGAACCCTTCTGCCTGACCTATGGCGATGGCCTGTCCAATGTGCCCGTCGACCAGCTGGTCGCGTTCCACAAGGCGCAGGGCAAATGGGCGACCGTGACCGCCGTGCTGCAACCCGGCCGCTTTGGCGCACTGGGGATGAGCGAGGACGGCGCCAAGGTTACCGGATTCCGCGAAAAGGGCATGCATGACGGCGGGCATATCAATGGCGGCTTCTACGTTTGCCAGCCCGAAGTGTTCGATCTGATCGAAGGCGACAGCACGATCTGGGAACGTGGCCCGATGGAACGTCTGGTCGAACTGAACCAGCTCACCGCGTTCCGGCATGACGATTTCTGGCAATGCATGGATACGCTGCGCGACAAGACCGTGCTGGAGGAAATGTGGGCCCAGCCCGATTGCCCGTGGCGGCAGGTTTATGCAGGCAAGCCTGCGGTGGCGGAAACCATCGCCTTTCCCGGCATGGCGTTGGCCGGCTGACGCGCGAAGATCGCTTCGCCCGTATCAGTCGAACCGGGCGAAGGGATTGCCGCAGACCTGCGCAATCGACACATATTCGATCGGATCGGTGGGCGTTGCGCGCTGGAAAAAATTCGATCCCATTACGAAATTGGTGGTCACGCGGCGGACAAATGTCTCGTAAGGGCCCTGACCGCCAAGGATTTCATCCAGCCCCGCAAACCCCGATAATTGTTGCATATACATCAGCGGCCTGACCTTGCTCAGATCCTCGTCCGCGTTCATGTAATCGCTGGCAAAGGCCTCTGCCGCTCCGGGCGCGATGGGCTCGCCAGACAGATAATGGCGAACCAGCCTTGCGTAAAAGCTCTCGACCTCGGCCGACAGCACAATCGCACCGCCGCCTGCCAGAACCGCCGCGCCCGCCGTGCCGCCCAGAATAGCGTTGCGGCGCGTGAATTTCGGCATGAATTTCATCATGGTCCTACCCCGCCAGATATTCCGCCGAACGCAGCGACAGCGCCGCTGCGGTTAGCGTGGGATTGACGCTTCCGCTCGTCGGAAAAACCGACGTGCCGACCACCACCAGATTGCGCACCGCGTGGCTGACCAGATGGTCGTCGACCACCGAATTTTCGGCACTGGTGCCCATCCGGCAAGTGCCCTGCACATGACCCAGTGTCGGGCAGATCTTGGGATCGCGGATGTCCTCTATCGGCAGCGGGCTCAGTATGTCTGGCAACCGGCTCATCGCGTGGGCCAGCGTGTTGTGTGCATAATCGGACCAATGGCCGAATTTCACCGCCGGCGTATCGCCGCCATCGTCGAAGACGCCGTTTTCATAATACATGTGATCCTCGACATAGAGGTCCAGCGGCAGACAATCGCGCCAGCGCCCCGGCGGATCGAGCCGTAGCCCGTGGTCGAAGCCGTTCTTGAAGATCAGCAAACTTGAACCGCGATCCTTGGTGCGTCCTTCCTCGATCAGGGAAAGATTCATCGCCGTCGCCGCTGTGCCGCCATCGTAATGCTGCAATCCGTCGAGATTAACCTCGACATTGACGAGCATTTTTTCGCCCAGATAGCGGCCCACCCCATGTCCGCCGATTCCCGAACGCAGCATGATGAACGGCGACCACAGCGCATTCGCACCCAGCACGCACAAGTTGCAGGATGCCTTGTAGTCCCGGGCCCCGTGCCGGAATTGCACCGATTTGACGACCCCGTCTGCCGTTTCCAGCATTTGCACTTCGCTGTCGATGCAGATGGAAACGGAGGGGTGCGACAGCACTCCTTCGAACCCGTTGAGTGCATTGAATTTCGCATCCACGGGGCAAAGATTGCAGCGCGATACAGAACAACAGCGATTGCGCCGCGATTCATCGGTGGTGCGCGAAAGCTTTGCCGTGGGCATGGCGTAATGCAGATGGTCGTCCCGCTTGCGCATCAGTTCGTCAACCGACGACAGATGATGCGGCGGCTGCGGATAGGGGGCCGTGCCGGGGAAATGCGGCTCCAGCTCGTCCGAACCGGCGATCAGCATGAAATTTTCGGCTTGCTGGTAGAACGGGACCAGATCGTCGTAACCGACCGGCCAGTCGACGCTGGTGCCCGTCAGGCTATGGATGCGGAAATCGTCGGGATGCAGCCGCGGGGTCAGCGCCCACCAGCAATTGCTGCTGCCGCCCAGACCGATCGTAAAGGCCCATTCCTTGTGAAATTCGCCGATATTGCGATAGGTGCTGTGGTTATCGACCGGCGCGTTCAGTGAATTGTCGATCTGCCACTGATGGGTGTTATGCCCGCCCTTTTCGACGATCAGCACGCGTTGGCCGGTCTTCGCCTCCAGAAATTTCTGGAGGAAGAAAAGCGAGCCCATGCCCGATCCGACGGCGACGACATCCCATGTTTGCGCAGCCGCCTGTTCTGCGCCGATAAAGTTCATGTTCGATCCCCCCACCGGATCTGTCGTTCGAATTCACTCCTGTCTGTTGCCACCCGTTCGCGGGCATTTCCGTTGCCCGCCCTTTATTCGATGCCTGTTGCCGGTCAGCCCGCCGGCGCGGGACTGTCCTGTCGTTCGCTTTTCTGCCGCTCCGCGACCTCGGACGAAAAGACGAGGATGCCGTCCTCGGGCTTGTCGCCAATGTCATAGGGCGCGATCACATCGTCGGCCAAAGCCGCCTCGTCGCTCATCCGGCGGAAGTCGCGCAGGGCAGTGCCGGTGGAGCCATTGTCCACGTTCAGCGCGCCCAGCCCTTGCGCCACATGGTCGCCGTCGACGATGCGGAAATCGATGCTGAACCGCGTCATCCCCGTCACATTGTCCGATGTCGCATGCAGCTGGTTGGCCGAAAAGATCACCGCACCGCCCACCGGCAGCGTTACCTGCACCGCGGCAGGATGGTCGAGCGGGGCGAAGGGTTGCGGAATGCCGCGCTTGTCCTCGCCCTGCTTGTGCTCGGCCGCTTTCAACCGGCCGCGCGCGTTCCATGCATAGATGTTGAAATCGTCAGAGCTGTTCTCGACCCCCGTTTCGACATAATGCGGATAGAATTCCATCGAGCATTCGCGGCTCATCGCAAAGACAGGCAGCCAGAACTGGATCTGCTGCATCGGGGCGGACCACCATGTGTCGCGATGCGGCGGCTGTTTGTGCCCCACGCCCGATGTGAGATAGCCGTCGCTCGACACCACCCGCATGCGCGGCACATCGAGGAAGGTGCGCGCGGGATCGAACCCCAGCTCTTCCAGATATTGCTTTTGCAGCGCGCGGGTCTGCGGATCGTGGATGAAACGCGGTTTGACCGCCGCCGCGCGCGCGACGAAATCGTCGACCGACAAATGGTGCTGCGCCGTGCGCGGATCGTGCGGGGCGAATGCCTCTTCCACCATGCGCTGCGCATGTTCGCACAGCGCGATGCTGGCAGGCGTGGGCGGCAACAGGTTCAGCTGGCCGCGATAGATCGCCTTTTCCTCATCCTCGATAGAGCCGGGCAGGCCGACCGTCACGGCGATCGAATGCCTGTCATTCGGGCGTTCGCCCGTGCGGCCTGCCGGGTGCGACATGGTCATAGCAAGATCCCTTCCTGCCGGACCGGAACGGCGGGCTTTGGCAAGTAATTCACCTCTGTCAAAGCGCGCAGGAAAACGCCGATCGTCGATTTGAAGCAACGCGGCTTGTCGCGGCAGCGCCAGCTATGGCCAAGCAGGCTGATCCCGTTAGCGATCCGCGTCTGCGTCGCGCCGATGCGCTGGCCCTGATTGTCGATCCCGCCATAGACCATCATCTTGTCGGGAATATTGTCATAGCTTCTGACCAGCGCGGCCAGTTCGTCCTGCGGACCCATTTTTTCCTTGGCGAAATCCTTGTAAATTCCGCCGGTCGCGTGCGGACGCGTATGCAGCATCGAGATTTCGTCGATGATCGCGGATCTAAATGCCGGATCGGGCATGGTCACTGTCCAGATCCGGTCCATGCCCCAACCGGTTTTCACCTTGGACAGGGTGGGCATGAAGCTTTTGAGATAATCGGTGCGGATGGCGGTTGCCATGCATTCGACGAAGTTCGAAAAACGCAGCTTCGTCCCCTTGCATTGCAGCAGGATCGCATAGCAGAAATAGCTGTCCGGATGCAGCGACGGCTGGGCCAGTAGCAGATCGTGCTCTTTGCAAATCTCGAAATAGCGGTTGAGGTCGGATTTGGTGAAGACCAGATCGTCGTCCATGAACGCGATATAGCGATAGCGGTCCATGACGTCGGGATTGGCGGCGAGATAGCGATAGATGCTGTCCCACTTTGTCCCCTTGTCGATCGAGATTGGGAGATCGCCGTCGGCCCCGATATCGGGGTCGTCGATCCACTGGCTGACGATCAGGTCCCAGTTGCGGTCCCCCGGCCCTTCCAGCCAGCCATGATGGAGCGAGGTTTTGCCCCCGCGCACGAAAACGAGATTCTCTCTCGTGCTATTCACGTCAGCCCCCCGTAACTATGGCTGCCAACGACGGCTGCCCCCGCTCGCCGCGATTGCAGCCGATCCAGCGCCTTTTGCGCGGCATTCTCGCCACTTTTGAAGGCCTGGTCGGTCCAGATGTAACCCCAGTCGCCGAACCGACCGCAAAAGGCGACGCCGATCTCGTCCAGATAGTCGTGGATCAGCTTTACCGCGGCGGGGCGGTCATGGTCGAAGATGATATTGGCATAGGGCGCGACGATGGTGCTGGTATGGTTCACCTGGTCGCGCCCGTCGATCAGCCCCGCCTTGAGCAGCCCGTCGATCACTGGTTCGATATAGGCATCGGCAGGCTTGGTGCGGGGTTTCCATTTCTGGCTGAAATAGACCTCTGCCTGCAGCGCGCTGCAGCCCTTGGGCGCAACATTGGGCGAGAAGTTCGACGGATAGGACAGCCGCGCAAAGCAGATGTCCTCGTCATAGAAATAGGTCCAGTGCGCGTCCTTGATGAACGGCTTGGTGACGCCGATGTTGACCAGCACCACTTCGGTGCAGGCGAGCTTTGCCGCGGCGGCCTTCACATCGTCGGGCGCGCCCTTGATCATCGGGATCAGGCTGGGCAGCGCGACCGACGACACCACCGCGTCATAGGGCGCCACCCGCCCGTCGCGCATCGTCAGCGTGCGGGCGACCGGATCGATTTCGGTGATTTCCGAATTCACCTGCAGGTTCGCACGGTCGCGGAAACCGTTGAGATAGGACACGAATCCGCCATGCGTGGGATAGCGGAAATGGTCGACATAATGCACGTCGGGCGATTGTTCGTTCAGCGCGCCGACCAGCATCTGTTCGAGGCTGGGGCGATAAAGCCGCGGGCCGAGCCAGTCGGTCGTCAGGTTCTTCGCCTCGGTCGAATGGTATTTCTTGGTATATTCCATCGGAAAGGTCCGCGCGAACGTCTCTCCGAAGGCGGCGAGCAGCCAGTCCTCGTAATTCCCGATCTTCGCTTCCTCGACCGGCGTTTTCGACGCCTCTACGAAGTCGCGGATGCATTTCATGATCAGATCGGTCGGCAGACCGTGCAGATTGGTCTGCGCCGGATGCTTGATGAAATGACCCTGCCAGAAATTATCGACATAGGCGCGCAGCCGTTCGAACGTGCCGCCGATGGAATCGGCGAACAGTTCCTGCAGGCGCTTGTCCTCTGTGAAAGAGATATGCGGACCTTCGTCGAACAGATAGCCGTCGACATAGGCATGGGTGGAGGTATGCCCGCCATGCACGGGGCGCTTTTCGTAGATTGTCGCGTTCACTGCCTCGCCCGACAGGGCGTGCGAGGCGCCGAAACCGGCGAAACCCGATCCGATGATGGCGATATTGGGCTTGCTTGCCACGTTAGTTGCGCGTCCCTGTTATATTTTGGTCTTAGTCTTCGATTTGGGCCTTGGGGACGGGAACGATGAACTTGCCGCCCCAGTCGCGCACGGCGGCCATCTGTTCCTTGATCTCGTCCTTCAGGTTCCAGGGCAGGATAAGCACGTAATCGGGCCGCGTGTTCAGGATCTCGTTAGGGTCCAGAATCGGGACGCCGACGCCGGGGAAGTAACAGCCCTGTTTGGAAGGAGCGCGGTCCACCGTGTAATCGATGAAGTCGCTGTCCACCCCGCAATAATTCAACAGCGTCACGCCCTTGGCCGGCGCGCCATAGCCGACGATGGTCTTGCCCTGTTTCTTCAGGTCGAGCAGCAGTTCGAGCAGCGCGAATTTCGTTTCCAGAATATCGGCCCGCCACGCGCGATAGGTGGCCGGATTGTCGAGCCCGTATTCCAGCTCTTCATTGCGCATCGCTTCCAGCGAAATTTCGTTCGGACGGGCGGCATCCTTGCGGCACACGAAAAAGCGCACCGATCCGCCATGGGTCGGCAGATTTTCGACCGCGAAGACGCGTAAATCAGCCGCATCGAACAGCCGTTCCGCCGCGATCAGCGAGAGATAGGAGAAATGTTCGTGATAAATCGTGTCGAACTGGCGGCCCTGCATCAGGCGCAGCAAGTGCTGCACTTCGAATGTGGCGACGCCTTCGGGCTTCAGGATCGCGGCAATGCCGCGCACGAAATCATTGATAAAGGGCACATGGGCCAGCACATTATTGGCGGTGACCAGATCGGCCTGCCATCCCCGTGCGGCAAGCGATTTGCCATAGGCCTCGGTCATGAATTCGATATCGACGTCGATGCCCATCCGCCGGGCCATTTCGGCGGGGCCTGCGGTCGGTTCTACCCCGAAACAGGGGATGCCGGCCGCCTTGACATATTGCAGCAGATATCCGTCGTTGCAGGCAACTTCGACCACCTTGCTGTCGGCGGTCAGGCCGAACCGTTCGACAGCCATGTCGACATAGGCCTTCGCATGCGCCAGCCATGTCGTCGAATGGGACGAGAAATAGGTGTAATCGGCGCGGAAAATCGCATCGGCGGGCAGCACATCGCCCGCCTGCGCCAGCCAGCATTGCCCGCAAACCCGCACCGCGAGCGGATAGGTCGCCTCCGGCTCGCCCATGCGGTCTTTGGGGATCATGTCATTGGCGACGGGGCTGTGCCCCAGATCGGCCAGCACGATGTCCAGCGGAGCATCGCAATGGCGGCATTTCGCGCCGCTTGCTGCCGCGGTCGTTACACTGCCCGTGTGCGGATCGCTTTGAACCGCTGCCGCCCCGCCATTGTTCATGTTCCGATCAACCCCCCGGTTCAATTCTGGAAAATTATGCGCCCCGCTACGGGGCGGACTAGCCTGTCGCCGCCTCGCTATTTTCGAAACGCTCGGTAAACCGCTTGTGGATCAGCTTGCGGGCAAGAGGTGCGGGCGCGGCCAGAACGGCCAGCACCCAGCCCGCCACGATCACCCGCTTTTTCAGCGGGTCGAAATTCCTGCGAAAGACCGATCCGATCGCATCGATACCCGCCGTCAGCCGCCCGTCGCCGGGCATCGGATGGCACTCTGGCGTCAGGCGCAGGCTGGCAGCGCGCAGTTGCAGCAAATGGCGGCTGCGACGCAGGCTGTCGGGCCGCGGCAGTTCCACACCCTGCTGCGCGCAAATCACCTCTGCAGTGTGCTGGCGCTTTATCGCCCGCGCCACTTCGCGCGCAAACTTGTCGGGCCGCGTGCCCAGGTTCGAATCGTTCGCGCCGTGCTGGCGATACAAAACCAGCGGTTCGACCACTGTCACCACATCGCCCATCAACGGAGCAAGGGCGAGGCAGGTCGAATCGGTGGCGCTGTCATGCTCTGGCCCGATGGGGAAGAGCTGTTCCAGAAAGCGGCGCGCATAGGCATTGGCCGATCCGGGCGGTGTGGGATATTCGGTCGAACTGCGCGCCCATGCGGTGATCTGCGCCGGTTCGGGGCGAAAGGATAAATCGGGAATGAGATCGCCGAATGGGCGGTCCTCTGCATCGATCAGCTGCATCTGGACCTGCACCTTGGTCACTGCCGGGCCCCATGCGGCGGCGACGGCCGTCGCAAATCCGGGTTCGAGAGCATCGTCAGCGTCGAGGAATACGACCACATCGCCGGTCGATTGCGCGAAGGCCGCATTATTGGCAATGCGCTGCCCTGAATTGTCCTGATAGATCGCGGTGATCGAACCGGCAAAGCTTTCGATGACCTCGCGCGAATTGTCGGTCGATCCGTCATCGACGACGATCACTTCGATATCGGGCCAGTCCATCGCCAGCGCGCTTTCGATCGCGCGGCCCAGAAAACGGTCGTAATTGTAATTGGCGATCAGGATCGAAAAGCGTCTCGGCGAAATGGAATGGCCGGTCTGCGCACGCGGTGCGGCGCGGACATCGTCCGTAAACGCGGTCGATCGCTGCACGGGTTCCGTGTCGGGATGCACTGCCACAAACATGTTTTGCCTGAGCCCCCTTTCTGACCCGCAAAAAAATCGAAACCGGATTGCTGCCCCCAGCTCCGGCATTCAAGCCGCGCGCTGGCCCGATCTCAAGGTCCCATTCGATAGCTACCCCTAAGGGTCACGACCGACTGGCGGGCCACTCCAGCCTTCCTTGTTAAAGGTCGAGTATCCGTAACGGATCGGCGCGACCGCGTAATACATCGCCAAAGGCGCGTATGTTTCCTTTCAACCGTCCGCGCCGGTCGACCAGCGGTTCCGGCCGTATGCTTTTCGCCAGATTCGCCGCGACATTGCGCGCCATCAGCGCCCAGCCATGAACCGCGCCGATCGTGCCCTTGCGGCGAAGATAGACGATATTCGCAACCTGCGAATATCCCAGCTTCAGACCCGACGTGCGGCCTCCGCGCGTGCCCATGTGTATGCCGGTGATGGCATTGGTCCGCAGCATATGGCCGCGACGTGCCAGCTGTTCGGTAAAGTCCACGTCTTCCTGCCAGCCGTATAGCGGCAGGTTTTCGTCGAACGACAAGCCTTCGCATGCGCTCATGCGGAAGGCCATGTTGCAGCCGTACAGCCAGCTGGTTCTTTCATCGGGCCGGGCGGGACGCGGCGCGCCCGCGTCGAGCATCGCCTCGGCCTCTTCATACGAAAGCGCGCCGGTCTGCGCGCCGTCTGCGATCAGCCAGCCGGTCAGGCCGACCAGCTTCGGATCGGCAACAAACAGAGCTTCCAGCCTTTCAAGGAAATCATGCGCGACCACGAAATCATCGTCAAAGAAGACCACCGCATCGGTCTTTCCGCGTAGCAGCGACAAGGCGACATTGCGCTGGCAGCAAAGGCCCTTTTTGGGCGAGACCACCGCATGTTCGGGCGCCATGTCCAGCGCATCCACACCCGCGATATCATCGGGCGATGCGCCGACGACCACGATCCCGTCGGGCAGGCGCGTCTGGTGCTTGAAGCGGTCGACCACCTTGCACAGCACATCGGGCCGCCCGGTGGTGGCAATCGCCACATGGATCCGCATGGTTCAACTTCTCCGCTTGAACGCCCGTCATCGACGGGGCCATCTCGCGCAATCAATACGCCGTGCGCGGGCGATCTGCCATGGCGAACAAGGTCGAACCTCCAAAGGGTTAAACAAAGGGTTAAGACGCGACCCTTTGGAATCGGCATCAGCAGCGGGGCTTATGCCAGTGCCCCCTCGAACCCGGCGGCAAAGCTGTCCCACGTCAGGCTGTCGAGGTAATGCGACAGCATGTCGGCATCTTTTTTAAGCACGCGGTAATGGATCACGCTGTCGATCTGCGCAGCCAGATCGCTGCCATCGGGTTGGTAGCAAGTGATCCACGGGCCCACGCTTTCGCCGATTTCGCGGAACAGCGGCAGATCGGCGCAAAGCAGCGCGGTCGAATGTTCCAGCACCTTTACCGCCATGCCCGAATTCCAGCATACCGTATAAGGCAGCACGATCGCCGCCGACTGCGCGATGATCGTGTCCAATTCATCATGGCCGGGGCGGCGGTCGTCCCAGTCGATGCTGCAACCCGCGTCGCGCGCCTTGTCGATCAGCGTCTGGATCGTCGCGGCATATTCGGGATCATCGCAATGGCCGATGATTTCCAGCGGAGTCGCGATCCGCTGCTCTGCATATAGCGCGAGGAATCGGTCCAGCCCCTTATAGACACGGATGTCGCCGACAAAGCGCAGCGAGGCGCGTGCCGGTGCGGTGGTTGTCGGTGCCGGTGCGTGGGCGCGGAAATGCGGGTGGAACAGGGTCTGGTGGTCGGGGCTTGCCAGTTCGGGGAATCTGGCGGCAAACGCCGCGCGCGAAGAGGCGGAGAGGAAGACATATTGATCGGTCAGCCACGCGCTCAGCTTGCGGTTGATCCGGCGCAGCAGACGCCGGTGCCTGTGCAATTCGTCGACATCATGCACGATTCGCACCACCTGCGCGCCCCGCAGCTTTAGATAGGAGAGTAGCGCAAAGAACATCCCCGTGCGCAGCCACGCCACCGGCAGTGAACGGGTGGTCGAGAAATGATCGGGCCAATGGATGATCACCGCATCATAGGCTGTGCGGAGATATTTGCGGGGTTCGTTATCGTGCACTTGCCAGCCACGCGATTCGAGGCTGTCGGCCAAAAGCCCGGGAAACGGATTCAGGTTCGACATTCCGCGGGACGGAATACTCAATGCTGTTCGATCTTTCAAAGCAAAGACCCCCTTTTCTCAGCATAAGTAAAAGGAATATATAAACTTAATCCTGTCCCGATTGCGCCGCGCGAAAGCAACGCATGGCTTGTTCGCCGACTGGATTTGCCAGATCCCTATTCTGCTTCAGATGCTTTCTTTTTGCCGGTGATTCGCATCATAGCGGATTATTGTGCATTGCGAAATTAACTAACCCTATTGGCAGGAATTAGCCCGATGGGGTTGGCGCAATGCGCCGTCATCTCCCATTCGTGCACCGGGGTGGAGGAGCATCTGGCCGGGCAGTTCAGCAGCCGATTGGCCCGGACAGGCCGTTATCGTCAGCGCGGCGTGACCTGTCCGGCCCTGACCGTCGGGATTAATCCGACTTCACGCCGTCCAATTCTGCGATGATTCACTTATTGTCATGATCCGGCTGATAGTGATGCGCCGCGAATCCATGCCAAAGCTGACCAGAAAGATGATCTGTCCATGACCAAGATTCCCGTCCTTGTGACCGGCGGTGCCGGCTATATCGGCAGCCATGCTGTGCTGGCACTGGTGGATCGCGGCTGGCCGGTGGCGGTGCTGGACGATCTGTCGACCGGCTTTCGCTGGGCCGTGCCCGACGGCGTGCCGTTCTATCAGGGCGACGTGGCCGATGGCGCGCTGGTAAAGCGGATCTTCGACGAACAGGGGATCGGGGCGATCATGCATTTTGCAGGATCGATCGTGGTGCCCGAATCGGTCGAAAACCCGCTGAAATATTACGACAACAACACGGGGAAGAGCCGGAACCTGATCGCTTCCGCGGTCGAGGCAGGGATCCCGCATTTCATCTTCTCGTCCACCGCCAGCGTCTATGGCGAGGCGGAGGCGAAGCCCTTGTCGGAGGACGTGCCGATCGCGCCGTTCAATCCCTACGCCATGTCCAAGGCCATGACCGAGCGTGTGCTGGCCGATACCGCCAAGGCGCATGACATGAATTATTGCGTGCTGCGCTATTTCAACGTGGCGGGCGCCGATCCTGCGGCGCGCAGCGGCCAGTCGGGCGTTGGCTCCACCCATCTGATCAAGGTCGCGCTGGAAGCGGCGCTGGGCAAGCGCAAGGAAGTGGCGGTCTTCGGGCTCGACTATCCGACCCGCGACGGCACGGGTATTCGCGATTACATCCATGTCAGCGATCTGGCCGCCGCCCATGTCCATGCGCTGGAGGCCCTGATTGCCGAGCCTGCCCGCAACCTCACCATGAATGTCGGCTATGCCAGGGGCTTCTCGGTGCTGGAAGTGCTGGACGCGGTGGACCGCGTGGTCGGCACGCCGGTTCCCCGCCGGATGGAAGGGCGACGTGCGGGCGATGTCTCGGCGCTGCTGGCGGATAATTCCAAGCTGCTTGCCACCACGCCATGGCAGCCCGCGTTCGACGATCTGGAACAGATCATCACCGATGCACTACGGTGGGAGACAAAGCTGCAGGCGATGCGCGATGCCGAAAGGGAACGCGAAAACGCCTGATTCGCGCCGTTTTGCGGCGCGGGGCGCGCTTTCCCCGCTTGACTCGTCGGGCTGCGCCCCCTAACGGGCCAGCCTTGATTTTCGCCCGCCCGCGCCCCGTTGGCGTAGCAGGCGGGGCATTCACGCTTTTACCGGATAGATACAATGAAGATTCGCAACAGCCTCAAGTCGCTGAAGGGCCGTCATCGTGACAATCGCGTGATTCGTCGCCGTGGCCGCACCTATGTGATTAATAAGACCAACCGCCGCTTCAAAGCCCGCCAAGGCTGAAGTCGGGCCGTCATTCCGCCTGCGCGGGCTGCGAACGGCCGTCTGCTGCGCTTCCGGTGCTCACGATCTGAAAGATCGCTGCGCGCCGGTTCTCGCAGCCAGCCATTCTCGCTCCGCCCAGACGAAATGCAGACCCAACTTCACGTCGGTCTTCTGCCGCGATGCGTTTGCGACCCGTCCATTGCGTCGTTTTCGACGTTGGGCGGGTTCTGTTTCGTTGGGACATGCGTTGTCTGTTCGGGCAGCTGGTCGACGATGCGGATGCGCTGGATTATGTCCTTGGCCATGTGGTGACCGAGGAATGGCATTTCGAACATGACGCAGGGCGCGACCTTGGCGAGATGGTGGCAGAGCGCAAGCTGCTGTTCCCCGAACATGCCGCGCTGATCGATGCCTATGCCACGCGCTTTGTCGAAACGATTCCCGGCCCCGTACCCGGCTCGCTGGAGCTGGTAGAGCAGCTGGACGATCGCGGCGTGCCGCTGTTCGCCATTACCAATTTCGCCGATTCGTTCTGGAAGCAGTTTCGCCCCACCCAGCCGGTGTTCGACCGGTTCCGCGATATCGTCGTGTCGGGCACCGAGAAACTGGCCAAGCCCGCCCCCGCGATTTTCGATCTGGCCGCCGCGCGGTTCGGTATCGATCCGGCGGGCGCGCTGTTCATCGACGACAATGAAGCGAATATCGCCAGCGCCGAACGTCTGGGCTGGCAGGTCCATCATTTCCACGATGCCCCCGCGCTGCGCGACGATCTGGCGCGGCGGGGATTGATCGCGCGCTGATCTTCGTGCCCCTCTTTCCTGCTGTGCCCGCCCGCGATAAAGCCACCATGGCATGACCCGATTTACCGTCAACGACCGGCCGGTCCAGTTCCTGATGGACCCCGAAACGCCGCTTTTATGGGCGCTGCGCGATGCGGCGAACCTGACGGGCACCAAATATGGCTGCGGCAATGGCGATTGCGGCGCCTGCACTGTGATCATCGACGGAGAGGCGATCCGGTCTTGCCTTGTCAGCATTGCCGAGGTCGAAGGCCGTTTCGTCACCACGATCGAGGCGCTGTCGGGTGACCGTTCGCATCCGCTGCAACAGGCGATGGTGGCCGAAGGGGCGATCCAGTGCGGGTTCTGCACCCCCGGCGTGGTGATGGCGGGGGCGGCGCTGCTGGCGCGCAACCCGCGCGCGGGGCGCGAGGAAATCGCGCAGTCGGTGCGCAATCTGTGCCCGTGCGGCGCGGGTCCGCGCATCATCCGCGCCATCGAACGCGCGGGCCGCGCCATGCGGCGGCGCGAGAATCTGGAAACCCTGCCAGCCCCCGGCATCGATCCGGCAGAGGCGGCGCAAGTGGTGCCCGCGATCAGCGCGGCGACCCCTGCCGATACGGAGGACGAGGAATGAAGGCGACCATCTGGCACAACCCGAAATGCGGCACGTCGCGCAAGACACTGGCGATTCTGGAAGAGGCGCCGGATGTCGATGTCACCGTCATCGAATATCTGAAAAACCCGCCGACGGCGGCCAGGCTGGAGCAGCTGTACAAGGATGCGGGCATCAGTCCGCAACAGGGCCTGCGCCTGCGCGGCACCGATGCGGAAGAGCGGGGCCTGCCCGATGCCGACGATGCGACCGTGCTGGCCGCGATGGCCGCCGAACCCGCGCTGATCGAACGCCCGCTGGTCGAAACCGACAAGGGTGCGCGCCTGTGCCGCCCGCAGGACAAGGTGCACGAGATTCTGTAATCCGCCGTCCTCTGGCCGCGTCGTAACGGTCGGGCGGTTGTCAGCCTGTGTTCAATTCACCGACGCAAACTTGCAATAGAGTCCGGCATTTGCCACGCCTTTGGCAGGACAGATAACAAGCCTCGCGAGGGCGCAGCATTTCATGAATTCTACCGACTTGGCGGATAGCTCCGCGGTTTCCCGTGCGAAACGGCGGATCGGGCACAAGCTTGGACCGTGGGCCGTTTTCTTCAAGGGCTTTGTCCAGCATCCGGTGATGGTCGGTTCGATCATCCCGTCCTCGCGCTTTACGATCAACCGCATGCTGGCCCGCACCGATTGGGACCGCTGCAGGCTGTTCGTCGAATATGGACCCGGCGTCGGCACGTTCTGCCAGCCGGTGCTGGACCGGCTGCGCCCCGATGGCGCGCTGATCGTGATCGATACCAATCCGCTCTATATCGATTATCTGAACCGCACGATCCACGACCCGCGCTTTACCGCCGTGCTGGGATCGGCGGCCGATGTCGAAAAGATCGTCCGCGACCACGGGCATGACGGCGCGGATTATGTGCTGTCGGGCCTGCCCTTTTCAACGCTGCCCGACGGGGTGGGGCCGGCCATCGTCGATGCCACCCACCGCGTGCTGAACAGCGGCGGGGCGTTTCTGGTCTATCAGTTCTCCGCTGCAGCACGCGATTTCATGGCCAAGAGGTTTAATCGGATCGATTCCGATTTCGAACCCTTGAACATCCTGCCGTGCAAGCTGTTCTGGGGGCACAAGGACTAGGCGCCAAAGCCGCGCCCGTCAGGATGGCCCGACCGGCGCCAGTTGCCGCCACGCGGCGGTCAGCACCACGGCGCTGAGGAGCGAGAAGCAGGCCGCCACCACGCTGCCGAACAGGGCGACCGCGATCGCGCCTGCTTCTGCGCCGCCGATTACCGCGACAAGGGCGGCGGGAATGCTGGTGGCGACCAGATAGATCACCGTCGTCGCCAGCATCAGCAGCAGGAAAAACAGCAGCAGGCGCGATGCATTACCCTTTGTCGCCTGCCAGCTGCCGGTGATCGCATCAAAGGGATTGCGCGTGCCGCCCGCCGCCACGATGGGCGATATCAGCATGGTGCGCGCATAGATCCACATCGCGAACGCCAGCGCAGGGATCAGCGCCAGCCCCGCCATCGCCTCTCCGCCGATGGCGGCAAAGGGCATCAGCAGCAGCAACATGCCCAGCCCGACGCCCGCGCCCACCACCAGCTGCGCACCGACCATGGTGGGCAGCGCCTTCAATCCCGCGACCATTGCCTGTTTCACCGTGGGCCGCCCCGCGCCCGCGATCAGCGCGATCACCGCCAGCAGCCCCGCGCCCTGCACGATAAAGCCCAGCAGGATCAGCGGCCACCACACGGCATAGATTTCCAGCAGCGCCTTGCCCGCCGCGTTCCCTTCCAGCCCCGGCGGCGGGGCGGGCAGCATGAAATCGACTGCCAGCTGCGGCAGCAGAAAGAACAGCCCCGCCATCACCAGCAGCACCTGCCGGTTGGCGCGGATCACGTCGACGGCGCTTTTCCATGCGGCATTGGCATCAAAACGCGGTCGAACGGGGCGGGGTGCAGATGGGGGAAGTTGCGCGCTCATAATGCTCTTGATTGGCATGGCATTCGGGTCCACGCAACGCGCATGGCCAGTCTGACCGACAAGAAATCTCCTGCGCTTCCTGCCGATATCGAATGGCGCCGCGAAACCGCGCAGATTCCCTATCGCGAGGCGCTGGCCGCGATGGAGGCGCGCAACCGCGCGATCCACGAAGGGAGCGAGAGCGAGCTGATCTGGCTGCTGGAACACCCGCCCGTCTATACTGCGGGCACCAGCGCGAAGGACGACGACATGCTCGACCCGCGTTTCGATGTGGTCAAGGCGGGGCGCGGCGGGCAGTTCACCTATCACGGGCCGGGCCAGCGCATCGGCTATGTGCTGCTCGACCTGTCGCGCAGGGCACGCGACGTGCGCGGTTTCGTCCATGCGCTGGAAGGCTGGGTGATCGGGGCGCTGCACGATTTCGGCGTGGAAAGTTGGCGGGCCGAAGGGCGGATCGGCATCTGGACCCGCGATATCGACGGGACAGAGGCCAAGATCGGCGCGATCGGCGTGCGCGTGCGCCGGTGGGTCACGATGCACGGATTTTCGGTGAACATCGCGCCAGACCTTTCGCATTTCACCGGCATCGTCCCTTGCGGGATCAGCGAATATGGCGTGACCAGCCTGCAGAAACTGGGCCTGAACATCAGCATGGAGCAATTCGATCAGGCGTTGCTGCGCCACGGGCAGGAATTTCTGGCCGCGCTGGACCGCGCCTGTCCCAGCGACTAGCGATGCACAGCATGACCCGAACGCGAATCATTGTGGCCCTGACCTGCGCCGCCCTGCTGGCTGCTTGCGAGAGCGAGCCCGAGCGGGCTGCGAACGACAGCCGTGACGCGGGCGGAGAGGTTCTGGAAGGCACGATCAGCGACGAGATGATCCAGCTGGACCGGCTGCAATCGCAGGGCGATCCGGAAGAACCGGAAGACGCGGTAGAGGGTTCCGAAGCCACGGAACCGGCGGACGGGGACGTGAACGACGGGGGCGGGGACGGGGCGGCAAGCGCTGTGCCCGACGAAGCCGGACCGGCCGGTACCGACGGCGAAACCGCCACACAGGTAGAGCCCGCCGCCTAATCGCGGCCAGCACCGGCACGGACCCGGCACCGGCAGATATGGACGATACCGACAACCGCACGGGCCGGTTCATCCGGCTTGCCCTGCTGATCGCGGCCAATGGCGTGCTGGCGCTGGGGCCGTGGCTGGTGCGGCTGGCCGATACGGGGCCGGTGGCGGCGGGATTCTGGCGGCTTACGCTGGCACTGCCGCTGGTCGCGCTGCTGGCGTGGAGGGAACCGTCGGGCAGGCCGCCGCTGGGGCGTGCAGGCTTTGCGCTGGTGGTCGGCGCGGGGATATTCTTCGCGCTCGATCTGGCCAGCTGGCATCTGGGGATCGAACGCACACGGCTGGGCAATGCGACCTTGTTCGGCAATGCGGGCAGCGTGATCCTGATCGCATGGGGCCTGATCGCCGCGCGGCAGCGCCCGCGCATGGCCGAAATGGGCGCGGTAACGGCGGCACTGGTCGGTGCGTTCCTGTTGATGGAAGGCTCGCTGCAAATCTCCCACGAAAATCTGGTCGGCGATCTGTTCGCCCTGCTCGCGGGGCTTTTCTATGCCTTCTATCTGCTGATGCTGCGCAGCGTGCGGGCGCGGATGGGGCCGTGGGGCATGCTGGTCATGGTGATCGCATCGGGCGCGCCCGTCGCATTATTCGTGGCGATCGCGCTGGGGGAAACGATCTGGCCGCAGAACTGGACCCCGCTGCTGGTGCTGGCCTTTAGCAGCCAGGTCGTGGGGCAGGGCTTGCTGATCCGCTCGCTGTCATGGTTCAGCCCGGTGGTCATCGGCCTTGCCCTGCTGACGCAGCCCGCGATTTCGGCGCTGGCAGGCTATCTCGCGTTCGGAGAGGTGCTGTCGGTTCAGGACGTGCTGGGCATGGCGCTGATGGGCGCGGCGCTGGCGCTGGCGCGTGCGGCGGAACCGCGCGGCGGCGGCGCGCGACCCTATAAACCGCGGCCCTAGGCCCCGGTTTCAGCCCAGCGCGCGCAGAAAGCGGCGGTGGCGGTCCTGCAATTCGTCCAGATCGGGACCCGACAGGGCGGTTTCTGCCTGCGCCAGCAGCCGGTTCCCTTCATCGCGGATGATGCCGCGCCGCTTGTCGCTGCGCATCGCCTCGGCACAGTTTTCCAGCGCGTCGAACATGCAAAGCGCCGCCTTGCGACTGGTCGCCACTGCCGAGCGCGCCGCGCCGAAACCCGCGCCGACATAGCCCGCAAAGCCGGTCGTCAGCGGGACGATCCGCGCCTCGTCGCGGTTCGTTTCTTCGTCATTGGCCGATTCGCGCAGCACCCGCGTGCCCAGTTCCGCCGTTGCCGCGCCGATCCAGTGCAGCGCGGTCATCGCCGTGAACGGATCGTTGATGCCGGGCGAAAGGGCGCGCAGGGCAATCTCGACCAGCTCGTCCAGCAGGAACCGCAAGTCCTGCGTCGGCGTGCGCAGGCCCGACAGGACGAAGCAGTCGCGCACTTTTCCCGCGATGGCGTCGTCCCCGCCCATATTGGCCAGCCCTGCCAGAGCGCGGGGCGGGTGGATGAAATCGCCCGCCTCGACCAACAGCACGATGCGGCCGTCATGGTTGCGGGCAATATCCTCCAGCCCGTCGAAATCGATAATCTCGATATAGCCGGCGCGTTCGGCGCGGACCCGGGTATCGGTGTCGATATCGGGCGCATCGCCATCGTCCCCCTCACGCGGGAAGCGGCGCCGGATCTGGCGGATGAGGCGCTTGCCGATATCTTCCAGCACCGTGTTGATGCGGATCGAATCGGGCACGTGGTTAAGGAAATAGACCAGCACCCCGATCGACATCAGCATCAGCGCGATGGCGACCAGCAGCGATAATTGCGGCACGAAACCGGGCAGCGCATCGCCGCTTGCGCCAAGGACGGGTGCCTCGTCCTCGCGTCGCACCACGCGCAGCACCATGACCGCATAGACGAAGGTGCCGATGAAGGTGGCGAGCGACAGCTGGTTGCCCTTGTCCTCCATGAAATTGGTCAAAAGGCGGGGGCCATAGGTGCCGCTGGCATAGGATACGGCGACGATGGTGATCGAAAACACCGTGGCGGCAACGCCGATGGTGCTGCCCGCGATGACCTGCAACATGTCGCTGGCACCGCCGGGGCGGGCGGGGACGAGCCAGTCGCTGTTCGCCAGAATATCGGCGGCACGCCCGCGATCGAGCGCGATGGTGCCCAGCGCGAGGAAAAACGCGAGCACCGAGAAGATCGCCGGATAAAACCAGTAGCTGGCGTTGATCCGGCTCCAGATCGAAAGAAGGCGGGCGGTCATCGCATGATGAACGCGCCGCGCCGGTTAAGGGTCCGGCGATTACTTCGTGGTGCCGAATACCGCGGTTTCGCGCAGGCCCGTGCTGTCGATCCGGCCGCGATGCATGCCGGGCGTGTTGAACGCGAATCCGGTGCTGCCATCGGGCGCGGCCACGATCACCCCGCCATCGCCGCCCAGCGCACCGACTTCGCCGATGACATGGTTGGCGGCCTGCTGCGCGGACTCGCCCTTGAAACGCATGCGCGCGCAGATTTCATGCGCGACGCCCAGCCGGATGAAATATTCGCCCGCTCCGGTCGCGGAAACGGCGCAGGCGCGGTCGTCGGCATAGGTGCCCGCGCCGATCACCGGCGAATCGCCCACGCGGCCCCAGCGCTTGCCGGTAAGCCCGCCGGTCGAGGTCGCGGCGGCGACATGGCCGTGCGTATCGACGGCCACCGCACCGACCGTGCCATATTTCAGGTCCGCGTCGAACCAGTCCTCGCCGGATGCGACGCGGTCACGGAATTCCTGCCATTGGCGGCGGCGTTCCTCGGTCGCGAAATAGGCTGGGTCGACCTGTTCCAGCCCCTGTTCCTGCGCGAATATATTCGCGCCGTCGTGTGACAGGAACACATGCGGGCTGTTTTCCATCACTGCCCGCGCGGCAGTGACGGGGTTTTTTGTGGTCAGAATACCCGCGACCGCGCCCGCCATGCGGGTTTCGCCATCCATGATCGCGGCGTCCAGCTCGTTCTTCCCCTCGAACGTAAACACCGCGCCGCGGCCCGCGTTGAACAGCGGATCGTCTTCCAGCACCATCACCGCCGCCTGCACCGCGTCCATCGACGTGCCGCCATCGGCCAGAACCGCGCTGCCGGCTTCCAGCGCCTTGTCCAGCGCGGCGCGATATTCGGCGACCTGCTCGGGCGAATAGCGTTCGGGCGTCAGCACGCCTGCGCCGCCGTGAATGGCCAGCGACCAGCGGGGGGTGTCGGTCATAGTATCCTCTTGTGCATGGGCCGTCGCGGCCCCTTGCGCCGAAAGCAGGGCGGCCAGAATAGCGACGGCCTCGAATATCGGACGCATTACGCCCGCCCCAGATCGCCCTTGCCGATCGTGCCCGACGCCATCTCGATCATCTTGTCGAGGCTTTGCTTCGCCTTCAGCCGAAGGCCTTCCTCGATCTCGATCCGCGGTTCCAGATCGCGCAACGCCAGATAGAGCTTCTCCATCGTGTTGAGCGCCATATAGGGGCAGATATTGCAGTTGCAGTTGCCGTCCGCACCCGGCGCGCCGATGAAATTTTTCTCGGGCAGCGCGGTTTCCATCTGGTGGATGATATGCGGCTCGGTCGCGACGATCAGCGTGTCGCCTTCCATCGTCTTGGCATATTGCAAAATGCCGCTGGTCGACCCGACGTAATCGGCATGATCGACAATGTGCGGCGGGCATTCGGGATGCGCGGCGATGGGCGCGTCGGGGTGCTGTTCCTTCAGCTTCAGAAGCTCGGTCTCGCTGAACGCCTCGTGCACGATGCACACGCCCGGCCACAGCAGCATGTCGCGATCGAACTTGCGGTTCAGATAGCCGCCCAGATGCCGGTCGGGACCGAAGATGATCTTCTGCTCCTTGGGGATCTGCGCAAGGATCGTCTCGGCCGATGAACTGGTCACGATCACGTCGGACAGCGCCTTCACCTCGGTGCTGCAATTGATATAGGTCAGCGCGATGTGATCGGGGTGCGCTTCGCGGAACGCCTTGAACTTTTCGGGCGGGCACGAATCCTCAAGACTGCAACCGGCATCCAGATCGGGCAGCACGACGATTTTTTCGGGGCTGAGGATCTTGGCGGTGTCGGCCATGAATTTCACGCCGCAGAATGCGATCACATCGGCATCGGTCGCGGCGGCCTTTTTCGACAGTTCCAGCGAATCGCCGACGAAATCGGCCAGATCCTGCAATTCCGGCTTCTGGTAATAATGCGCGAGGATCACGGCATTGCGCTCCTTGCGCAGCCGCTCGATCTCGGCACGAAGGTCGAGGCCGGTCAGAGATTCGGGGGGCTGGGCAGTCATCGAAAGGCTCCTAAGCGTAATGCTGGGCCCCAGATGGACTGCCCGCCCCTTCAGTTCAAGCAGATTGGGCGCGGCGTCACAGGGTAAAGCCCGGCGGCAGAAAGGCCGCCATGGGCCGCTCCGCACCCGGCGTGCCGGCCGTATATTGCTCGGTCAGCGCGATGCCATAGTCGGAATAGGCCAGCAGATCGGCCACCAGTTGCATCGCCAGCAGGAAACCGATGCCCCAAAACCATGCCGGATGGACACGGCCCGTTACCATCTTGTCGCGGATCATGCCGATGGCGGGCCAGACCAGCAGGATCAGCAGCATCAGGTGCCACGCATGCGGGATCAGCAAGGGCAGCGGGACAAGCCGCCCCAGCCCCGGCCCCGTCAGGATCGCCATCGCCACCAGCATCAACCGCCTGTGCCAGCCGGAATAGCGCCGCGCCCGCAGCGATGCGATGGCCAGCCCTGCAAAGGCCAGCAAATGGGCGATATTGGAAAACATGAACTGGTTCTTGTCGAAAAAGAACGGCCCGCCGGTGCGCTGCACGACGGTCAGCGACAGTGCGATCCCCACCACCACCATCAGCGGAATCCACGCCATCGCCAGCATGCCCAGCCTGCGGTGCAGCCGGACATTATTACCCGCGATCAGAATATTCTGCGCCAGATACAGCCCGACCCAGCCGAAAAACACGAACGCATGGGCGTGAAAGATCGCGGGCACGGCGAAAGTCGACCGGCCCATCGCAAGGTGAATCGAAAAGCCCGCCACGATCGTAAGCGACATGACGATGGCAAGATAAAGGTAGAAGCGGCGCTCGGCCGTTTCCGCCGATCTGTCCGGCTGACTGGTAAGCGGTGAAGTCGCCATCTGGCCAACCCCTCTCCTTTACGCGACCCGGTGCGGCTTTTACGCCTGTCGGGGCCGAAACGGAAAGATCAGTTGGTCAGATGCCATATGTCGTTGGTGGATTCGGCTTCCCCGCGATTTTGCAGTTCGGTCAGATGCGCCAGCACCGACATGCCCGCTGCGCCGACGAGCCGCGAATCGAGCCCGACATACATCGCCGCGACCATTTCGGTGATCGACTTGGGCCCGCCGTCCAGCAGGCGGCGGATCTGCCGCTCGCGCTGGCGTCGGTGGCCGATCATGCCGCGCACCAGCTGGCGCGGCTTGGTGACCGGCGCGCCATGGGCGGGGTAATAGATGCGGTCCTCCCGCTCGTACAGCAGCTCCATGCTGGCCATATATTGCCCCATGTCGCCATCGGGCGGGATCACCACCGTGGTCGACCAGCCCATCACGTGATCGCCGGTGAACAGGGCCCCCGTTTCCTCCAGCGCAAAGCACAGATGGTTCGACGTATGGCCGGGAGTGGCAATAGCGGTCAGGGTCCAGCCGTCGCCCGCCAGTTGCTCGCCGTCGTGCAGCACGCGGTCGGGCGTATAGCTGGGGTCGAACGGGGCGTCGCCGCGCGGGCCGATGCTTTCCAGATTGAGCGCCGCGCAGCCGATGACCGGCGCGCCGGTACGGGCCTTTAGCGGGGCGGCGGCGGGCGAATGGTCGCGGTGGGTGTGCGTGCAGCAGATCGCCGCCACGCGTCTGTCACCGATGGCTGCGACCAGCGCGTCGATATGCGCCGCCTCGTCCGGACCGGGATCGATCACGGCGACATCGCTGCCACTGCCGACCAGATAGGTCTGCGTGCCGTGCAGCGTAAAGGCACTGGGATTATCGGCCAGCACGCGGCGGACCAGCGGTTCCAGCGCGATCGCGGCGCCGACGGGCGGGGCGGGTTCGGTCTGTGTTGCCATGCGGGCGATATGGGGGCGCGGTGCGCGACTGTCGAGCGGCCAGTCGAGCGGGCCCTAGCTCTGCACGGACGCCGCACCGCAGGCGCTGCATCCCGGGTCCTTCATCACGCGTATCGTGCGCAATGCAGGTTTCAGCCCGTCGAACAGTTGCAATTGCCCGAATTGCGGATCGCCCAGCGCCGAAACACCGGCAACCGCGATCCGCACGGCCATCATCGCGCCCATGCTGCCCGCCATGCCGGTAAAGGCACCCAGCACACCATCGGCGGCGCATGTGTCGCAATCCTCTGCATCGAAGGCATCGCCGACCCAGCAGCGATAGCAGGGCTGATCGGGCAGATGCCCCGCAAAATTGGCCATTTGCGCCTGAAACCGCCCCACGGCGGCGCTGGTCAGCGGCTTGCCCAGCCGGACACAGGCGTCCGACACGGCCAGCCGCGTTGCGAAATTATCGCAGCCGTCGAGGATCTGTCCCGCATCGCCCAAGAGGCGGGCGGCATTGCCGCCATCGATGCGCGCGCGGACCGGCGTTACCTGCAAGGCGGGATCGAAGCGTCGCACCCATGCGGCGGCGGCTTCGGCCTTGGGCTGGCCCAGATCGCTTTCGGTAAAGATCGTCTGGCGCTGCAGATTGCTCGGCTCGACCAGATCGTCGTCGATGATGGTGATGCGTCCGAATCCCGCAGCGGCCAGATACTGGATGGCGGGCGAACCGATCCCGCCCGCGCCGATCACCGCGATATGCGCCGCCGCCAGCGCCGCCTGACCCGCGCCGCCCAGTTCGGGCAGCACGATATGGCGGGCGAATCGGTCGAGGCGGCCCGGATCGGTGACCGAATAGGCCGGATCGGTAACCGAACAGGGCGGTATTTCGTGCGAAGGCGCGTCCATGGCATGCCCTTGCATCCGCCGCGCGCGAAGGGCAAGTGCCGCCCGCACGGGGCGATCGTCGCAATGTGCGGCAATCCTTGACGATTCGCCCTGCCGTCGCTATGCGGCCGCTTTCCGTGGAACCGGCCCCGTTGGGGGCGGCGATTCCGTGCGGATTTCATTTACGGATTTTCGGGCTGCTCGGGCTTTCGGGCTCACAGCCGCCAACCGGTCTTGAACCAATAGCGGGCTGCCCGTCAGCCGAGAAGGAATATACGAATGGCCAATACGCCGCAGGCGCGCAAGCGCATCCGCCGCAACGAGCGGCGCGCCGAAGTGAACGGTAACCGCATCAGCCGCATCCGCAGCTTTGTGAAGAAGGTCGAGCTGGCCATTGCCAGCGGCGACAAGGCAGCAGCCACCACCGCCCTCGCCAGCGCACAGCCCGAGCTGGCCCGCGGCGTGGCGCGCGGCGTGCTTCACAAGAACACTGCTTCGCGCAAGATGAGCCGGCTGACCAAGCGCGTCGCCGCTCTCTGATCGCCACTCCCTGATCGGGGTGCGTCGATTCGCCCGCTTCCCTGCCCGCGCCGCGCAATGCGTGGTGCGTCAAGGAAATCGGGCTGAGTCGCGAAGCTTTCATATTCTGCAATTCGCCAAGGGGTGATTCGGACCGAATCGGTCCCATCCGCGCAGCGAAATTGCCGCCGAAGGGCCGGAGATGTTATCTCCGGCCTTTTGCGTTGCGCTGCCGCAAAGCGGGTGGAAATTTGCTGCATTGCACAATTTCACGGTTAATCCACGATTCGGACGTGGCCGGACAGTGCTTCGCGTGTAAAAAACCGCGCATTTCAGCCGTTTAAATCAGAAGCGTAGCGTTTCTGCGGTATTGCACGAGTCAACTGGCTTTATTTCAGATTTTTTACCTGTCCACCCTTGCCGCTTTGCCCTCCACAGCCTTAGAAACTGACTCGCCGGTCAATTCATGGGCGGCACCACTAGACAACGCAGATTCATCTTCCTGCCGTTAGGGGGCGGCAGAGGACTGTTGAGCCGTGCCGGTTTCAAAGGCATGGTACCGGAATCGATTTGATGATCGTTTCGGTTCGGCGTTTTCTTAAGGGTGCACCCTATAGTGACCGGCTTGAGGTATCGGGCGTAAAGTACAGGGTTCGAAGTCGGGATCGGAGCAATATGGTCATGGGACGAACGGGGGCAGGTCCGCTGGCGAGCGGTATCACCGCTCAGCAAAATCCGGGATCCAAACAGATGGGTCAGAACAAGGCGGTGCGCGGGCCAATGGATAGTGAAGTGAATAATCTGATGGCTGAAGAAGAGCGTGAGGCCCTGGCGGCGGACTGGTCGGACATTTGCGTGGGTCTGCGCAAGGATCTGGGCCAGCAGCTGTATGGCCAGTGGATTCGCCCGATCGAGCTGGGCAATTTCTGCCGCGAGACGGGGACGCTCGACCTTTACCTTCCCACCGAATTTTCGGCCAATTGGGTCAACGACCGGTTTTCGGACCGCTTGTCGCTGGCGTGGAAGATTGCGCGCAGCGAAGTGCGCAATGTGCGCATTTCGGTCCATCCCGGCCGCCGCAAGCTGCCCGAACTGCATGTCGGCCCTGCCGCCGCGAACGATCACACCCCCGCGCCGACCAATCCCGCCGATGCGATCGCAGAACTGGGCAGCGCAGGGCTGGATCCCACGCTGACCTTCGCCAGCTTCGTCACCGGCGAAGGCAATGTGCTGGCCTATAATGCCGCGCAGCGCATGGCCGCATCCGAAGCGCCGCAATTCTCGCCCCTCTACCTCAAGGCCGCGACGGGGCAGGGCAAGACGCATCTGCTCCACGCCATCGGCCACCAGTTCGCTGCTGCGAAACCGGGCAGCCGCATCTTCTATTGCTCGGCCGAGCGTTTCATGGTCGAGTTCGTGCAGGCCCTGCGCCAGAACCAGATGATCGAATTCAAATCGCGCCTGCGCGGTTTCGACATGCTGCTGGTTGACGATATCCAGTTCATCATCGGCAAGGCATCGGCGCAGGAAGAGCTGCTTTATACGATCGACGCGCTGCTGGCCGAAGGCAAGCGGCTAGGCTTTGCCGCCGACCGCGCGCCGCAAGCGCTGGACGGGGTGGAACCGCGCCTGTTGTCGCGCCTGTCGATGGGTCTGGTCGCCGATATTCAGGCTGCCGATATCGACCTGCGCCGCAAGATCCTTGAACATCGCCTCACGCGGTTCACGTCGAACGATGTGCCCGACGATGTGATCGAATTCCTTGCCCGCACGATCAGCCGCAACGTCCGCGAACTGGTGGGCGGCCTCAACAAGCTGATCGCCTATGCGCAGCTGACGGGGCAACCGGTGTCACTGAACCTTGCCGAGGAACAGCTGACCGACATCTTGTCGGCCAACCGCCGCCGCATCACCATTGACGAGATTCAGCGCACAGTCTGCCAGTTCTACCGGCTCGACCGCAGCGAGATGGCGTCGAAGCGCCGTGCCCGCGCCGTGGTGCGTCCGCGTCAGGTGGCGATGTATCTGGCCAAAGTGCTGACCCCGCGCAGCTATCCCGAAATCGGGCGCAAGTTCGGCGGGCGCGACCATTCGACCGTGATCCATGCCGTCCGCCTGATCGAGGATTTGCGCACGCGCGATGCCGATATGGACGGCGATGTGCGCAGCCTGCTGCGTCAGCTGGAAAGCTGAACCCGCCAGTTGCACGAATGACGGGGGCGGTGCTCGCAATCGGCGGGTGCCGCCCCTATTTCATGTGCCTTATGCCTTTGTCCGCCCATGCCTGAACTTCCCGAAGTCGAAACCACGATCCGCGGCCTTGCCGGTTTTCTGGAAGGCGAGACGATCGCGCGTATTGCGGTCAACCGCCCCGATCTGCGCCGCCCGTTCCCGCCCGAACTGGTGCAGGTGATGACGGGCGCGGTGGTGACGCATCTGTCGCGCCGCGCGAAATACGGGCTGATCCATCTGGATCGGGATCAGACCGCGATCTTCCATCTGGGGATGAGCGGCCGCTGGCGGATCGACCCCGCCGAAATCGGCAAGCACGATCATCTGGTGCTGGAAACGGGGGCCGGACATGTTCTTGCCCTGAACGATGCGCGGCGTTTCGGCTCGGTCGATCTGGTCGCGGGCGATCCGCTGACGGCATTCGCCCCCTTTGCCGCCATGGGCCCCGAACCGCTCGGCCCCGATTTTACCCCCGCCTATCTGAAGGCTGCGCTGGCGGGCAAGGTTCCGGCGATCAAGCTGGCCCTGCTGGACCAGCGGATCGTGGCAGGCCTGGGCAATATCTATGTGTGCGAGGCGCTGCACCGCGCCGGTATCCGCCCCGACAAGCCCGCAGGCCGCGTGTCTCTGCCCAAGCTCAGGCTGCTGGTCCCCGCGATCCGCGATGTGCTGGGCGAATCGATCGCGGCAGGCGGATCGTCGATGCGCGATTATGCGCGGCCCGATGGCGAGCTGGGCTATTTCGCGGCCAGCTGGCGCGTTTACGGGCGCGAGGGGCAGCCATGCCATTGCGGCGGCACGGTCGAGCGATTCGTGCAGGGCGGGCGATCCACGTTCTGGTGCCGCCAATGCCAGCGCTGAATCGCACCGCTTTTCCTTTGCCCCGGGCAGATTAGGCCCTAAACCGCCCGCCATGACGGATATCAGCCCCAAAACCGCCTCTTTCGGCTATGAGGAAATCCCCGAAGACGAAAAAATCGCCCGCGTCGGCGCGGTGTTTTCGGGAGTGGCCAAAAAATACGACATCATGAACGATGCCATGTCGGGCGGCATGCACCGGTTGTGGAAGGACCGTTTCGTGCGCCGCGTCAAACCGCGCGGCGGCGAACGTATTCTCGATATGGCGGGCGGCACCGGCGACATCGCGTTTCGCATGGCCGATTCGGGCGCGGAAATTACCGTGTCCGACATTAATCAGGACATGCTGGACGTCGGCCTCGAACGCGCGGTGAAGCGGGGCCTTAATGATTTCGTCTGGTCGTGCCAGAATGCCGAGGCGCTGTCGTTTCCGGATCGCAGTTTCGATGCCTATACGATCGCCTTCGGCATTCGCAACGTCACCCATATCGACCGCGCTTTGGCCGAGGCGTGTCGCGTGCTGAAACATGGCGGGCGATTCTTTTGCCTTGAATTTTCGACCACCGAATGGCCGGGTTTCAAGGAAATCTACGATCAATATTCGCACAGGCTCGTGCCCCAGATCGGCAAGATGATCGCAGGGGACGAGGACAGCTATCGCTATCTGATCGAATCGATCCGCCGCTTTCCGACCATGCCCGAATTTGAACGCATGATCCGCGAAGCGGGTTTCGTGCAGACGAAGGTAGAGCCGATCATGGGCGGGCTGGTCGCGATCCATTCGGGCTGGAAGATTTAAGAAGCCCGTGACCAAACCCGCCACCCATATCTACCGCCTCCTCAAATGGGGCCGCATCCTTGCGCGGCACGGCGCGTTGCGCATTGTCGAGGATCATCCGCAAACACCCGGCCCCGTCCGCCGCCTGTGCCGGATCGCGCGCTTCGGGACGATCCAGCCCAAACAGCCCCAATATGCCGAGGCGTTTCAGGACATCGGCCCCGCCGCGATCAAGCTGGGCCAGACGCTGGCCACCCGCCCCGATCTGGTGGGCGAGGAAGCCGCGCGCGATTTGCTGACATTGCAGGATTCGCTGCCGCCCGTGCCGTTCGACCGGATCGCCGCCGCGATCGAGGCGAGCTTCGAGCGGCCATGGACCGATCTGTTCGATTCAATCGGGGAAACGCCCGTCGGCGCGGCCAGCATCGCGCAGGTGCATCGCGCCATCACCAAGGACGGCCGCACCGTCGCCGTCAAAGTGCTGCGTCCCGGCATTCGCGAACAGTTCAGCCGCGACATCGACACCTATGAATGGGCAGCCGCCCATCTGGAAGCATTGGGCGGAGAGGCGAAACGCCTGCGCCCGCGCCTGACCATCGCCAATTTCAAGCGCTGGACCAATCGGGAGCTGGATTTGCGGCGCGAGGCGGCAAGTGCGTCGGAACTGGCCGAATCGATGCATGCGGTGGCGGGCTTCGCCGTGCCCGGGATCGACTGGGACCGCACCAATGGCCGCGTGATGACGATCGAATGGATCGACGGCATCAAGATGTCGGACCGCGAAGCCTTGCTGGCTGCGGGTCATGACTTGCAGGATATCGCGCAAAGGCTGGTGCTGGCGTTCCTGCGGCAGGCCATCAGCGGCGGATTTTTCCATGCCGATATGCATCAGGGCAATCTGTTCGTGCAGGCCGACGGCACCATCGTCGCCATCGATTTCGGCATCATGGGCCGCATCGACCGGCGTGCGCGGGCGTGGCTGGCGGAAATCCTCTATGGGCTGACCACGGGCAATTACCGCCGCGTGGCCGAAATCCATTTCGAGGCGCAATATGTGCCCAGCCACCATTCGGTCGACGAATTCGCCACGGCCCTGCGCGCCGTGGGCGAACCGATGCGCGGCAAGCCGGTAAGCGAGCTGAGCGTCGGCCAGATGCTTGACGGGCTGTTCGCGATCACGCGCGATTTCGACATGCAGACGCAGCCGCATCTGTTGCTGCTGCAAAAGACCATGGTGATGGTAGAGGGGATCGCCACCCAGCTGTATCCCGGCATCAACCTGTGGGATGTCGCCGCGCCCTTCGTGCGCGAATGGATCCGCGACGAGCTGGGACCGGAGGCCGCGATTGCCGAACGCATCCGCACCGACACCCAGACATTGCTGCGCATCCCCGACCTTGTCCGCCGGATCGAAGAGCAGTTTCCGGCCAAGGGCGGCGCGCCCGAACCGCCGCCGCTGACCGATGTGGAGCTGATCTGGGAACGCCGCGCGCGCAAGAAGGTGCAGGGCGGCGCATCGCCGATGCCCTATGCGCTGGGTGCTGGCATCGGCGGCGCGGCGGTCTATGCTGCGATGATGATGGGCTGGATCGGATAGGAGCGAACAGGTGGCACCGCGAAAGATCCTGCTGATCGTCGGTGGCGGCATCGCGGCCTATAAGGCATGCGAGCTGGTTCGCCTGATCCGTAAAGGCGGCGCGGAGGTGACCTGCGTGGTCACCGAAGGCGGCCAGCATTTCGTGACTCCGATGACGCTGGCGGCCCTGTCGGAAAAGCCCGTTTACACCACCTTGTGGGACCTGAAGAACGAGGCGGAGATGGGCCATATCCAGCTGAGCCGCGAGGCCGATCTGGTGGTGGTCTGCCCCGCGACGGCCGATCTGATGGCCAAGATGGCGGCGGGGATCGCCGATGACCTTGCCACCACGCTGCTGCTGGCCACCGACAAGCCGGTGATGGCCGTGCCCGCGATGAATGTGCGCATGTGGGACCATCCCGCCACGCGCCGCAATGTCGCGCAATTGCGCGCCGACGGGGTGACGGTTCTGGAGCCCGACGAAGGGCCGATGGCCTGCGGCGAATTCGGCGCGGGCCGCTTGCCCGAGCCGGAAGCGATCTGGCAGGCGATCACCCGTTCCGGGGAAGTCGATCCGCTGATGGGCCAGCCCGACTTCGCGGGCGAAACGCATCGTTCGTTGCATGGTCGCCACGTCCTCGTCACCGCGGGCCCCACGCATGAGCCGATCGACCCCGTCCGCTATATCGCCAACCGGTCGAGCGGGAAGCAGGGCTTTGCCATTGCCGCTGCCGCTGCCGCGGCGGGGGCGCAGGTGACGCTGATCGCGGGGCCGGTGCATCTGGAAACCCCGCCGGGCGTCGACCGCTATGACGTCGAATCGGCGGTCGAAATGCTGGAAGCGGTGGAACAGGCGCTGCCTGCCGATGTGGCGATCATGGTCGCCGCCGTCGCGGACTGGCGCGCGGCCGACCGTTCGGCGCAAAAGATCAAGAAGGACGGTTCGGGTCAGGTCCCGCCGCTGCCGCTGACCGTGAACCCCGATATTCTGGCCAGCGTCGCCGCATCGCCCGCCCGCCCGCATCTGCTGATCGGTTTTGCAGCCGAAACCGACCATGTCGTCAGCCATGCGCAGGCCAAGCGGCTGCGCAAGGGCGCGGACTGGATCGTCGCCAATGACGTATCTGGCCCGCCCGGAAGCAGCGTGATGGGGGGCGACAGCAACACGGTCCATCTTGTCACCGGCGACGGGGTAGAGGACTGGCCCGCCATGCCCAAGGACAAGGTTGCCGCCGCCTTGGTCGAGCGGATTGCCGCGCATTGCAACAAGGACGCCGAATGATGAAGCCGCACGACCCCGTACCCGTTCCCGTGATGCGCCTGCCCGGCAATGACGATCTGCCGCTGCCGTCCTATGCGACCGAGGGTGCGGCGGGGATGGATGTGATTTCCGCCGAGGACTGGATCATCGCGCCCGGAGAGCGTGTGGCCGTCGCCACCGGCCTCGCCGTCGCCATTCCCGAGGGGTTCGAGATCCAGATCCGCCCGCGTTCGGGGCTGGCGCTGAAGCACGGGATTACCGTGCCCAATACGCCGGGCACTATCGATTCGGATTATCGCGGCGAGCTGAAGGTGATCCTGATCAACCACGGTCAGGAACCCTATGAGGTGCAGCGCGGCGACCGGATCGCGCAAGCGGTGCTGAGCCCTGTGGTGCGCGCCAGCTGGCTGAAGGTGGAGCATCTGGACGAGACGAAGCGCGGTGCAGGCGGTTTCGGCTCCACCGGTTTCGGTTCGGCGGAAGTCAGCCCGATCAAGGGCGATCAGGGCTAGATTTTGCCAAAAGGCCCGGCCGCCCCTCAGTAACGTCGGCCCTGCGCCCTTCTCTCTGACGCTGGGGCCCAACGGCCGGGCAAGTCATGCGGGGCGGGTGTGGCCTCATAACAGATGAGTCCGCCCCGAGGGAAACGCTTCGCCCCGACGCATGAGGCCGTCGGGGGCGAATCGCCCTGCTTTTATAGGAAATGCGCGCTTTCCCGACCCTGAACGGCCAGAATGCGGGGAACGGTCAGGATAAACGGGCAGGTTATCCGGCGCGATCAGTCCAGCGAGCGGACTTTCTTCGACCCGTCTTCGGGCGCGATCGAGATGCGCACGGTTTCGCCCGACTGGCCAGGGAAGTCGGTGAACATCGCATCGACCAGATTGGGCACCAGATATTGCAGCCGGTTCGAAGTCGAAACGGCCTCTGCCTTGCCCTCAAACAGGCGTTCGCCCGACACGCGATTGTCGATCTTCATATCGATGCCGCTGGTATAGACGGTATAGCTGCGCACGTCGGGGCCGCCCGCGAAGAACGGATCGTACCAGCCATAGCCCCATGCCGACCGGTAATAGGGCCGGCGGCCATAGAAACCGCCGTACCACGGGCTGAAATAAGGATCGCGATAGAAACCGGCGCCGGTCGTCGTAACCTTCTCGCGGCCTGTATCGACGCCATAATCAAAGCTGACCAGCAGATCCGCCGTTTCGGGCGATGCCTGCGTATAGCCCAGCTGCGTCATTTCCTGCGCGACATAACCCGCATATTGCGAGAATTCGAGGCCGCCCTTCAATGCCGGATCGTCGGCGACGACGGCAAAGCTCATCCCCTGTGGCGCGGGCAATTGCGCCTGAAAGCGCGAGACATCGGCCTTGAACGGCGTGGAGCAGGCGGCGACGCCCGCGACCAGCAGCGGTGCGGCCAGCATTTTGGCCCAAAAGCCGAAACGGGCGGTCTGTCGCGGGGATGTCATCGACTTGCTCTCCAATTGCAGTCCACGGGCGCCGGTCCGCTGCCAATATCGCGCAGGACGCCGCAAATCTTGCACATCCTGTAGCGATTCGCCGGTGAACGAAAGTTGAATATCGACTTTCAAACGCCCGACAAGCGCCGTAGTTTCATGGCATTAGGCATGCATGGCCTAACGCAGCAGCCCCAGCGCTTTATACGCGCCCGCCAGCGTCGGTGCCGCCGCCTCGCGCGCCTTGGCCGCGCCGCGCGCCAGAATGGCGTCGATCTGCTCCACATCGCTCTTCAGCTCGTTGAAGCGGGCGGTCACGGGGCGCAGATGCTCGACCAGCAATTCGCCCAGCGCGGGCTTGAACTTGCCGAAACCCTCGCCGCCGAAATCGGCCAGCACACCCGCCACGCTCTTGTCGGTCAGCGTGGCATAGATGGCGACAAGGTTCAGCGCCTCGGGCCGGCCAGCCAGCCCCGCGGGCTCCGACGGCAGCGGTTCCGGATCGGTCTTGGCCTTCTTCACCTTTTTCATCACAGTGTCGGGATCGTCCGACAGGTTGATCCGGCTCATATCCGAAGGGTCCGACTTGCTCATCTTCGATGTGCCGTCGCGCAGCGACATGATCCGCGCCGCATCGGGCGGGATGATCGGTTCGGGCAGGGTGAACAGCGGTGCTTCTTCGGTGCAGAAGTCGTTGTTGAACTTTTGCGCAATGTCTCGCGCCAGTTCCAGATGCTGTTTCTGGTCCTCGCCCACCGGCACATGGGTCGTCTGGTACAGCAGCACATCGGCAGCCTGCAGCACCGGATAGGTGAACAGCGCGGCGCTCGCCCCCTCGCGGTTCTTGCCCGATTTGTCCTTGAACTGCGTCATGCGGTTCAGCCAGCCCATGCGCGCCGTGCCGTTCAACAGCCATTGCAGCTCTGCATGGGCGGGCACCTGCGCCTGGTTGAACAGCACCGATTTCTTGCTGTCGATCCCGCATGCCGTCAGCGCGGCGGCCATGGTGCGGGTGTTCGCCGTCAGCGCGGCGGGATCGTGCGGCATGGAAATCGCATGCAGATCGGCAAGAAAGAAAAAGCAGTCATGCCCGGCCGCCGCCGCCTCGTCCTGCATGCGCACCCAGTTGCGGATCGCGCCGAGGTAATTGCCGAGGTGAAGATTGCCGGTGGGCTGGATGCCCGAAACGATACGCATGAACACTGCCTTTTTGGGATTATTCCGATAGGTCGACGGGCTTGGCCGGTCGCTTGCGCCGTAGCTGCGCGATAAGGTCCTTGTCGAGTGCGCCGATGATCCACGCCACCGCGAAGAACACGAAAGCGCCCGCGCCGACCAGCGCGGCCAGCGACCAGACCCGTTCGATCACGCTGGCGCCATAGCGGTCCGCCATCAGTGGCACGATCAGCCACAGCACCGCGCCCATGGCGGCTGTGGCCACCAGCTGCCGCGCGATGCGGCCGCCGAGCTTGGCGGTGAAATGGAACCAGCCGCGCATCTGCAACACGGTATACAGTGTCAGCACGTTCAGCGTGGAGGTGATCGCCGTCGCCGCCGCCAGCCCGACGATGCCGTAACGTGGCACGACATAGAAATTGATCGCGATATTCACGGCCAGCGCGCCCGCCGCGATCCACACCGGCGTCTTGGTGTCCGACCGGCTGAAGAATGCAGGCTGGAACACTTTGACAAGTACATAGGACGGCAGACCCGCGACCAGTGCCATCACGATATTGCCCATGATAAGGCCATCGTTCGCCGTCATCTTGCCGCCGACGAAAAACGCCGTGGTGAAGGCAGGGGCGCAGATCGCCAGCGCCACGGCGGCGGGCAGGGTAAGAAGCGTCGCCATCTCGACCGCATTGGTCTGCAGTCGCTGCGCCTCGCGCGTGTCGCCGGTCTGGATATGGCGCGCCAGCATGGGGAGGATCGCCGTGCCCAGCGCAATGCCGACAATGCCCAGCGGCATCTGGTTCAGCCGGTCGGCCAGTTTCAGCAGCGTCAGCGAACCTTGCGGCAGGCTGGTGGCGAAGAACGTGTCGACGAACTGGCTGATCTGGTAAATGCCCGCGCCGAAGGTGGCAGGCAGGATCAGCATGCCCAGCCGCTTCACCTCGGGCGTGAAATGCGGGCGGGTGATTTTCAGCGTTACCCCCGCCTTGCGCACGGCCCAGATCATATAGGCCAGCTGCGCCACCCCCGCGGCAGGGACCGAAATGGCAAGCGCGGTAGCGATATCGGCATCGCTGCCGCCGTGATGCCCGATATAAAACCCCGCACCCAGACCGGTAATCAGCACGATATTGAGCAGCACCGGCACGAAAGCACCCGGCGCAAAGCGCGAGCGTGCGTTCAGCAGGCCCGACAGCATGGCCACCAGGCTGACCAGCGCGAGATAGGGAAAGGTCACGCGGCTGAGCATGACCGACAGCTCGAACTTGCCGGGCACCTCTTGATACTCGCGCGCGAGCAGCCACACGATTCCCGGCATCGCCAGCATGGCCAGCGCCGAAAAGCCCAGCAGCACCCAGACGAACACCGACAGCGTATCGTTCGCGAACCGGTTCGCCGCCGCCTCGCCCTCTTCGGAATGGAGGCGGTGCGAATACATCGGCACGAAGGCGACCGAGAAGGCCCCTTCGGCAAACAGCCGGCGGAAGGTGTTGGGCAGGATGAATGCCAGCTGGAACGCGTCCGCCGCTGCCCCCGCGCCCAGCACGCGGGCAAGCAGCATGTCGCGCGCAAAGCCGAACACGCGGCTCAGCGCGGTGAGCCCTCCGATCGTCCCGACATTGCGGACGAGGCTCATATATTAAGGCTTTTCCGGCTCGCGGTTCAGGCCTGACCGGCGAACGGCTGTTCGCCCGCCTGACGGCGCTGTTCCATCTGTTGCTGGTAAAGACCCGCGAAATCGATGGGGTCGAGCAGCAGCGGCGGATAGCCCGCATCGCGTACGGCATCGGCCACGACGCGGCGCAGGAAGGGGAACAGGATGCGCGGCGCTTCTGCGAACAGGAACGCATGGCCCTGCGCTTCGGGTACGTTGCGAATGCCGATCAGGCCGCAATAGGTCGCCTCGACGATATAGGCCGTGCCCTGCGCCGCCTTGGCCGTGCAGGTCACTTTCAGCGCGACTTCGTGCACTTCGCCGTCGATCTGGTTCGACTGGATGTTGAACTGCACGTCCAGCTGCGGCTGGTCGTTCCACTGATAGCTTTGCGGCGCGTTCGGATTTTCGACCGACAAGTCCTTCACATATTGCGAAATCAGCCCGATGGCGGGCTGGTTGTCGGTGCCGTTGCCTGCGTTGGTGCCAGCGTCCAGATCGGTCAGGATATTGCCTTCGTCGGCCATGATGTCTTTCGTTTTCCGATTGCGGTCGGCGCGCCCCTCGCGCGCCTGTGTCGGTTGCGGCGCGTAGCATCGCGCGGCGGCGCGGGCAACCGGCCTGCGCCGGAGGGCGCAAATTGGCGGCCAGCGCCGGAGGGCGTAAATCGGCGGCCAGCGTCGGAGGGCGCAAATTGGCAACACGCGCCAAGATGCGCAAATGCGCCCGTTTTGCGCCGGATCGGTCCGGTCACCGGTTGTTCACCCTGTTTGTATATTTGTGTTTGTTGCCTATTTAAGGCAGGTTCGCCTTTCATGCCGGCGATGGGGCCGGCCCAATGCTTAATTACGGATGGATCACTCGTGATCGTCGAAATCGTCATTCTCGCCATGATCGCCGCCTTTCTGGGCCTGCGTCTCTATTCCGTCCTCGGCCGCCGTGCCGAGCATGAGGAGGAGATGCTGGGCCGAATGCCGCATACGCCCGAGGCGCAGGCCCCTTCGCCGCGCTCGCAAGCGGCGGACGGCACCGGCGCGGCGGACGACCGGCAGCTTCCCGGACTGGAACGCGCGCTGGCGGGCATTCCGCTGGGCGCGCAGCGCGCGGTGCGCGAGATTGCGAATGCCGACCGCCGCTTCACGCCTGTCGCCTTTATCGAGGGCGCGAAGAGCGCGTACGCCATGATTCTGGAAGCCTTCTGGAAGGGTGACCGCGAGACTTTGAACGAGCTGTGCGACGATGATGTCTATGCCAGCTTCGTCGCCGCGATCGACGCGCGCGAAGCGGCCGGCGAATCGGTTGAAAATCGCCTGATCCGGATCGAGGAGGCGGAAATCGTTGGTGCCGATTTCGATCATCCGATGGCGCGCATCACCGTGCGTTTCGCATCCGACATTGCCGCACTGACCAAGGACAAGGACGGGAATATGATCGCGGGTTCGCTCGACGATGCGATCCAGTCGCGCGATGTCTGGACCTTCAGCCGCAAGGTGACCGCGATGCGTCCCGACTGGCTGCTCGACGAAACCGACGAAGGCTAAGCCCGCAGGGCTGGCGGGGGGACAGACCGTGCCGCGCAAACGGGCTGCGCCTGCTGCCGCTTTATTGCTTCCTGCCATGGCGCTGCTGGCCGCTTGCGCCGGTTCGCCGCCCGAACCCGTTCCCCCGCCCGCGCCCGACAGGGCCGCCGATGCTGCGCTGGACGCTGGCCCAGCGGTCAGCACCATGGCGCTGGAACCCGGCGATGCGGCGGCGGCGCTCGCTTCCTTTGTCGAAAGCTGCCCCAAGCTGCTTGTCCGCACCGATGCCAGCGGGCTGACACGCGCCGAAGACTGGCGCGCAGCCTGTGATGCCGCGCGCGTCTGGCCTGCCGCCACCGCGCGCGATTTCTTTGCAGGCTATTTCGAACCGGTGCGGGTCGCGCAGGGTGAGGGTTTTCTCACCGGCTATTTCGAACCGCAGATAGAGGGCGTGCGCGAAAAGGCGGCAGGCTATGACGTGCCCGTCTATGGCATGCCCGCCGATCTGGTGCGCCAGCCCGGATATACGGGCGAAGGGCGCGCGCCTTTGGGCCGCGTGACCGATGACGGGCGGTTCACATCCTATTACGAACGGTCCGAGATCGTCGCGGGCGCGCTGGATGGACGGGCGCCGGTGATCGGCTGGGCGAAAGACCCGATCGATTTCTTCTTCCTGCAGATTCAGGGCTCCGGCCAGTTGCGCGCACCCGATGGCAGCGTGATGCGCATCGGCTATGCCGGGCAGAACGGGCGCGAATATGTCGCCATCGGACGCGTGCTGCGCGAACGCGGCGTGTTCCAGCCGGGCGAGGCGACGATGCAGGGCATTGTCGACTGGTTGCGCGCCCATCCGGACGAAGCCGAAGAGGTGATGAGCACCAATAAAAGCTGGGTGTTCTTCCGCGAGCTGACCGGCGATGGCCCGCTGGGCGCGCTGGATGTGCCGGTTCGCCCCCATGCCAGCGTCGCCGCCGATCCGCGCTTCGTGCCGCTGGGCGCGCCGGTCGTGATCGATGCCGACCATGATGGCGATCGGTTTGGGGCGGACGGCATCTGGATCGCGCAGGATACGGGCGGCGCGATCAAGGGCGCAAACCGGCTGGACACGTTCTGGGGCGCGGGAGAGCGCGCGAAAGAGATCGCGGGCGGCATGTCGAGCGAGGCCGAAGTCACTTTGCTGCTGCCGCGCGGCACGCTGGCGCGGTTGGGTGCCGCGAGGCGATGAGGCGCCGCCAGCGCGAATTGGATGCAGAAGAGCGACGGGCATGGGCGCATCTGGCCGCTACCGTCACCCCCATGCCCGGCCGCAAACGGCCCGAAACGCCGAAGAAAGCGCCAGAGGAACCGCTGCCGCCGCCCAAACAGGCGCCCAAATCCGCATCGCGTTCGAAATCGCCCCGCCCGCAGCGCGCGGTGCCCCCGCCTCCTCCCCCACCGCGCGTTCCGGACGAAAGCGGTGGCGGGCTGGATCGCGGCTGGGACCGCAAGCTGGGGCGCGGCACGATCGACCCCGATTTCACCATGGACCTGCACGGGCTGGGGCTGGACGCGGCCTATCGCAGGCTGGAAGCGGGGATGACGCAGGCCATCGCGCAACAGGCCCGCGTGCTGCTGGTGGTGGCAGGCAAACCCCGTCCCGTCGATGCGGCGGACAGGGGCAGCAAGCGCGGCGCGATCCGCGCAAAACTGCTCGACTGGCTGGCGGCCGGTCGTCATGCCGGACAGATCGCCGCCATACGCAAGGCGCATCCCCGCCACGGCGGCGCGGGCGCGATCTATATCATTCTGAAACGCCAGCGATAACGGGCGGTCAGTCCATCCCCATGCTCCACGCATGGCCGAACTGGATGTAAAAGATCGCGCCATCCGGCCCGAACGCTACGTCCATCCCCGCATCCACGCCCAACTTGCGCGCAATGCGATAGCGGAAGCCCCCGCCGCCCGCGAATACCGCGCCCGAATCTTCGAAGAACTTCGACGATCCGGCATAGGCCGTGCCATAGCCCGCAAATCCGACGACCGACCAGCGCGGGAACAACTTGCGCGTCACCTCGACTTCCGAACTCCATGCCGTGCTGCCCTGATAGCGGCCCGCCTGCACCCCGCGCAGATCGACCGAAGGCGCGAAAAACGACGGGAAATCGCCGCGCGCGGCATCCAATTCGGTTTTGGCGCCCAATGTCCATTTTTCGGCGAGCGGATAGAATGCATAGACATCCGCGTCATAGATTTCGAAATTTCGGTCGCTGCCGAAACTGTCCGAATTGAACTTGCCCTCGACAAAGGCGTTGAACCCGCTGCGCGGCGTGACCGCATTGTCGCGGCTGTCGAAATGAAAGCCAAAGCCCAGCGCGCCGGTCGTCAGCTTGCGCTGAAAGTCGGTCGGGAAATCGTCGGGCACGCCCTCTATCTCGGGCAATTCCACGCTGGTCTTCAGCCCGCGAAAATCGACGATCGGCCCCAGCGAAAAGCGCGGATCGGCCAGATGCAGCCGTGCCGATCCGAAAATGCCATATTGGTATTTGTTCGTATATTCGATCCCGTCGGGCGCAAAGGCGGGGTACATGTCGAGCGATATTTTACCGTGCCCGATCCCGAATTTATAGGAAACGCGCCCGTCGAACGCCTGTCCCGACTGGAAATAGCCGATACCGTATGACCCGTTCCCCGTCTTGATGCCGCCCAACATGCGCCGCGTGGTGCGTTGCGGCTGGCCGGGGGTCATGTCCACGAATTGCGCCACCACGCCGAAACCGCCGTCGACTGCCGGTTCGGTGATGATGACAGGCATGGGAAAGAACCCGCCCGTCATCAGGCTTTCGGAAAAGTCGAGCTTGCCATCCTCGTCATCGTAGAACGGGTCGAGGAAGCCACCATGCTTGCTGCCATGCGGCTGATCCGACGGTGCAGGTGCAGGCGGCGATATCTCACCTTCGGCAGGGGCGTCCTGCGCCAGAGCGGGTTGCGCCATCAAGGTCAGCGCCGCCACCAGAAAAACCCGATTCAGCCTGCGCCCCACACCAAACACCCATGCCTGCATCGCCGCGACCGGCGGCGTTCCGGCAGGCAGGATAACGCGGCGTATGGGCGCGAATATCGGGGTAAGCCCCGATGCGGCCTGTTTTATGCAAGCAAAAGGGGCGCCCCGCCAATCGGCAGGACGCCCCCGATGATAGCGCGGCCGGTGCCGGATCAGGCCGGTTGCGGTGCCTGTTCCGCCTGCGCGATCTGGTCCGCCGGCTCGGTGCGGATCAGATAGTCGAACGCCGAAAGCCCTGCCGTCGCGCCCTGACCCATCGAAATGATGATCTGCTTATAGGGCACATCGGTCGCGTCGCCCGCCGCGAACACGCCGGGCAGATTGGTCGCAGCCCTCGCGTCGGTGACGATCTCGCCATGCTTCGACAGTTCGAGCCCCGAATCCTTCAGCCACTCGGTATTGGGCACCAGACCGATCTGCACGAACACGCCCTGCAATTCGACCTTGTGAAGCTCGCCCGATTCGCGGTCCTTGTATTCAAGGCCCGACACGCGCTCGCCATCGCCGAGGATTTCGGTCGTCGCGGCAGAGGTGATGATGTTGACGTTCTTCATCGACCGCAGCTTGTCCTGCAGCACCTGATCAGCGCGCAGCTTGCTGTCGAATTCGATCAGCGTGACATGACCGACGATATTGGCCAGATCGATTGCCGCCTCGACGCCCGAGTTGCCGCCGCCGATTACCGCGACATGCTTGCCCTTGAACAGCGGGCCATCGCAGTGGGGGCAATAGGCAACGCCCTTGTTGCGATATTCCATCTCGCCCGGCACGCCCAGATTGCGCCAGCGCGCACCGGTCGTCAGGATCAGGCTGCGCGCTTTCAGCGATGCGCCATTGGCCAGCTTCACCTCGTGCAGCCCGCCCGCTTGCGATGCGGGGATCAGCTTTTCCGCCGTCTGCAGGTTCATCACGTCGATATCATATTCGCCGACATGCTGTTCCAGCGCGGCGGCCAGCTTGGGCCCTTCGGTATAGGGGACGGAAATGAAATTCTCGATCCCCATGGTGTCGAGCACCTGCCCGCCAAAGCGTTCGGCCGCTATGCCGGTGCTGAAACCCTTGCGCGCGGTATAGACCGCTGCCGAGGCACCGGCAGGGCCGCCGCCGACGACGAGCACTTCGAACGCGTCCTTCGCGGCGATCTTTTCGGCCTGCTTTGCGGTTGCACCGGTGTCGATCTTGGCAAGGATTTCCTCGACACTCATCTTGCCGCTGGCGAACATCTCGCCATGCAGGAAGGTGGCGGGCACGGCCATCACGCCGCGCGCGTCGACTTCGTCCTGAAACGTCCCGCCCTCGATCAAAGTGGCGGTGATGCGCGGGTTATACAGCGCCATCAGGGTCAGCGCCTGCACCACGTCGGGGCAATTGTGACAGGACAGCGAGAAATACATTTCGAAATCGAAATCGCCTTCCAGCGCCTCGATCTGCTCGATGACTTCGGGCTCGACCTTGGGCGGGTGGCCGCCTGCCCACAACAGGGCAAGGACGAGCGAGGTGAATTCGTGGCCCAGCGGGATACCGGCAAAGCGGACCCATCTGGCGGGATCGCTGGCGCGGCGGATGATAAAGCTGGGCTTGCGGTCGTCATTGCCGTCGAAAGAGGCGCTGACCTTGTCGTTCAGCTCTGCGATTTCGGTCAGCAATTCGCGCGTGTCGTCCGACTTCTTGCCCTCACCAAGCGAGGCGACGAGTTCGATCGGCTCACGCAGATTGTCGAGATACTGCTTAAGCTGCTGTTTCAGATTGGCTTCAAGCATGGCGGGGGCCTCCTGTTTCACATATTCTGGACGCAAAAGCGGCCCGGACGGCGGGACCATCCGGGCCGCTCCGCTTTTCGTGCCCCTTCAAGGGAAGAGGGCGTGTGTTGGATCAGATCTTGCCGACGAGGTCGAGCGAGGGAGCGAGGGTCTCGCTGCCTTCTTCCCACTTGGCGGGGCAGACCTGGCCGGGGTTGTTGCGGACATACTGGGCAGCCTTGATCTTGCGGACCAGTTCCGACGCGTTACGGCCGACGCCTTCGCAGGTGATTTCCATGATCTGGATCACGCCATCGGGATCGACGACAAAGGTTGCGCGATCGGCAAGGCCCATTTCCTCACGCAGCACGCCGAAATTGTTCGACAGCGTGTGCAGCTGGTCGCCCAGCATCGGGAACTGGATCTTGCCGATCTTTTCCGAAGTGTCGTGCCATGCCTTGTGGCTGAAGTGGGTGTCGGTCGACACGCCGTACACTTCCACGCCCATGCCCTTCAGCGTTTCGTACTGGTCGGCCAGGTCTTCCAGCTCGGTCGGGCAGACGAAGGTGAAGTCGGCGGGGTAGAAGAAGAAGACGGCCCAGTTGCCCTTCACGTCGGTGTCGGCAACGTCGAAGAAGTCCTTGCCGGCCTGAAAAGCGGTGGCCTTGAACGGCTTGATCGTGCTTCCGATGATACCCATGCGGTGTTTACTCCATTGGTGTTTGCCGGGATGCGATAGTGCACCACGGACGTGAATTTCCGTTGCGAGACACCAGATAGGCGCTGCACCCGCGAACCCCAAGCGGAGAAAGCCGATAAGTTTGATAGAATTATTCAATGAAACGGAATTAATCGGTTTACCCGATCAATTGCACGATCCGTCAGCGGCAATTTCCGGCGTCGCCGCGGATGCTTCGTTTCAGGATTTTCGCAATTGCAACAAAGGCTTCACCCGCATTGCGCGCGATGCAGCAGGAAATGATCGGCCAGCGTCAGGGCCATCATCGCCTCTACCACCGGCACGCCGCGCAGGCCCACACAGGGGTCGTGGCGGCCCTTGGTCACGATCTCACCCTCGGTAAAACCGTCCGAATCATCGCTTTTCCTGATCGTCGGCACGGGAATCAGGATCGAACTGGTCGGTTTGAACGCCACGCGCAGGCGCACGGGCTGTCCGGTGGAAATGCCGCCAGCAATACCGCCTGCGTGATTGGCATCGAATGTCACGCCGCCCTGTGCAGGCCGCATCGGATCGGCGTTTTCCTCGCCCGACAGGCGTGCAGCCTCGAACCCGTCGCCGATCTCGATCCCCTTCACCGCATTGATGCCCATCATCGCGGCGGCCAGATCGGCATCCAGCTTGCCATAGACCGGCGCGCCCCAACCGGCGGGCACGCCCGTTGCCTCGCACGTCACGACCGCGCCCAGCGACGACCCCGCCTTGCGCGCGGCGTCGAGCTTTTCGGACCAGCGGGCGACGGCGGCGGCATCGGGGCAAAAGAACGGATTGGTCGGTATCAGCGCGGGATCGAAACGGGCCGGATCGATCGCATCGCCGCCCATTTCCGACACCCATGCGCGGATCGTTACGCCCGGGATGATCTTGCGCGCGATCGCGCCTGCCGCGACACGCGCGGCGGTTTCGCGGGCGCTGGACCGGCCACCGCCGCGATAGTCGCGAAAACCGTATTTCGCGTCATAGGCGTAATCGGCATGGCCGGGCCGATAGCTTTGCGCGATGTCCGAATAATCCTTCGACCTTTGATCGGTGTTTTCGATCATCAGGCTGACCGGCGTGCCGGTGGTGCGCCCCTCGAACACCCCCGACAGGATGCGCACCTCGTCCGGCTCGCGCCTTTGGGTGGTAAAGCGGCTGGTGCCCGGGCGGCGCGCGTCGAGGAAGGGCTGGATATCCGCTTCGTCCAGCGCGATCTGCGGCGGGCACCCGTCCACCACCGCGCCCAGCGCGGGTCCGTGGCTTTCGCCCCATGTCGTGAAACGCAGCACGCGGCCGAAACTGTTGACGCTCATGACTGTCCTTCCTGACCGGCCCTATTCATCCGTTGCGCGCAAAAGTCCACCTGCCCTATCGGCGGCGGCATACGAAAATGACGCGAAAGGCAGCATGATGAGCATGATTCTATATGGCATCCCCAATTGCGACACGGTGAAAAAGGCGCGCAAATGGCTGGAGGGCGAAGGGATCGATTATGCGTTCCACGACTATAAAAAGGCCGGTGTGCCGCAAGATCATCTGAAGGCATGGATCGCCGACATGGGCTGGGAAGCGATCCTGAACAAGCGCGGCACCACGTTCCGCAGTCTGTCCGACGCGGACAAGCAGGATATCGATGCCGCCAAGGCAGAGGCGCTGCTGATCGCTAATCCGTCGATGATCAAGCGGCCCGTGGTGGAATATGACGGCGGCCTGCTGGTCGGGTTCAGCGATAAGGAATGGGCTGCCGCGTTAAAAAAATAATGCGAGACACTCGCAATATGATCGGGCCGGCCTATATGCGGGACGAATATACGAACAAAGGAAGCCAATGGCCCGCCCCGAACCGCGCACGCTTACCCTCCTGTCTCGCACTCAGGTTACGCCCCATATGGTGCGCTTGCGATTGGGCGGTTCGGGGTTGGCCGGCTTTCCGCAAGGGTCCGAAGGCGGCTATGTCAAACTGCGTCTGTCCGAGGGCGGCGATGGCGCAAAGCCGGTGGTGCGAACCTATACCATCCGCCATCAGGGCGAGGACGGGCTGGATATCGATTTCGTCGTCCACGGGCTGGATCACGATACGCCCGGTCCGGCGGTCAGCTGGGCGCTGAATGCCGCGATCGGCGACACGATCGTGGTCGGCGGACCGGGGCCTGCCAAACCGCTGCCCGCAAGCATGGACCGCTATCTGGTGGCGGGCGACATGACCGCATTGCCCGCCATCTCGGTCAATATCGAATCGCTGCCCGCCGACGCGCGGGGTGCCGCCGTGATCGAAATCCAGCACGAGGATGACCGGCAGGACATTGCCGTGCCCCAGGGGTTTGCAATCCACTGGCTGGTCAATCCGCATTCGGGCAATGATCCCGAATTGCTGCTGCGGGCAATGCGTGATCTGGGCTGGCAGGACGGCGAAACCTATGCATGGGTCGCGGCCGAATTTTCGACCATGCGTGCCCTGCGCGATTATTTCCGCATCGAACGCGGGCTGGGTCCCGACCGGCTCTATGTCTCCAGCTATTGGAAACAGGGCGAGGACGAGGATAACCACCGCGTGACCAAGCGTGCTGATCTGGACGCGGTGGGCTGACCGCTTAACCCTTTCCCCGCCCGGCCTTTTGTGCCAGTCCGATAGCTGGACTGACAGGGGAAGGGTCGCACCATGAAATCACTGAAACTCGCCGCCGCGGGGCTTGCATTGGCTACCGCCGCTCTCGTCACTCCGGCCCATGCGCAGGACGCGATGGCGGAAGCCGCCCCGCTTGACCCTGCGCGCCTTGCAGCGGCGCAAAAGATGGTCGGCTATCTGCTGCCCGACGGTTCCTATGCGCGCATGATGGAACAGAGCATGGACCAGATTGTCGCCATGTCGATGAATTCGGTGATGGATCTGCCGATGCGCGATCTGGCCGCGCTGGGCGGAGTGAGCGAACAGGACCTTGCCAGTGCTGGCGAGGGAACGATGCGCGAGATGATGGCGATCCTCGACCCCCATTTCGAAGAGCGGCAGACCCTGTCGATGCGCGCCATGATGTCGGCCATGACCGGCGTGATGACATCGATGGAGCCCAAGGTGCGCGAGGGATTGAGCGAGGCCTATGCCGCGCAGTTCACCACTGCCGAATTGAACGAGATCACACGCTTTTTCGAAACGCCCGCTGGTGGAAAATACGCGGCCAGCTCGATGATGGTCTATATGGACCCCGCCGTGATGGCGCGGATGCAGGAAATGGTCCCCGCGCTGATGCAGGAAATGCCCGCCATCATCGAAGAGACCAAACAGGCGACTGCCCATTTGCCCCCGCCGCGTTCGGTGGACGAGCTGACCGAGGAAGAGCGCGAGAAGCTGGGCGGGATGATCCGCGAGGATTAGGCCCGCCGCGCCGTGACGATATAGTTCAACGCCAGATCGTCCGAAATCTCCAGCCCGCGCAGCGGCGAGAAAGCGATACCCCTCGGCTCGCCCGTCTTCAGCCCTGCGGCGGACAGCAATTCGCACAATTCGTCGGGCGTGATGAAATCGTCCCAATGATGCGTGCCGCGCGGGACCATGCCCATCCGCTCGGCTCCCTCGACCAGCAGCAGTTTCGACCGCGTGGTGCGATTGGGGGTCGACAGCACCATCAGCCCGCCGCCGGTCAGCCGTTCCTGCAACTGGTGCACAAAGGCGCCCTTGTCGGCCACATGCTCGATCACTTCCATCGATGTGACGAGGTCGAACCGCCCAGCGTCCAGCGCTGCAAGCTCCCCCGCGTGATAGGCGATGTCCAGCCCGCCCGCAGCCGCGTGGGCACGCGCAGCCCCGATATTCTCTGCCGCGGCATCGACGCCGGTGACCGCCGCGCCAAGCCGGGCCAGAGGTTCGCACAACAGACCCGCGCCGCAGCCCACATCCAGCGCCCTTTTGCCCGCCAGCGGATGGCGCGCGCGTATATCGCCGCCCCAATGCATATCGATGGCATCGCGGATAAAGCCCAGCCGCACGGGATTCAGCCGGTGCAGCATGGCTGACGACCCCTTGGGGTCCCACCAGTCCGCTGCCAGCGCGCCGAAATGCGCGGCCTCTTGCGGTCGGATCGTTTTGGCCGGCATATTGGTTACAGGTGATATTGTTGCATTGCCCATGCCATCCCCTTAACAGCGCGCCATTCGAACGGCCAGCATTCGCATGGCCCCACTCGCAAACGGACAGGAAGAGGCGAAGCATTTGGCGCGCATCGTGATGAAATTCGGCGGCACCTCGATGGCGGGGACGGAGCGGATCCGTCGCGTCGCCAATATCGTGCGCCGCCAGCAGGCCGCAGGGCACGAGGTGGCGGTCGTCGTCTCTGCCATGGCGGGCGAGACCGACCGGCTGGTCAATTTCTGCCGCGAGGCGAACCCGCTGTACGATCCGGCCGAATATGATGTGGTGGTCGCGGCGGGCGAACAGATCACCAGCGGCCTTCTGGCGCTGACCCTGCAGGCTTTGGGCTGCAAGGCGCGGTCGTGGCTGGGCTGGCAATTGCCGATCCATACCGACAATGCCCATGCCAAGGCCCGCATCGGCGAGATCGAGGCCGATGCCGTCATCGCCAGCATGCAGGCGGGCGAGATTGCCGTGATTCCCGGCTTTCAGGGCCTTGCCGAGGATGGCCGCGTGGCCACGCTGGGACGCGGCGGCAGCGATACCAGCGCGGTCGCCGTGGCGGCTGCGGTCAAGGCGGACCGGTGCGACATCTATACCGATGTCGACGGCGTCTATACCACCGACCCGCGCATCGTGGCCAAGGCCCGCAAGCTGAAGGCCGTGACGTTCGAGGAAATGCTCGAACTCGCCTCGGTCGGGTCCAAGGTGTTACAGACCCGTTCGGTCAGCCTTGCGATGAAGGAAAAAGTACCCGTTCAGGTGCTCTCGTCATTCGTCGACGACGATGCGCCGCTTGCTGATGAATTGCCCGGAACGCTGATCGTCAGCGAGGAAGAGCTTGAAGGACTCGACATGGAAAGCCAGCTGATCACCGGCATCGCCGCCGACAAGAACGAAGCCAAGGTCATCCTGACCCGCGTGCCCGACCGCCCCGGCGCGGTGGCCAGCGTGTTCACCCCGCTGGCGGCGGCGAATATCAATGTCGACATGATCATCCAGAACGTGGGCCGCGAAAAGGGTGAGACCGACGTGACCTTTACCGTGCCGAGCGCCGATCTGGTGCGCACGCAGGCCCTGTTGGAAGAGCACAAGCCGCATATCGGCTTCAACCGCATCATCACCGACCCCAAGGTGGCCAAGATTTCGATCGTGGGCGTCGGCATGCGCAGCCATGCGGGCATCGCCAGCACCATGTTCAAGGCGCTGGCTGATCGCGGCATCAATATCCAGGCGATCTCCACCAGCGAGATCAAGGTATCGGTGCTGATCGACGAGGACGAGACCGAACTGGCCGTGCGTGTGCTGCACACGGCCTATGGCCTCGATTCGGTCGACGACGCGGCCTGAGCCATTGCCCGTGCGGATTCGTGACGAGTGCGAATCCGATGTGGGCGCGATCGCCAGCCTGATCACGCACGCCTTTCTGACCGCGGAACACGCGGACGGGAACGAGGCGGCGATTGTCGCTGCCTTACGCGCAGCCGACGCGTTGAGCGTCTCGCTGGTGGCGGAAAGCGACGGCGTTCTGACAGGCCATATCGCATTCAGCCCCGTTCTGGTCGACGGGCGCGATGCGGGCTGGTTCGGGCTGGGCCCGCTGGCCGTGGCACCCGAACACCGGCATCACGGCGCGGGCGCGGCGCTGGTGCGCCAGGGGCTGGCGCGCCTGCGGGCGGCAGGTGCGTCGGGCTGCGTGGTGCTGGGCGATCCGGACTATTACGCGCGATTCGGCTTTGCACCCGATCCGGCGCTGGTTCTGCCCGATGTGCCCACCCCCTATTTTCAGGCGCTGCGATTCGACAATGCCGAAGGCGCGGGCATCGTCACCTATCATCCGGCATTCGCGGGCTGACCGCATTGCAAAACCCCCGCCGGACTTGCGCCAGACGGGGGTCTTGGTGATTTGCTGGTCGCAGCCGTTTATTCGGCGGGTGCTGCCTCTGCCGTGACTTCGCCTTCGGCGGCTTCGGTCGCACCGGCGGCGACTTCGGCTTCGGTCTCGGCGGCTACTTCGGCGCCTTCTTCACCCTCTGCCGCTTCTTCCGCGGGTGCTTCCTCTACTGCGGGCAGCGGCAGGTTCGAACCCACGCTGTTCAGATAGGCGATGATATTGGCGCGGTCTTCGGGATTGCTCAGGCCGGCGAAGCTCATCTTGGTGCCATTCGCGAAATTGCGCGGGCTGGTCAGCCACGCGTCCATATTCTCGAAATCCCAATTGCCGCCATGGCCCGACAGTGCCGAGCTATAGGCAAAGCCGGCGACATGCTGTCCGACGGGCTTGCCCATCACGCCATAAAGATTGGGACCGATGCCGTTGGCGCCGCCCTGATCGATGGTGTGGCAGGCGACGCACTTGGCGAATACCGCCTCGCCCTTGGCAAGATCGGCAGTCGACAGCAACATGGCGAGCGACGGCCCTTCGGCGCCGCCCTCTTCCTCGACGCCCTCGATCACATAGCCCAGCTCTTCCGGCCGCTCCATGTCGAAAATCTGGCCGCTGATGCTGGAAAGGCCGAGGGCGACGACGCCACCGAACAGGGTCCAGCCGAAGATGGTATTGAGCTTGCCGTCCATCAGAGAAAATATCCGTCTGCGAGTGCGTGCTAGAAAAGCATGGGTATCGATTGGTGCCGATATGGCTCGCGCGCCGCTCTAAATAAGGGTTTGCCGCATGACAAGGGCGTTTCATGCCCTAATGCGATTCCTCCCGCTGCTTAACCCACTTGGCATGGGCGCGGCGAAGCCGTAACGGCTGGCCCCATGAACGCGCCCGTATCCCAGAAAGCCAGCCCCTATGCCGCTCCGGCGATGGCGCTGGTCAGCAAGATGACCCGTGCCGCCCTGGCAGAGCCGGAGCGCGCGGTATCGTTTCAGGGCGCGCCGGGCGCGAATTCGCATATCGCCGCGCTGGAATACGACCCCGACTGCCTGCCGATGCCGTGCTTTTCCTTTGCCGACGCCATCGACGCGGTGAAAGAGGGGCGGGCCGCGCGCGCGATCATCCCGATCGAGAATTCGCATAATGGCCGCGTGGCCGATATCCATTTCCTGCTGCCCGAATCCGGCCTTGCCATCACGGGTGAGCATTTCATGGAAATCCATCACAATCTGATGGGGCTGGGCGACGGGCCGTTCCGCGCGGTGATCAGCCATCCGCAAGCGTTGGGGCAGTGCCGCCACCGGCTGCGCGCCGACGGGCTGGTGGGCATGGATCATGCCGATACGGCGGGCGCGGCGGCGACCGTTTTCGAACAGCAGGACCCCGGCCTTGCTGCCATAGCGCCTGAAATGGCGGCGGGGCTGTACGGGTTGAAGATCGTCGCCCGCGATATCGAGGATGCGCACGACAATATGACGCGCTTCGTCATGCTGGCGAAGGACGCGCTGGACCCGGCGACCATTACCAGCCCCGCAATGACCACATTCGTGTTCGAAGTGCGCAATATCCCCGCCGCGCTATACAAGGCGCTGGGCGGTTTCGCGACCAATGGCGTCAATATGACCAAGCTGGAAAGCTATCAAAAGGGTGCCGCATTCGCCGCGACCGAGTTCTATGCCGATATCGTCGGCGCGCCGGGCCAGCCCGCTGTGGACCGCGCATTGGAAGAGCTGGGCTTTTATTCAAAGCATTTGCGGATTCTGGGCAGCTATCGCCAGTCGCGCCCACGCGGGTAATTAGCCGCGTTCACATTTGTCTGCCGGGCGGTGTCGAACGGCTAAAAGCTTCACATCTATAAACGCGAAATCGTCAGCGAAGTCGCGCTGCCGCATCACGGTCATGGTCATGATGCGACAGCGCGATCAGGACTGTTGTCGCGCCACCCGTCCATCCCCCAACGGCGGATGTCGCGCCATGCCAGTTGCGAAAAAATCGCGCAGGTCCTGCTCTCTGGCATGAAATAATACTATAAACCCTGGCTGAACGATGGCATCATTCAAATTGATGATAGGGCAAATTTGAACTACCGCACGAACAGTTATCATTCCGAACCGGGGACGGAATATACAAAAGTTAATTGACCATATTTACGACAGTCTGGTCGATGAAGAGGTTTTGGCCACCCTGCCGCAGCGGATTGCGGACGAAATGGGCACGCGTAGCGCGCTGATCCAGGCATGGGGACGCGACGGTTCGGTGCGGCTACTGCATAGCAACAGCTATTATTCCGACGAAATGCTTCATCACTATGTGGTGGAAGGGTTCAACCGGCTGGACCATTGGGCCGAGGTGCTGTTCCACCCCGACCGGTTGAACAAGGGCGTGGCGCGCTCCACCGAATTCATTTCTGCAGAGGCGCACCAAAAGACCGATTTTTACAACGAGTTCTTTCGCAGGTTCGGGGACGACACCGGACAGTGCCTGGGCGGAGGGTTCAGCTTTCCGCAGGACAGCGCGCTGGGCATTGCAGTGCATCGCGGCATCGACGAACCGGAATTCGACACGAACCATGTCACGCGGATGCAGGAAATCGCCGGTCATGTAACGCGCATGATGCGGGCGCGCGACCAGATGCATGGCGCAAGGCTGCATTCCGAACTGCTGGAAGCCTCGCTCGACAATATGGGCGCGGCCATCGTCATGCTCGATGCATCGGGCAAGGTGAACTTTGCCAATGCAAAGGCGCACGAACTGGACGAGCGGTCGGAATGTATTTCGCTGGCCGGCGGGCGTGTCATGCTGCGCTCGTCACGCGAAAACCAGCGTTTGCAGGCGGCCATCGCTTCGCGCCACCGTGTCGGCGGCAGCGGCGATGCCTTTGCCTGCTGCGCGGATCGCGGCCAGTCGTGGCGCATTCACGTGCTTCCCTGCCAGCGCGGCGGGGTCAGCGGGTGCATGGTGATTGTCGAGAATGGCGATATCCCGCTGGACATGGGGCGTCGCCTGCAATTGCTTTATGGCCTGTCGCCTGCCGAAAGCCGTGTGGCGATGGGCATTGCCGAAGGGCAGAGCGCGGCGGAACTGGCATCGACCCTGCTGGTCAGCCCTGCCACGGTGCGCACCCAGATCCGCCATGTTTTCGAAAAGACGCAGATCAGCAAGGCAACGCAATTGTCGCGCCTGATCGCCTCGCTGCCGCAGGTGTCGGCGGTCTGATGCGCCGACCCACGGGGACAATGTCGATGAGTGATATTCGCCTGCGCGATGCCGCAGTCGCCGATGCGGCGGCTTTGTCGGCACTGGGGCGCAGCAGTTTCGACGCCGCCTTCGGCCACCTCTACCGGCCCGAGGATCTGGCGGGATTTCTGGATACCGCGCATGACCCGGCGGCCGTCGTGGCAGAGATCGCGGACCCTGCCTTTATCCACCGGCTGGCCGTGGACGCGGACGATATCCTGCTCGGCTATTGCAAGCTCAACGCCGTCAGCGCCTATGCCGGATATTCCGATGCCGCCGCGCCGATCGGCCTCAGCCAGCTTTACACCGATCCGGCGCTGACGGGCAAAGGGCTGGGCGCGGCGCTGATGGACTGGGCGCTGGATACCGCGCGTGGCCGCGGGGCCGATGCGGTACAGCTATCGGTGTGGAGCGAAAATTTCGGCGCGCAGAAGTTCTATCAGCGATACGGTTTTACCAAGATCGCCGATATCGATTTCTGGGTCGGCAGCCACCGTGACGACGAATTCCTTTATGAATTGCGGCTATAGGCTGCGGGATCCGAACCCTCACAGCCATTTCCAGCGCCAGAACAGGTAAAGCTGCACGGCCAGAATCGCACTGCACAGGGCGACCACTTCCCAGAATGCATTGCCGTCGTTGACCCCCGGCATGCCGCCGACATTGATGCCCAGCAGCCCCGTGACGAAGCCCAGCGGCAGGAAGATGCCCGCCACGATGGTCAGCATATAGGTCGCCTTTTCGCTGCTGGATGCGGCGCGGGCGCGGATTTCGTCCTGCATCACCACCGCGCTTTCCTTGGATATGTCGATATCGTCGAGATAGCGCCGCAGTCTTTCGATGGTCTCGGCAATCTCGCGCCGGTCGTGATCCTCGAACCAGGCGGGCGCATCGCGGCTGATGCGTTCCAGCGCTTCGTGCTGCGGGCTCATATGCCGTTTCAGCGCAAGGCAATTGCGGCGGATCGTAGTGATCTGGCCCAGCATCTCTTCGGCGTCGTCATCGGGGTCCTGATCCTCCAGCGCGTCCAGATGATCGTTCATATCGACGATGGAACGGCTCATCCGGGCGATCATCAGCTCGGTAAGGTGCGTGATCAAGGATCCCGCATCCGTGGGGCCAAAGCCCTTGTCGATCTCTGCCAAAGTGTCGCGCGGGGTTTGCAGCTTTTCGCGGCGCAGGGTGATCAGACGACGCCCGTCGCACCATAATTGCATCGAGACCATGTCTTCCGGCTCGGCATTGGGATTGAAATTAATGCCGCGCAGCGTTGCGACCAGGGTTTGCCCTTCGCGAAAGGCGCGCGGGCGGGTGCGGTCGCTGACCAGCAGTTCGGCAGTGGGTTCGGGAATGCCGATCATCCCTTCCAGCCAGTCCTGCACGCCGGGCTGGTTGCGGCAGATATGCATCCACAACACCTCCAGCGGGCGCGCCGGATCGGGCTGCCAGTTCCGCGCTTCGTCCCACTCGATCCTGCGCCCGCCACCCGCGCCGTCGAGCACGCGGGCGAACAGCAGTGCATCCTCGCCCGTCTGGTCGTCGTAAAGCTGCTCTTCCAAATCCGTCTCCTTGACCGGCCGATTGATGGCGGCCGATTGATGGCGGCCGATTGATGGCGGCCGATTGATGACGGATCAGCGCATTTGTGGCAAATGCGTCTTTGCCCCGTAAAGGAAGCGGTTGTATAGGCGGGCCCATGTCCACAGACAGCATCGCAGCAATCCGCCCATGGCGCATGATCGACCGCCGCAAAAGCCGCCAGATCATGGTGGGCCGCGTACCGGTCGGCGGCGACGCGCCGATCAGCGTGCAGACCATGACCAACACGCTGACCAGCGATGCGAAGGCAACGATCGACCAGATCCGGCGGTGCGAGGATGCGGGCGCGGATATCGTGCGCGTGTCCTGCCCCGACGTCGAATCGACCGCCGCGCTGCGCGAGATCGTGCGCGCCGCCGATGTGCCCATCGTCGCGGACATCCATTTCCATTACAAACGCGCATTGGAAGCCGCCGATGCAGGCGCGGCATGCCTGCGCATCAATCCCGGCAATATCGGCAGCGACGAACGCGTGGCCGAGGTGGTCCGCGCGGCCAAGGCGAACGGCTGTTCGATCCGCATCGGCGTGAACGCAGGCAGTCTTGAGAAGGACTTGCTGGAGAAATATGGCGAGCCTTGCCCTGAGGCGCTGGTCGAATCGGCTCTCGACCATATCAAGCTGCTGCAGGACCACGATTTCCACGAATACAAGGTCGCGGTGAAGGCCAGCGACGTGTTCCTTGCGGTCGCGGCCTATCAGGGTTTGGCCGACGCGGTCGATTGCCCGCTGCACCTTGGCATTACCGAGGCGGGCGGATTGATCGGCGGCACGGTCAAATCGGCACTGGGCATCGGCAATCTGCTGTGGGCGGGCATTGGCGATACCCTGCGCGTTTCTCTCTCGGCAGAGCCTGAAGAAGAAGTGCGCGTCGGGTTCGAGATTCTGAAGGCGCTGGGCCTGCGCACCCGCGGCGTTCGCGTGGTATCCTGCCCGTCCTGCGCGCGGCAGGGGTTCGACGTGATCCGCACCGTTCAGGCGCTGGAAGAGCGTTTGCAGCACATCAAGACGCCGCTGTCGCTGTCGGTACTGGGCTGTGTCGTCAATGGCCCAGGCGAGGCGCGCGAAACCGATATCGGCATTACCGGCGGCGGTAATGGCAAGCATATGGTCTATCTGTCGGGCGTGACCGACCACCATGTGCAAAGCGCCGACATGCTCGACCATATCGTTTCTCTGGTCGAAGCGAAGGCTGCCGAGATCGAGGCGCAAACGACCGATGCAGGCAAGGCCACCGAGGCTGCCGAATAAGCAAGGGTTTTACCCTCGCTTAAGCATGGCGTGCCTATGGTCGGGGCATGAGCATGCACAAGGTTTTCTGGATCGGTTTCGCCGCCTGCGCCGTGGGCGCGTTCATGACGGGCATGCCCGAACCGGACGATGCCGGCGAAGGCGGCACGGCGCCCGGAGCGTCGCTGATGGCGGCGCCCGCGCCTGCCGACGCGAATGACGGCTGGGGCGGCGACGATATCCGGCTCGACCGCCGCGGCGACGGACATTTCTATGCGCAGCCGTCCATCGGCGGGCGGCAGCTGGACGTGATGGTCGATACCGGAGCCAGTTTTGTTGCGCTGACGGGCGAAGATGCGCGCGCGGCGGGCATTTACTGGAGCGAGGCGGACGTCCGCCCTGTCGCTCGCGGAGCCAGCGGCATGGTCGAAGGCGTGCCGGTCATGATCGACCGCATCGAACTGGGCGGCACCGAAATGCGCGACGTAGAAGCAGCCGTTATTCCCGAAGGGCTGCCGGTCACGCTGCTTGGGCAAAGCTATTTGCGGCGGTTCGACAAGGTCGAGATCGAGGGCGATTCGATGATTCTGTCCCGCGACTGAGCGTTTCTGCGCATTCGGGTAAAGAACATCGGTTAACTTTGAAGCCAGACCTTGTTTGGTATAGATTGTAATCATGAAGAAGCGAACCGAACATAATTCCATAACATCCGGTTTGGACAGACATTGCGTGGTTGGCGCGACGGCCTCCCGCCGTGCCGTGCTGGGCGGCGCTCTGGTTGCGGGGGCCGCGCTGGCCGTGCCCGCGCGCGCTTTTGCCAGCGCCAGCCCGCTGACGCCGAACCAGCGCCGCGTCCTCGACCTGGCGAAGGACCAGATGGACCGCGCGGGCGATGTGCTGTGGCGCCGCGATATCGCGGGGATTGCCGATTTCGGCGTGCATTCGTCCGTCCCGCGTTTCCACTTCGCCAATGTAGAGGCGGGGACGGTGCGCAGCTTCCTTGTCGCCCACGGCACGGGTTCCGATCCGGAGCATGACGGCTGGCTCAATAATTTCTCGAACACGCCGGGTTCGAACGCCACCAGCCGCGGCGCCTATGTCACTTACGAATGGTACAAGGGCCGCTATGGCACCTCGATCCGGCTGGGCGGGCTGGATCAGGACAATTCCAATGCCCTGCCGCGCTATATCGTCGCCCATTCGGCCAATTACGCGACAAGGGCGCATGTCGAACGCTGGGGGCGGCTGGGCCGATCCAACGGTTGTTTTGCCATGGACCCCGCCGATTTTAACGAGGCATTGTGGAACCTCTCGGGCGGCCGGCTGCTTTACGCCGACCGCCTCGGGATCAGCTGACCGGAACCTGTGGGCCCGGACGGGGGCGCATCAGGCACCCGGTGCTTCGATCGGAACGATTGCCTCGTCGGTCACATGCTGGCCGGTCTTGACCTTGCGTGGCGCGGCAAGGCTCGCCAGCACCGGTTCGTCGCGGCCATAGATATCGTCAAAGCTGCGCATCACCCCGTCGATGTCGCGGGCCATGGTGAAATAGGTGATATAGACGGGCAGCTCCTTCTTCAGCTCGACCCGCGTATATTTGCGCGAATTCGCGATCTCGACCGCTTCCTCGCTCGACAATCCGCCAAGGCCCTTGGCCAGGATCATGGCAAGCTTCATCGCGTTTTCTGTCCGCACGCAGCCGTGGCTCAACGCGCGGCCGCTGTTGTTGAACAGCGATTTCGACGGCGTATCGTGCAAAAAGATCGCATGCGGGTTCGGCATGTCGAGCTTCATCAGGCCCAGCGAATTGCCGGGGCCGGGCTGTTGCACCACCACGGTCATGCCCGCTTCGGTCTTGTACGCCTTATACCCGTTATTGCGCGCATAGGACGGGTTGTTCAGAACGCGCGCGCCCAGACCCTCGCCCACCACGATCGATTGGGGCACGGTCCATGTCGGGTTGAAGATCACGCCCTCGACCGTTTCGGCCAGCTGCGGCGTGGCCGTGCGCCCGGGCTTCCCCACGATGGTGCGGAACGAGGTATGGACCTTGTTATTGATCACCAGCCGAAGCTGGTATTCGGGCACATTGGTCAGCAGATAGTTCTTGCCCAGATCGCGGCCCAGCCAGCGCCAGCGGTCCATATTGGCGCGAATCTTGGCGCGCGCCGCCTTGTCCCCCTCGCTCGTTTCCAGCAGCATCTGTTTGAGCACGGCGTAATCGGGATGCACGGGGCTGAGCGAATCGAGCGCGGCCACGATCCCGCCCGTCTGGCCGCCCGCGGCAAGCGCGTCCTGCAGCAACGGCTTGATCGGGTGCAGTTTCCAGTCGGGATCCTCGACGAACCATTGCGCGCGCGAATCCATTTCGGTCCGCCCGTCACGCAGATCCTCGGCCACCCATGTGAACAGGCGCGTCGCGATTTCGTTCAGGTCCTTGCCCGCACCCTTGGCGATGGCGGCCTGCAACGTGTCGGGCTGGTAATCCCTGGGGAACAGCCCTTCATTGCCGATCGCGCGGATATAGCTCAGCAGCGCTTCGGCCTGCGCCACCTGCCAGACGGGGGCGACGGTGAAATAATCGGTCGGGATTTCCTGAATCACCGGTGCCGAAGTCATATCCGTGGGCACTTGCCGGGCCTGCTTGGCGGGGGCCTGCTCCTCGGGAAGCAGCGGCTTGGGCTGCGAATTGGCGGGTACGCTCTTTACAGGCGCGGTCTTTACTGGCGCGGTTTGGGCCAGCGAGGCGGCAGGCATCGCCAGCGCCCCGGCCCAAAGCGCCGCGCCCGCCATCGCGCGCGCGGCATGGCGGGTCTTGGTCGAACGGCAGTCGGTCTTGTTAAAAATCATCGCGATTTCCCGGGCGGGCGATCCGGCCATCCGGTCCCCTCTCTCTTCCATGTCGATACCACGCTTCGGCGTCCTGACCGATACAACGCGTGCATCCCCATGGGGTTTCGGCCCCGCTAATCCTCTTTTTCGGCTTTCGCCATGCTGAATCGTGCGCCTGTGCGGCATTTCATGGCAAGATTCGCCTTTTCTACGCCTTGACGAAACGGGCGATCCGGCCCATCGCCGCCGCAAATATTTCGCACCTGCAAACCCGCGCTTGCGAGCCGTTCTTAACTGGCTTTTGCGCGGTCAGATCTGAAGGGAAAGGTCACCCATGACTTCTATCGGCAAGGACACGCTTGGCACCCGCTCGACGATGAGCGTCGGGGGCAAGGAATATGCTTTCTACTCGCTGGCCAAGGCAGCGGAAAAGCTGGGCGATGTGTCGAAGCTGCCCTTCTCGCTGAAGGTGCTGCTGGAAAACATGCTGCGGTTCGAGGATGACGGATTTACCGTGTCCGCCGACGACGCCAAGGCCATCGTTGACTGGCAAAAGAACCCCAAGGCGCCGCACCCCGAAATCCAGTATCGCCCCGCACGCGTGCTGTTGCAGGATTTCACCGGCGTTCCCTGCGTCGTCGATCTGGCCGCGATGCGCGATGCGATTGCGAAGCTGGGCGGCGATACGCAAAAGATCAATCCGCAGGTTCCCGTCAACCTCGTCATCGACCACTCGGTCATGGTCGACGAATTCGGCCACCCCAAGGCATTCGAAAAGAACGTCGAGCTGGAATATCAGCGCAATGCCGAGCGTTACGACTTCCTGAAGTGGGGCGCGAAGAGCCTCGACAATTTCTACGCCGTGCCCCCGGGCACCGGCATCTGCCACCAGGTAAACCTGGAGCACATCGGCAAGGGCGTGTGGACGTCGAAGGACCCGTCGGGCGCGGACATCGCCTATCCCGACACCTGCGTCGGCACCGATTCGCACACCACCATGATCAACGGCCTTGGCGTTTTGGGCTGGGGCGTCGGCGGGATCGAGGCAGAGGCCGCGATGCTGGGTCAGCCCGTTTCGATGCTGATCCCCGAAGTCGTCGGCTTCAAGCTGACCGGCGAGATGGCCGAGGGCATCACCGCGACCGACCTTGTGCTGACCTGCGTGCAGATGCTGCGTGAAAAGGGCGTGGTGGGCCGCTTCGTCGAATTCTACGGCGAAGGCACGGCCAAGCTGTCGCTGGCCGACCGCGCCACCATCGCCAATATGGCGCCCGAATATGGCGCAACCTGCGGCTTCTTCGGCATCGACGACAAGACGCTCGACTACATGCGCCTTACCGGCCGTGACGAAGACGCGATTGCGCTGGTCGAGGCATACGCCAAGGAACAGGGCCTCTGGTTCGATCCCTCCAACCCCGAGCCGATCTTCACCGACACGCTCGAACTCGACATGGGTTCGGTTGTCCCCTCGCTGGCCGGTCCGAAGCGTCCGCAGGATAAGGTCGCGCTCGACAAGGTGGACGAGCTGTTCAACACCGACCTTGAAAAGCTGTATAAAAAGGCTTCGGCCCAGCGGGTTGCAGTCGACAGCAAGGACCATGACATCGGCGACGGCGACGTGGTGATCGCCGCGATCACCAGCTGCACCAACACCTCGAATCCGTCGGTTCTGGTCGCTGCCGGTCTGGTCGCCAAGAAGGCGCACGAAAAGGGCCTGACCCCCAAGCCGTGGGTGAAGACCTCGCTTGCACCCGGGTCGCAGGTCGTGACCGACTATCTGGTGAAGGCCGGCCTGCAGGACCACCTCGACGCGATCGGCTTCGATCTCGTCGGCTATGGCTGCACCACCTGCATCGGCAACTCGGGCCCGCTGGCAGAGCCGATCTCGAAGGCGATCAACGGCAATGACATCGTTGCTGCCTCGGTCCTGTCGGGCAACCGCAACTTCGAAGGCCGCGTGTCGCCCGACGTGCGCGCCAACTTCCTCGCATCGCCGCCGCTCGTCGTCGCCTATGCGCTGAAGGGCACCGTGACCGAAGACATCACCGAAACGCCGATCGGCACCGGTTCGGACGGCAGCGAAGTCTATCTCAAGGACATCTGGCCGACCAATTCGGAAGTCGCCGACGTCATGGCCGGTGCGATCAGCCGCGACATGTTCCAGGCCCGCTATGCCGACGTGTACAAGGGTGACGAGCACTGGCAGGCCATCGACGTGACGGGTTCGGAAACGTACCAGTGGCGCGCCGGTTCGACCTATGTCGCCAACCCCCCGTATTTCGAGGGGATGAGCATGACCCCCGCGCCGGTGACCGACATCATCGACGCCAAGCCGCTGGCCATTCTGGGCGATTCGGTCACCACCGACCACATTTCGCCCGCCGGTTCGATCAAGGAAGACAGCCCGGCGGGCCGTTACCTGAAAGAGCATCAGGTCGCGAAGGCGGACTTCAACTCCTACGGCTCGCGCCGCGGCAACCATGAAGTGATGATGCGCGGCACCTTTGCCAATATCCGCATCAAGAACGAAATGGTCCCCGGCGTCGAAGGCGGCGAAACCGTCTATAATGGCGAGCAGATGGCGATCTATGACGCCGCTATGAAGCACAAGGCCGACGGCACCCCGTTGGTCGTGATCGGCGGCAAGGAATATGGCACCGGTTCGTCGCGCGACTGGGCAGCGAAGGGCACTATCCTCTTGGGCGTTCGCGCCGTGCTGGTCGAAAGCTTTGAGCGTATCCACCGTTCCAACCTTGTCGGCATGGGCGTGTTGCCCCTGCAGTTCAAGGCGGGCGACACGCGCGAGACGCTGGGCCTGACGGGTGACGACAGCTTCACGATCGAAGGTCTGGGCAGCCTGAGCCCGAGCCAGGACATCACGGTAAAGGTGACCCGCAAGGACGGTTCCACCTTCAGCTTCGACGTGCTGTGCCGCATCGATACCGCGAACGAGATGGAATATTACCGCAACGGCGGCATCCTCCATTACGTTCTGCGCAAGCTGGCTGCCGACTGAGCCTGACGGTTCGGCGGAACGAAAAAGGGGCGGCTCTCTTGCGAGGGCTGCCCCTTTTCTTCTGGCCCTTTTCTTTCGGCCCTTTTCTTTCGGCCCTTTTCCTTTGGCCTCTTTGCCTTGGCCTTATGTGTCAGCCACCCAACGCGATGCCATAGCGCGCCTTGACGGCAGCCAGTTCGCCTTGCGCGCCTTCGATTGCCTTGGCGACACAGGCCTGTTCCTCGCTTGACGGAGCGGCGGAATTGTCGGCCCGCACACAGACCTTGCGGGCGGCGCGGCGGATCTGGCGCTGTAAATTCGCGATGCTGTCGCTGCTCGCGAAATCCTCGTCAGTAACTTTGACGCGCACGGTGCGCGTATCGGTTTCCTGCGCCATGGCGGGGGCAGTCAGAGCGGCCGATGCGCCAAGCGCAAGGGCAAATGCTGCAATTCGCATGATGATCCTTCCTCGTGTGTCGAGCGCTTTGCGGCTCTTGTCGAAGGGAAGGATAGGCTGCGCATGATACGCATGCTTCTGCGGATCGACGGAATTGCCAGCCGGTTCTGCCAATCGCCAACTGGCCCGACGAAGCGCGCAAACGCCCCGCCGAACGACCGTCAATCGTCGAACAAGCCGCCCGGCGCAGTGCCCTGTTGCGGCGGGACCAGCCCCAGATGCTGCCAGCCGCGATCGTTCAGGCAGCGTCCCCGCGCCGTTCGGGCGACAAGGCCAAGCTGGATCAGATAGGGCTCGATCACTTCCTCGATCGTGTCGCGCGGTTCGGACAGGCCCGCGGCCAGCGTCTCGACGCCCACCGGTCCGCCCTTGTAGATATCGGCGATCATGTGGAGATAGCGCCGGTCCTGCGCGTCGAGGCCGAGCGAATCGACCTCCAGCCTTGTTAGCGCATCATCGGCCAGCCGGTCGGTAATGGTCGGCGCGCCCGCGACATCGGCGAAATCGCGCACGCGGCGCAGCAGGCGGCCCGATACGCGGGGTGTGCCGCGCGAACGCCGCGCAATCTCGCGCGCGCCGCCGGGATCGATCCCGATATTGAGCAGCCGCGCCCCGCGCGACACGACGCTCTCCAGTTCCTCTACGGTGTAGAAATTCAGCCGCACCGGAATGCCGAAACGGTCGCGCAGCGGCGTCGTCAGCAGACCCTGCCGTGTGGTCGCGCCGACCAGCGTGAAGGGCGGCAGGTCGATCCGCACGCTGCGCGCCGCCGGACCCTCACCGATAATCAGGTCGAGCGCGCGATCCTCCATCGCGGGATAGAGCACTTCCTCGACCACGGGGTTCAGGCGGTGAATCTCGTCGATGAAAAGAACGTCGCCTTCTTCCAGATTGGTCAGCAGCGCGGCCAGATCGCCCGATTTGGCGATCACGGGCCCGCTGGTGGCGCGAAACCCCACGCCCAGTTCGCGCGCGACGATCTGCGCCAAAGTCGTCTTGCCAAGGCCGGGAGGGCCGAAGAACAGCACATGGTCCATCGCCTCGCCGCGCGACTTTGCCGCTTCGATAAAAACGCGCAGGTTTTCGCGTGCGGCTTGCTGGCCGACGAATTCCTCAAGCGTCTTGGGACGCAGCGCCGCATCCGGATCGTCAGGCTGCCGCTCGGGCGAATGGAGGGGGACGGGGTCGGTCATCAGAACGGGTTCAGCGTATAGCCCTGCTGCTGCAGCAAAGCATGGGCAGTCATTGCCGACAGCGCCATTTCGACGCCAGGGAGCAATTCTTCCCTTGCGATGTTCATTGCGGCGGCGCTTTGCCCGCACAAGATTACGCGTACGCCCTTTTCCACCAGTGCGGAGACGATGGCGGCATTGGCGCTCTCCGTCCCGTTCTTACGTTTGGCATAGGCATCCGATGTCAGCACATCGACACCCGCGCCGCCATGGACGACGACCGCCAGCCGGATGCTCCCTTCCGGAACGCCGCTGCGCACATGCATGTTATAGAACCGCGCCAGCGATACCAAACCGCGATTGGCCTGACCGTCGGGCGCAGCCTCGGTCAGGTCGAAGGCAACGTTGAACTCCGTCCCGTCGGGTATCGGCATGTCGCTCTCCACCTCGGCGACGGGACCGAAGGGAAAGACGGGGCCGGGGGTCATGCCTGCGGGCAAATCCTGCGCGGCGGCAGGCATGGCGATGGCTAGCAGCGGCAATAGCAACAGATTTCGCATACAGGGCTCCTAGCTCGCCGCCTTTTTCAATGCCGCGCGGATCAGTGCGCTTTCGCTGGCATCCGGCCCCAGTTCGCCCTGCGCTTCGGCCACGGCCTTGGCAGCGATGGCGGGCTTGAATCCCAGATTTTCCAGTGCCGACACCGCATCGGCGCTGTTCCCGCCGACAGGTGCGGCGACCATGCCGCCCGCCCCGGCCACGACCGGCATGCCGCCTGCCTTTTCCTTCAACTCGTTCACGATGCGGCCTGCCAGTTTCGGCCCCACGCCGTTCGCCCGCGCGACCATCGCGGCGTCTCCGCCCGCGCAGGCCTGCTGCAACTCCTCGGTCGAAAGCGCCGACAAAATCGCCAGCGCCACTTTCGACCCCACGCCCTGCACGCCATGCAGCAGGCGGAACCAGTCCCGCTCTGCCCCCTTGGCAAAGCCGATCAGGCGCATGTCGTTCTCGCTTACCTGCAGGTCGGTATAGACCGTGCAGATTTCGCCCTTTTCGCCCAGCGCCGATAGGGTGCGTGCCGAACAATGGACCAGATAGCCCACCCCGCCCACGTCGATGACGGCCCAATCCGTGCCGGTTTCGTCCAGCCTGCCTGCAAGTTTGGCGATCATGCTTGCTGCCTAGCGTTGTTTCCGCTTTGTTTCGAGGGGGGAACCGATTCAACCCACAAGCCTTCTGTAAACGGGCCTTCTGTTCACAGACCCTGTTTTCACTGGCCCAATCCTCACAGTCAGGGCGAAAGGATGGCGACATGGCAGGCGGATGGTCGCGCGATGGCGCGGTGCAGGACCAGATCGACGATACGGTAAAGGATGCGGTCGCGGGGGCGCGGGCGCGCATGCCGGCGGGCGAAGGGCTGGAATATTGCGAGGAATGCGGCGAGCGTATTCCCGACAAGCGGCGCGCGGCATTGCCTGGTGTGCGCACCTGCGTACCCTGCCAGACGCAGACAGACCGCACTATCCGCCACAGCGCGATCAACCGGCGCGGCAGCAAGGACAGCCAACTGCGCTGATTGGCAAGCGCCGTGGATTGAAACTAAAACGCCCTTGTCAGATGCGCATGCGCAATCGCGACGGCGAGAGCGTCGGCGGCGTCCGATCCGGCGATGGCAACGCCGGGAAGCAGCACTTTCAGCATCGCCTGAACCTGATTCTTGTCGGCGCCGCCCGTGCCGACGACCGACTTTTTCACGACCTTGGCGGAATGTTCGTGAACGGCAAGACCGGCCGTGCCGCAGGCCGCCAGAACCGCGCCGCGCGCATGGGCCAGTTTCAGCGTCGATTGCGGGTTCTTGTTGACGAACACTTCTTCGGCGGCGGCGACATCGGGGCAATGAACCCTGATCACCTCGGCCAGCGCCTGCTGCAATGCGGCAAGGCGAAACGACATCTCTTCCCTGCTGCTGGTCGGCACCTGCCCGTTGGCGATATGGCTGAGGCGCGATCCCGTTTTGCGGATCACGCCCCAGCCGGTGCAGGTCAGCGAAGGGTCGAGGCCCAAGACGATCATCGGCGCCCCGTCATGCAAGGATCAGGAAACAGGGGCGGTCAGGCCCCGATCTTCTCCATGATCTCGTCCGACACTTCGTAATTGCCCCAGACGGTCTGCACGTCGTCGTCGTCGTCCAGCGCGTCGACCAGCTTGAACAATGTGCCCGCGCTATCCTCGTCCACTTCGACGGTGATGTTGGGCTTCCATGCCAGCTTGACGTTCTCGGCCTCGCCCAGAACCTTTTCGAGGGCGCCCGCCACTTCGTGCAGCGCTTCCATCTGGGTCCAGATGGTGTGGCCGTCCTCGCTCGATTCGACATCGTCGGCACCAGCCTCGATCGCGGCTTCCAGCACCTTTTCCTCGTCACCGGCAGAGGCGGGATATTCGATCAGGCCCAGCCGTTCGAAGCCGTGGGCGACTGCGCCCGCGGTGCCCAGATTGCCGCCATTCTTGCTGAACGCGGTGCGTACGTTGGTGGCGGTGCGGTTGCGATTGTCGGTCAGCGCCTCGACGATCAGGGCCACGCCGCCCGGGCCATAGCCCTCATAGCGGATTTCCTCGTAATCGTCGCCTTCGTTCGCCGATGCCTTGTCGATGGCGCGCTGGATATTGTCCTTGGGCATCGACTGGGCCTTGGCGTTGTTCACGGCAAGGCGCAGGCGCGGGTTCATGTCGGGATCGGGTGCGCCCATCTTGGCAGCGACGGTGATCTCGCGCGACAGTTTCGAGAACATGGCAGAGCGCTTTTTATCCTGCGCGCCCTTGCGATGCATGATGTTTTTGAATTTGGAATGGCCGGCCATTGCCGTTCTCGTCCTCGGGTCGTTTTGTCGGTAAGGCGCGCCCTTACAGCAGGGGAGAGGGGCAGGGCAAGCGCGGCGGTTCGCAGGATAGGGGCACCCTGCCGCGGTTGACAAAGGTGACATGTCCCGCGCGGCCTGTCACCCGTTGCCAAGACGCGGTTTCATGCGGCTTTGCGGCCCATTGGTTGACAGCTTGGCGGATCCGGGAGAATTCACGGATGGAAAGAGCGTTTCCGGCCTGCGATGGCGGATTTTCCGCATGTAGGAAAATAAAGGCGCGATAAGGCAGGGGTTCCGGTTGCATGACCATCGGCAAGATCGACCATATCAATATCAGCACGACCGACCTTGCCGCGACGGTGGCGTTTTTCCGCGATATGCTGGGCCTGATCCCGACCGATCCGCCGGGCATGGACCCTGCGCTGAACAGCTGGATGGTGAACGAAGCGGGCGAGGCGCTGGTCCATATCAACACGCGCGAGCACGAGCGCGAGGCAGGGCCGATCAACCATGTCGCCTTTGCCTGCACCGGCTATGACGACTATCTCGCCCGCCTGAAGGGCGCGGGATACGAAGTGGCCGAAAGCGACCGCTGGGACGTCGCGAAACTGCGCCAGATTTTCGTATTCGGTCCGGAAGGGTCGAGGATCGAACTGAACTTTCGGGAGCCGCCCGCGAATTAGTTCGCAGAACTGATCCGCCAAAGGCGGCAACCGGCTGACGATCCCGAGGGTCCCTTGGCCGAAGCGGACCGTTTGACGTCATCGCCAAAGCCGTCTCCGGACCACTCCCTAAAGCAGCGTCTGCCACCAGCTGACATCGCGCCAGTCTTCCAGTTTCCAGCCGACTTCGCGGTAGATGCCGATCTGTTCGAACCCGAAAGAACGGTGCAGCGCGATGCTGGGGTCGTTGGGCAGGGAAATTCCCGCAAAGGCGGCGTGATAGCGTTCCTTCAGCATGGGCATCAGCGCGGAATAGAGCGCGGTGCCGACACCGCGCCGCGCCATGGTGGGATCGACATAGACCGCTACGTCGCAGGACGAGCTATAGGCGTCGCGCGTGCGGTGGGGGCTGCCATAGGCATAGCCGATCACTGCCATACCGCGCACCGCGACCAGCCAGCCATAGGTGCCGCCATAGGCGTTGATCCGCTTCAGCATCTCGCCCGCCGAAGGCGGCTCGGTTTCAAAGCTGATCCATGTATCGGTGACGAACGGGGCGTAGATCGCGGCGCAGGCGGCGGCATCGTCTGCCCGCGCGCGCCTGATGCGGAAATCGGTCAAGCTGCTATCAGTCCAGAATAACGGCAGTGCCCGACACGCTGACCATCAGCATGGAGCCGTTCTGGCCCAGCACTTCGTAATCGATGTCGACGCCGATCACTCCGTTGCCGCCCAGCGACAAAGCCTCTTGCCGCATTTCAGCGAGGGCTTCCTTGCGCGCGCGGGCCAGCACTTCCTCGTACTTGCCCGAACGCCCGCCGACCAGATCGGTGATCGAGGCGAAGATGTCGCGGAACAGGTTCGCGCCGACGATCACCTCGCCCGTAACAATGCCCAGATAGTCGCGCACCGTGCGCCCTTCGACCACGGCGGTGGTGGTTACCAGCATGCCGCCGCCATCGCCGCGATTGCTCCAGGGATTTGCCATCGTTCCGGTCTCCTCTTCCAACGGTCGCACCGGTTACTAGCCTGTCGCATGAATGTGACAAGCCACCGGCCCGACCAGAGGAAATGTGCCAGCGATCAGCCGATGCCCAGAGCCGCCTTATAGGTTTCGAGGATCAGCTCCATCTCGCGGCGGTCGTCGGCGTTCATCTTACGCAGGCGGACGATCTGGCGCATGATCTTGACGTCATAGCCCACGGCCTTGGCTTCGGCGTAAACGTCGCGGATGTCGTCGGCGATGCCCTTCTTCTCTTCTTCAAGGCGCTCGACGCGTTCGATCAGAAGGCGCAGGCGATCGTCGGTGGTTTCGGCTTCGGCCATCGGTCAGCTCCGGTGAGAATCGGTTGGGAGAATCGTAAAGAGCGGGCCTGATAGGCAGGGCGGCGCGCGGGGTGAAGATGCGCGCCCGCGAAAATTGTGCCGCGCGTGGATAAGTGGCGCATCAGGATGTGTATCAGGGCAGGGCGCTGCGCACCTTGTTGAGGGCAAGGCTGCTTTCCATCCGGTCCAGCTGTTCCTGTGTGGCGGGGGTCTGGTGGTTGGCCTTCCACTCTTCCATCGGCATGCCGTGGATCAGTTCGCGCGCCGCTGCCTTGTCGCCGGGAAAGCCCGCGTCCTGTATCCAGTCGGCCAGGCAATTGCGGCAGAACCCTGCCAGCCCCATCAATTCGATATTCTGCGCATCGTGGCGATGGCGCAAATGGCGGACCAGCCGGCGGAAGGCGGCGGCGGCAACACCGTCGGGCAGCAGGTCAAGCTGGTCAGGATGCGGGTTATCGGACATGAAATTCACTCCAGTTTCGCAATTCGCGTGCATCAGGCGGTATCATGGCTTGCGCCTGACCCGCATGGGCCATTAGGTGCAGGCTGAACCCGTCCTCCCATAGCAATATTCGGGCAATCGACCTTGGCCAAAATCGAACCGCGCGACCGTAAGGTCAAGATCCTCGCCACGCTGGGCCCTGCCAGCGCCAATCCCGACATGATCGCCCGCCTGCACAAGGCGGGTGCCGATGCGTTCCGCATCAATATGAGCCATGCGGACCACGAAACGCATGCCAAGACCTTTGCCGCGATCCGCGAGTACGAGGCGAAAGTGGGGCAGCCCATCGGCATTCTGTGCGATCTGCAGGGCCCCAAGCTGCGCGTCGGCAAGTTTGATGGCGGGCGCGCGGTGATCCCGCATGGCCGCCATTTCACGCTGGACCGCAATCCCGAACCGGGTGACGAGACGCGCGTGCAATTGCCGCATCCCGAATTGTTCGGTCTGCTGCAAAAGGGGCAGCGCCTTCTGCTCGACGATGGCAAGCTGCGGCTGCGCGTGATCCGCGCGGACGAGAACGAGATTCTGTGCAGCGCCGAAGTGGGCGGGGTGATTTCCGACCGCAAGGGCGTGAATATTCCCGATGCCGAAGTGCCGATCCCCGCGCTGACCGACAAGGACCGCCGCGATCTGGCGTTCGCGATCGAACAAAAGGCTGACTGGATCGGTCTGTCCTTCGTTCAGCGGCCCGAGGATCTGGCCGAGGCTCGCCGCCTGATGGGCGGCTATGGCGCGCTGATGGCCAAGATCGAAAAACCGCTGGCCGTGCGCCATCTGGACGAGATTCTGGAGATGTCGGACGGGCTGATGGTCGCCCGCGGCGATCTGGGCGTAGAGCTTAATCCCGAAGAAGTGCCCCCGCTGCAAAAGCGGATCGTCCAGCAGGCGCGCAAGGCGGGCAAGCCTGTCGTGGTGGCGACGCAAATGCTGGAATCCATGATCGAGAGCCCCGCGCCGACCCGCGCGGAAGTATCGGACGTCGCCAATGCGGTTTACGACGGGGCCGATGCGGTCATGCTGTCGGCCGAAACCGCCGCGGGCCAGTGGCCCGAGGAAGCCGTCACCATCATGCACCGCATTGCGGGGCAGGTGGAACGCGATCCCGGCTATGACGAACGTATCTCGCTGGGCAAGGTCGAACCCGATGCGACCACCTCGGACGCCTTGGCAGAGGCTTGTGCGTCGATTGCCCGTGCATTGAAGATTTCGGCGATCAGCGTGTTCACCTCGTCGGGATCGTCGGCCCGCCGCGTGGCGCGCGAGAGGCCGCGCGTGCCGCTGCTGGTGCTGACCCCGTCGCTGGTTACCGCGCGGCGCGTGGCATTGCTGTGGGGCGCGCATGCGGTGCGGACCAAGGATATCGGCAGTTTCGAAGAAATGATCGCCAAGGGCAAGCGCATGGCGCTGCGCCACGGTTTCGGCAGCGCGGGGGCAAAGCTGGTCGTGCTGGCGGGTGTGCCGTTCGGCAAGCCGGGGGCGACCAACCTGCTGCATGTGGTGACATTGCAGGGCGACGAGCTGGCGAAGCACAAGCAGGAAGGCGCGGCTTCTTGACGCGGGCTGGCGTGGGCCGCAATGCGCGGCCATGAAAACGCGCCTGTTCGTTTCCGACAATGCCGCCGCCGTCCACCCGCATGTATGGGATGCAATGCGCGCCGCCGATGCGCCCGACATGCCCTATGACGGGGATGCGCTGTCGCAGGCGCTGGATGCGCGTTTTTCGGCCCTGTTCGGGCGCGAATGCGCGGTTGTGTGGACGGCGACCGGCACGGCGGCCAATGCGCTGGCGCTGGCCTGCCTGACCCCTCCCTATGGCGGGATCGTGTGCCATTACGACGCCCATGTCGAAGCGGACGAGGCAGGCGCCCCTGAATTCTTCACCCACGGGGCCAAGCTGATGCTGGCACAGGGCGAAGGGGCCAAGGTTACGCCAGCCTCCATCGCCGCCGTGATCGACCCGATCCAAAAGGACGTCCACCGCGTTCAGCCCGTGACGCTGGCGCTGACGCAGGCGACCGAGCAGGGCGAGGCCTATACGCCCGACGAACTCGCCGCCTTGACCGGTTTTGCGCGCGAAAAGGGCCTGCGCGTCCATCTGGACGGCGCGCGTTTCGCCAATGCGGTGGCGCATCTGGGCTGTTCGCCTGCCGATGCGGGCCCCGCCCATGGCATCGACAGCCTGAGCTTTGGCTTTATCAAGAACGGCGGGCTGGGGGCCGAGGCGCTGGTCCTGTTCGACCTGTCGCTGGCGGACGAATGCCGCCGCCGCCACAAGCGCGCGGGACAATTGCAGTCCAAGGGGCGCTATATGGCGGCGCAGCTTCACGCCATGCTTGACGACGATATCTGGCTGGAGAACGGGCGCGCGGCGAATCGTGCCGCGCAAACCATCGCCCGCGCCGCGCCCGACCGGCTGATCGGCAAGGTGCAGGCGAACGAGATATTCATGGCGCTGTCGGCGGCGGAGCGCGGCGTTTTGCGCGAACAGGGTTTCGTCTTTTACGACTGGTCCGACACATCGGCCCGCTTTGTCACCGCGTGGAACACATCCGCCGGGGATGCGGGCGCGCTGGCGCAGGCGCTGGCAGCACTATGACCGGCGCGCCAGGCGAAACGGCCGCGCCCTCGTTGCTGAAACGATGGGGGCCGTTCGTCCTTGTCACCCTGATCTGGAGCTCGACCTGGCTGGTCATCAAGGACCAGATCGGGCTGGGAACGCCCGGCTGGTCGATCGCGCTGCGCTTTGCCATCGCCACCGTTTGCATGTTCGCCCTGTGCGCCATTCGCGGCGATGGCTGGCGGCTGGAAAAGGGCTGGCTGCCGGTCGTCGCCATTGTCGGGCTGTGCCAGTTCGTCGGCAATTTCCAATTCGTCTATCGCGCTGAAATCTATCTGACATCGGGCATTGTGGCGGTGTTCTTCGCCCTTTTGCTGGTGCCCAATGCGATCCTTGCGCGGCTGGTGCTGGGGCAGGGCAGTTCGGTCCGGTTCAAATTGGGTTCGGCCGTTGCGATTGCGGGCATCATGCTGCTGTTCGTCCATGAATATCGCAGTGCGGGGCTTGGCGGCGGGGTGATGGCGGGCATCGTGATGGCCACGCTGGGCATGTTGTGCGCGTCTGCCGCCAATATTGCGCAGGCCACGCAGGCCGCCCACCGGCAACCCTTCCTGCCGCTGCTGGCCTGGGCGATGGCGCTGGGCACGCTGGTCGATGCGGTGCTGGCGCTGGCATTCGAAGGCTGGCCGGTATGGCCCGACGGCTGGCGCTATTACGCGGGAGTGGGTTATCTGGCCATTGTCGGTTCGGTGGCCACCTTCCCGCTCTATTTCGGGCTGGTGCGGACCATGGGCGCGGGCCATGCCGCCTATGTCGGGGTGGCGGTGCCGCCGATCGCCATGCTGATTTCGACAATATTCGAAGGATATCAGTGGAGCGTCATGGCCGCCGGTGGCGGCGTGCTGGCCATGGCAGGCCTGTTGATCGCGATGCGGACTAAGCCCAAGCCGCGCGGCGACGATGGCAAGGCCGAACCCCCGCTATCCGCCGAAACCGCCATCCGCGAAGCAGGCGAGTAACCCTTCGCGAAAAGTGGGAAAGCGCGGTTCCCAGCCCAGCACGCGCCTGGCCTTGCCATTGGCGACCCGGCGATTCTCGGCATAAAAGCCGCGTGCCATGGGCGACAGATCGGCCTGCTCCAGCGTTTGCAGGGGCGGCGGGGCCACGTCCAGCAGGCGGCAGGCTTCGGTAATCACATCGTTCTGCGGGCAAGGCAGGTCGTCGGCCAGATTATAGGCACCGGCGGGTGCGTCCTGTTCCAGCGCCATCGCCACCCCTTGCGCGATATCGTCGACATGCACGCGGCTGAAAACCTGATCGGGAATATCGATGCGACTGGCGCGCCCTTCGCGCACGCGGTCCAGCGCGCTGCGACCCGGTCCGTAAATGCCCGGCAGCCGGAACACCCGCGCGCCCAGCGCCAGCCATGCCGCATCAGCCTCGCTGCGGGCGGAGCGCCGCCCTGTGCCCGTCGGCGCGCTTTCGTCGACCCATGCGCCGCCCGCATCGCCATATACGCCGGTGGAGGAGAGATAGCCGGCCCAGCCGGTAAAGCCCGCCAGCGCCTCTGCGTAATTGTCCAGCACCGGATCGGCACCGCTCTGCCGGTCGGGCGGGACGGAGGAGAGCGCCGCATCGACATGGCCCAGCGCAAAGCGGATCGCATCGCGGTCGGCAAAATCCAGCCCGCCGTCGCGCCCCGTCGCCTCCACCGCCCAGCCAAGCGGTTCAAGCCGCGCCGCAATGCGTTTCGCCGTATAGCCGAGGCCAAAGATCAAGAGTCGCATGCACCCTAGCTAGGGGCGGCTGGCCGCGCTGCGTAGGGGCAATCGGGCAGGCGAATGCGATTTTCCTGCGGATAGAGGGCGGACGGGTCAGAAACCCCTTGTGTAACGGCCTGCAAACCGCATCTAACACGAATTATGGATATCGCGCGCAACCCCACATCGATCCCCGGCAACCCCGAACTGGCCGACGCGGCTGTCGAACCTGCCGCCCCCGAAACGATCCGCCGTCTGGATTATACGCCGCCAGCATGGCTGGTCCCCGAAATCGCGCTGGATTTCGATCTGGGGGTGGAACTGACCAAGGTGCGCGCCACGCTGAAGGTGGAACGAAACCCCGATGCCGCCGCAGACCAGACGCTGCATCTGTGCGGCGACAATATCGCGGTGATGGAACTGCTGGTCGACGGCAAGCCTGCCGAGGGCTGGAGCATGAGCGGATCGAACCTGCTGCTGCCTTTGGCGGGAGAGCGGCACGAGGTGACGGTCGAAACGCATCTGCACCCCGCGACCAACAGCCAGCTGATGGGCCTCTATGCATCGAACGGGATGCTGTGCACCCAGTGCGAGGCGGAAGGGTTCCGCCGGATCACATTCTTCCCCGACCGGCCCGATGTGCTGTCGCGCTATACCGTCAGGATGAGCGGGCCGAAGGCGGAGTTTCCGATCCTGCTGTCGAACGGCGATTGCACGGCGAGCGGAGAGGGTGAGAACGGCACCCATTGGGCCGAATGGACCGACCCGTGGCCGAAACCGTCCTATCTGTTCGCGCTGGTCGCGGGCGATCTGGTGGCGCGCACGGACACATTCACCACCATGAACGGACGCAAGGTGGATCTGGCCGTCTGGGTCCGTCCGGGGGACGAGGATCGCACCGAACACGCGATGCGCTCCCTCATCAACTCGATGAAATGGGACGAGGAGGCGTTCGGCCGCGAATATGACCTCGACACGTTCAACATCGTTGCCGTGTCCGATTTCAACATGGGCGCGATGGAGAACAAGGGCCTCAACATCTTCAACACGCGCTATATCCTTGCCGATCCCGATACCGCCACCGATGGCGATTTCGACGCGGTTGAGGGCGTGGTCGGCCATGAATATTTCCATAACTGGTCGGGCAATCGCGTCACGTGCCGCGACTGGTTCCAGCTGAGCCTGAAAGAAGGCTTTACCGTGCTGCGCGACCAGATGTTCAGCGCCGACATGGGGAGCGAGCCAGTGAAACGGATCGAGGATGTGCGCATCCTGCGCGCCGCCCAGTTTCCGGAGGATTCGGGCCCGCTAGCGCATCCGATCCGGCCCGATTCCTATCAGGAAATCAGCAATTTCTATACCGCGACCGTCTATAACAAGGGCGCGGAAGTCATTCGCATGATGCATACCATGGCGGGTCCCGAACGCTTCCGCGCGGGCAGCGACCTGTATTTCGAACGCCATGACGGAGAGGCCGCGACCTGCGAGGATTTCGTCAAGGCGATGGAGGATGGCGCGGGGCTGGACCTGTCGCAATTCCGCCTGTGGTACGAACAGGCCGGCACGCCGCGCGTGACTGTCGCGCTGAAGCATGACGCGGCGGCCGGCACGGTAACGCTGGACGTGAAACAGCTGGTGCCGCCCACACCCGGCCAGCCGGTGAAGAAGCCGATGCCGATCCCGCTGAAGATCGCGCTGTTCGACCGCGATACCGGCAGCCATGACGGCGAACGCACGCTGAACATCACCAAAGCGGCGGAAAGCTTTACATTCGGCGGGTTCGCCAAACCCCCCGTTCTGTCCGCCAATCGCGGCTTTTCCGCGCCCATCCAGCTTGAGAGCGAGGCGACCGACGCCGACCTTCAATTCCTGGCGGCGAAGGATGACGACAGCTTTGCCCGTTACGAGGCTTTGCAGCAGCTGTTCACGCGCGAATTGCTGGGCGCGGTCGAAGGCGGACCGGACGAGACGCGCCGCGCCGCGATTGTCGAGGCGATGGCCGCCGTGATCGACGATCGGGCCATCGACGACATGATGCGCGGCGAGCTGATGATGCTGCCCGCAATCAATTTCCTGATCGAACTGGCCGCGCCCGCCGATCCGGTTGCCCTGCACGAAGCGCGCGAGCGGTTGAAGGCCTATCTGGGTACGCGGCTGCGCGACCGGCTGACGGCGCTGCACGACCGTGCATCGACCATTCCCTATTCGTTGGAGGCGGACAGCCGCGGCGCGCGCAAGGTGAAGACGCAGGCGCTGATCCTGCTGGCCGCTGCCGATGTGGCGGAAACGGCAAAGCGGGCAGAGACGCAATATCGCGCGGCGGACAATATGACCGACCGGCAGGGCGCGCTGGCCGTGATCTCGGGCCTCGACGTTCCGGCGCGGGGCGAGTTGCTGGCCGATTTCCATGCGCGATACGCGGGCAATGCGCTGGTGATCGACAAATGGTTCGCCATTCAGGCCAGCGCCCTGCGCAGCGACGTGCTCGACGCCGTGGAGGCATTGGCGGGTCACGAAGACTTCACCATGAAGAACCCGAACCGCGTGCGCGCGCTCTATATGACGATGGCGGGCAATCCCTCGGCCTTTCACGATGCCGGCGGGCGTGGCTATCGCATGATCGCCGATCTGGTGCTCGCTCTCGACCCGATCAACCCGCAGACGGCGGCGCGTTTCGTGCCGTGGCTGGGCCGCTGGCGCAAGATCGAGCCGGTGCGCGCCGAGCTGATGCGGGCAGAGCTGATGCGCATGGCGGCGGTCAAGTCCCTGTCCAAGGATGTGCGCGAACAGGTGACCAAGAGCCTCGACACAAGTGCCTGACATCATCACCGCCGCCCCGCTGGCGGGCGTGCCGCACGGCTTTCTGGGTCGGCGCGGCGGAGTGTCGGCGGGGCCCTATGCCTCGCTAAACGTGGGCACGGGCTCGCCCGACGATCCCGCTCTGGTCGAACGCAACCGGCGGATCGCGGGCGATGCCGTTCTTGCGGGGGCGGCACTGGCCACCGTCTATCAGGTGCATTCCGCGCTGTGCGAGACTGTGACCGCGCCATGGCCATTGGACGCGCGGCCTCATGCCGATGCGATGGTCACCGACCGGCCCGGCGTGTTGCTGGGCATTCTGACAGCCGATTGCGCGCCGGTGCTGCTGGCCGACCGGCAGGCGGGCGTAGTCGGCGCGGCCCATGCCGGATGGAAAGGCGCGTTCGGCGGCGTGACCGACAACACCATTGCCGCGATGGAGGCGCTGGGCGCCGAGCGCAGCCGCATCGCCGCCGCCGTCGGCCCCTGCATCGCGCAGGCGAGTTACGAAGTGGACGATTCCTTTCTGAACCGCTTTGTCGAGGCGGACGGGACGAACGAGCATTTCTTCAAGCCCGGCAGACCCGGCCACCAGCAATTCGACCTTGCCGGCTATGTCGCCGCGCGGCTGGCGGCCGCGGGGGTCGGCACGGTGGCGATCACGGGGCACGACACGCTGGCGGATGAAACCCGCTTCTTCTCCTACCGCCGCGCGACCTTGGCCGGAGAGGATAGTTACGGGCGGCAGATCAGTTTAATTGCGGTTGGGGGCTAGAGAGCAGCAAGACGGTTAAATCGATATGGTATCGGCACGAGCAGTAAAGATTACCGGCATTTGCGCGTGTATCGCATGGGGTGCAACGGCGGCGATGGTTGCCGCCGGCGCATTCTTATATGGCGGAACCCATGCGGCCAATCTGGTCATGGTTGTGGTGTGCTGCCTGACGAGCGCATTTTTAATCTGGCACTCGTCGTTAGTGGTTTCGGCGCATCTTGTCGCTTCGCCCCATCCCGTCATGACCTCTCTGTTGAGGGCGGAAATTGCGATCGGATTAGCCATGACGGGTGTCGGGGCAATGCTGCTGGTTCTGTCATCCTATCGCGTGATTGGCGAGGCCTTGCCGGTATTCGGTTGAGCGCCCGTGGCCGAACATGCTCTGAGGCTACAGCCCCCCGAACGCCTCCAGCATCCGCGCCCATGCCCGTTCCGCTTCCATCTCGGCATATTTCGGACTGTCGAGCACGGTCCAGCCGTGGTCGGCGGGATAGACAGTGATCTCTGCCTTGGCGCCGGCGGCCTCGGCGGCGGTTTGCAGCGCGTCTTTGGCGTCGGGCTGTTTCGCATCGTCGTCCTGCGAGATGCACACCAGATACATCGCGCCAGCCTGCATGATCCGGTGCGGGCTGTTCGGTGCGTCGGTGACCAGACCGCCGCCATGCATCGATGCAGCGGCCTTGACCCGTTCGGGCGCGGCGGCGGCGGCGTAAAAGGTCCACGAACCGGTCATGCAATGGCCGTTCGCACCGATCCCGCGCGATGTGTCCACCGCATCCTGCGCGTCGAGCCATGCGACAAAGGCCTTGCTGTCCGCCATCACTGCCTCGGGCGTGTTCTTTTCGCGCCACGGGCCGACCTTGGCAAAGCCTTCCTCGCCCATAAAGCTGGCGAAATCGGCAAATTGCTGGCCCTTGACCGACCGGTAATAGGGATTGGGATGCAGCACCGCATAGCCCGCCGCCGCAAGCCGCTGGGCCATTTGCTGCGAGGCGGGGCGAACGCCCGCAATATCGGGCCACATGATGATCGCGGGATGCGCGCCCTGTGCGGGGCGATAGAATGTCGCGTCAGCCGTGCCCGCAGGGGTTGCAATGGCGACTTCGCTGCGCAGCACGCCCGATGCGCCCGGAACACCATCGCCCGCCTGTGCCGGTTCACCGGCGGAAGTGCAGCCTGCCAGCACCGCCGCCCCGCCCAATGCGGCAAAACTGCGGCGGTTCATCGCGCCCGGTGATCGGGCCATATCGGCCAGCTGGCGTTCGTCGCACATCGTCAATCTCCTCGCACCTGTCCCGTCGGGCGCGAGAATAGGCGAGGGTCGGCCAGAAGCAACCGGCCTTTCGGAATTGCCTTATCGGCGGGAGAGCGCGGCCTCGCTCTCGTCCAGCAGGCTGGCGATGATGTCGGCGACGGGCTCCTCGGCCTTGACCATGCCGACCGACTGGCCCGCCATCAGCGACCCGTTCTCGATATCGCCGTCGATCACCGCGCGGCGCAGCGCGCCCGCCCAATAATGTTCGATCTGCAATTGCGCCTCGATCATGGGGATGCCTTCGCTGTCGAGCAATTGCGCGACTTCGCGCTGTTTCGCGGTGAACGCCTCGGTCCCCTTGTTCTTCAGCGCGCGGACGGGGATGACGGGCAGGCGCGGATCGACCTGAACGCTTGCCACCGCATCGCGGGCACCGGCGCGGAAGAACGCCTTTTTGAAATCGGGATGCGCGATGCTTTCGGTGGCAGCGGCAAAGCGCGTTCCCAGCTGCACGCCCGCCGCGCCCATTTCCAGATAGCCTGCGATCGCCTCGCCCCGACCGATGCCGCCTGCGACGAAGACGAGGTGGTCATTCGCCAGTTCGGGCAGGAATTCCTGTGCCAGAACGCTGGTCGACACGGGGCCGATATGGCCGCCTGCCTCCATCCCCTCGATCACCATGGCATCCGCGCCCGAACGCAGCAGTTTCTTGGCCAGCGCCAGCGTGGGCGCGAAACAGATGACCTTGGCACCAGGCCCGTTGGAGGATCCGGCCTTGATCGCCTCGACACTGCCCTTGGGCGGCAGGCCGCCTGCCAGCACGACATGGCCGACCGAATGTTTGGCGCATACCTCGATCAGATCCATGATCTGCGGGTGCATGGTGATCAGGTTCACGCCGAAAGGCTTGCCGGTCATCGCCTTGGTCGCGGCGATTTCGGCGTCGAGCAATTCGGGTGTCATCGCGCCGCACGCGATCACGCCGAACCCGCCCGCATTGGAAATGGCCGAGACAAGGTTACGCTCTGAAACCCAGCTCATCGCGCCGCACAGGATCGCATATTCGCTGCCAAGGAATTCCGCACCGCGCGCCATCAGCGCCTGTGTTTTGGTGTGGCTGGTCATATGTCTCTTGCGTCCTTGCCTGCGGCGTAAAAGGGGTTGCGGGGCTTTAGGCAGGGCGCGGGCGATGGGCAAGGGTGATTGGGGGCAAGAGCCTTGTCGTACGGCGCAAGCCGATTCGGCTGGCAAGTTCCGGCAAAGCGGATAGAGTTGGCCAAAACCATAACAGGCCAAGCGCCGAAAACAGGAGAGCATGCCATGTTCGTAAAATTCACCGCCACGGACCGGGTGCCCGTCATCGTCAATGCCGCGCAGGTCACCTTTATCTCCGAGGTGGAGGAAGGCACCCGCATCCGCTTTTCCGAGAACCGCAGCGTGACCGTGGTGGAACCGCTGGCCGAGGTGATGGAGCGGCTGGATCACACCATGCAATTACCCGCCGGTTAGCGATCGCGGGCGAGCCGCCGGATCAGACGTTGCGATCCGCGGGCGTGCCCTTGCAGCCTGCCGCGATGACATACCATTCCGAACTGTCCTTGCGGCTGGCAGGCGGCTTGGCGTGTTTGACGCTGGTGAAATGGCGCTTCAGCTCTGCCAGCAGCGCCGTATCGGTGCCGCCTGCGAAGACCTTGGCGACGAAAGTGCCCCCTTCGGCCAAGGTGCGGATCGCGAAATCGGCGGCGGCCTCGACCAGTCCCATGGTGCGCAAATGGTCGGTCTGTTTGTGGCCCACCGTATTCGCCGCCATGTCCGACAGCACCAGATCGGGCGCCTCGCCCAGCGCTTCCATCAACACGTCCGGGGCGGCGTCGTCCATGAAATCCATCTGGAAAATGGTCACGCCGGGCAGCGGTTCGACTTCCAGCAGATCGATGCCGACGATCCTGGCCTGCGGGCATTTTTTGGCGACCAGCTGGCTCCACCCGCCCGGTGCAATGCCCAGATCGACCACCGCGCGCGTGCCTTTCAGCAGGCCGAATTTCTCGTCCAGCTCGGCCAGCTTGAACGCGGCGCGGCTGCGGTATCCTTCGGCCTTGGCCTTGGCGACATAAGGGTCGTTCAATTGCCGCGCCAGCCAGCGAGCGCTGCTGGCCGTGCGCTTCTTGTTGCTTTTCAGCTTCTGACGGTCGCTTCCCGATCTGCTCATGCGCGTAGTCTCATGCCGGCGGGCCTTACAGCGGGTGTTCGCGGTGGGGAAGGGGCGGTCTTGAATGCCCATGTGTGCCGCCCATCAGCGACCGCAGGATGCCTTCGCGAATGCCGCGGTCGGCCACGCCCAGCCGCGTCGCGGGCCACAGGTCGAGGATGGTTTCAAGGATCGCACAGCCCGCCACCACCAGCTCGGCACGGTCGTGCCCGATACAGGGCAATTGCGCGCGCTGTGCCATGTCCATGCCCGAAAGTTGGCTGGCGATGTCGCGCATCGCACCGGCGGGCACGATCAGCCCGTCGACCGCCTGCCTGTCATATTGTTCCAGCCCCAGATGCACGCTGGCCAGCGTGGTCACCGTGCCGCTGGTGCCCAGCAGGCGGGGGCCGTGCTCGTTCTCCTCTCGCGGAATGTCGCGATGGGGGTTCAGCCGCGCCGAAAACTCGCTGAAACTGTCGGCCACCTGTTGGCGCATTGCGGCATAGCGGGCCAGTCGCGCCCCGTCGCTCTCGCCATCGGGGGCGGGGAAGCTTTCGGTCAGCGAAACGACGCCCCATGGCACCGATTGCCAGTCCATGATGCGCGGGACGACATCACCCGTTTCGATCAGTACCAGCTCCGTCGATCCGCCGCCGATGTCGAAGATCATCGCAGGCCCTTCGCCGCGTTCCAGCAGGACGTGGCAGCCCAAAACGGCCAGCCGCGCCTCTTCCTGCGCGCTGATCACGTCGAGCACGATTCCCGTTTCCCGGCGCACACGGTCGATAAAATCCTGACCGTTGGCGGCGCGGCGGCAAGCCTCGGTCGCGACGCTGCGTGCCAGATGCACATTGCGGCGGCGCAGTTTCTGCGAACAGACCTTCAGCGCACCCAGCGCCCGCTCCATCGCCTCGTCCGACAGCCGCCCGCTTTGCGCCAGCCCTTCGCCCAGACGGACGACGCGGCTGAATGCGTCGATCACCATGAAATTCTCACCCTGCGCGCGGGCGATCAGCAGGCGGCAATTATTGGTGCCAAGATCGATCGCGGCATAGGCCTGCCGCGACGCGGGAGCCTGATGCAAAGGGGCAGCGTTTGCCGAACGCACCGGTCGGGGCGCATCGGCAGAACGTCGTTCCGACGGCTGTTTGCCATTCTTGCGGGACGGTGCGCGGCCGTTCGGCCTGACATCTCTGCCTTTCGCGCCATCCCTGCTTTTTACGCCGGCAGCGGGACCCGATTTGCCCTTGCGGGCCTCTCTGTCCGGATCGGCGTGGGCACGGCGACGACCGCGCCTGCTGCGCCGATCCCCGTCATGCGATGCCGGCGGAAGCGATTCCGCCATGTTTCGTAACTTTCCAAATTCACATCGACCGCGCCGGTAAAGGGTGGCGCGGGGGACCTGAAACCGATGCTAACGGCCGCGATGCACGCTGGCAAGCGCGCCGGACGGTTGCAGGGAAGGTCCGCACCGTTCCGGCCCTCGCTACCGGCGGCGCAACGGGTGGGCCGGACGCACCAGAATCCCGGTTGACCCCGCGCCCACCCCGCGCTAATGGCCCGCCCTCTCGGCGCAAGCCCGATGATGCCCCGTCGTCTAATGGTAAGACTACGGACTCTGACTCCGTCAATTGAGGTTCGAATCCTCACGGGGCATCCAGCTTTCCTTACATCTCCGATCCCGGATAGATGCGCCTCCCTTTCCCTGACCCCTACGAATGACGGCTGCGTGACGGTAATCCGGCAGGCTGACTCCGATCTGTCACTGATTTGTCCTAAGTCTGACGCAAATCCTGCCTAGAGGACCCGACCGGACATCAGGCTTCGGCCGATCGGAAGGGATCTTTACATCATGCATCATCGTATCGCGCTGCTCGCAGGGGCGGCCAGTGCCGTTATTGCCGCGGCGAGCCCCGCATTCGCGCAGGATCAGGCGGCGGAGGGCGAAATCGTCGTCACCGGCCAGCGCGCGCAGCAGGAACGCGGGATCGCGGCAAAGCGCGATGCGCTGGGCATTGTCGAGGTTGCCGCATCGGACGATATCGGCCGCCTTCCCGACCGCAACGTGGCCGAAGTGGTCGAACGCCTGCCCGGTGTAGGCGTGCAATACGATCAGGGCGAAGGGCGCTATGTCGCCATTCGCGGCATTCCGTCATCGCTGAACGGCTATACGCTGAACGGCTTCGAAATCGGCAATCCCGACGGCAATACCCGCGCCCTGCCGCTCGACATCATCTCGGGTGCTTTGCTCAACCGGCTGGAAGTGACCAAGGTGCGCACGCCCGACCTGCTGGGGCAGGGGATTGGCGGAACGGTTAATCTGGTGCCGCAAACCGCGTTCGATTACGCCAAGCCCTTCATCGTCACCGGCAGTGCGCAAGTGGGCTTTCAGGAACTGCGCGACGAGGATCATCCGGTGCAGGCCGACCTGACCGTAGGCGGCGTGTTCGGCAGCGAGGGGCAGTTCGGCATTCTGCTGGGCGGCAGCTATTCCGACCGCACTTTCACCAGCTATGGCATCTATCCTGACGACTGGTTCGAGGTCGAGGGTGCGGCGCGTGGCGGCATGCCCACCAATATCAAATATACCGACTATCGCCTTAGCCGCGAACGGATCGGCGTGTCGGGATCGTTCGATTATCAGGGCGGCAATACCGATCTTTATCTGCGCGGCTTTTATTCGCGCTTTACCGAGGACGAGTATCGCCAGCGTTTCCGCCTCGACTTCTCGGACGGGGCGGTGTTCGACGCGGGCGGGCTGACCGGCATGTCGGACGAAACCGAACAGCGCAGCGATCTGCGGCTGGAATATAAGGAAAAATCGGTGCTGGTCGGCATGGCCGGCGGCGAGACGCGGCTGGGCGACATCACTATCGGCTATGGCGCAGCGCGCACCCATAACGAGGTGATCGAGCCGAACGACAGCTGGCAGTTCCGCGGCAATCCGGGCGATGTGACCTTTGACTTCACCGACCGGCTTTATACCGTCACACCGGTCGACGGCTATCTCGCGCCCGCAGACCTCGGCTTTCGCAGCTATGGCCATCAGGACCAGTTCGGGGACGAGGATATCTGGCAGCTGCGCGCCGACGTTCAGTACGATCAGGCATGGGGCTTTGCGAAATTTGGCGTCAATGCGCGGCTGACCGACAAGGGTTTCGACGACGAATCGGTCAGCTATGCGCGCAATGCCGCGCCCGACCGGTTTACGCTGGAGAGCCTGTCGGGCGACGATGTGATCGTCAGCCCCGGATCGAACCGCGATTACCTTGTCACCCCGACCATCGACGCCGATCTGATCCGCGCCTTTACCGATGCCAATCTGTCGGGCCCGCTGTTCGTTCTGGACGAGGAAGGCACGCTGGCCGATCAGGTCCTGTCGGATTATCAGCTGGATGAGGATGTGCTGTCGGCCTATGCGATGGCGAATATCGAATTCAGCGATGCGCTGGCGCTGACCATCGGTGCGCGGGTCGAACATACGAAGCTCGACATTACCGGCTATCGACTTGAGAACGAGGTCGATGTCGTGCCCGCCAGCGACAAGCGCGATTACACCAATGTGCTGCCCACCGCGATCCTGCGCGTGACGCCTGCCGACGATGTGGTCATGCGCCTGTCCTATTCGCGCAGCGTCGGGCGGCCCGATTATACCGACCTCTCGCCGGGCGGAGAGATGGGCTATGTCCAGCTCGACAATGGCAATTACGACGGTTCGCTGTCGCTCGGCAATTCGGGGCTGGACCCCTATGTCGCCGACTCGCTCGACATGATTTTCGAATATTACTTCATGCGCGGCGGTCTGGTGTCGGCGGGCGTGTTCGCCAAATGGATCGACAATCCGATCTTCAACCGCAGCTTTACGCAGGAAAACGTCGAATTTGGCGGGCGCTTTTACGAAACGCTGGAATTCAGCCAGCCCGAAAACGCGTCGAGCGGCGAGATCATGGGTCTGGAACTGGCATGGCAGCAGCAGTTCACCTTCCTGCCCGGCCTGCTGTCGGGTCTGGGCGCGAATGCCAATGTCACCTTCCTCGACGGCAGCCTTAGCGTTCCGGGGCGCGGCAATACGCCTTTCCCCGAACAATCGGACCTGCTGTGGGGGGCGGAACTGTTCTATCAATACGGTCCGGTGCAGGCCTCTGTCGGCTATCACCACACGGGCCGTGCGCTGATCGGCATTGCCGGCGATCCGATCGAGGATCAGTATAACGACGATCTGCGCCGTCTGGATGCCAAGGTCTCGGTCGATATCGGCGATCATTTCACCGTGTTTGCACAGGGCCAGAACCTGACGGACGAACCGACGCGCCAGTATCAGGGTGGCATCCGCGACTGGGTGATCCAGCAGGAACGCTATGGCCGGGCCTATTGGCTGGGGGCATCGTTCCGCTATTGATCGCGGTCTGATCGCCGGTTGCCAGCCGGTGCAATCGAAGCATGGCGCAGCCCGCGGCTCGCTGCTATGGGCGCGCCATGCTTACGATTGACGGCGTCACCGTCCGGCTTGGTGGCCGGCCCATCCTCGAACGTGCCAGTGCCTCGATCCCGCAGGGGGCGCGGGTCGGGCTGATCGGGCGCAATGGCGCGGGCAAGTCCACGCTGATGAAAGCGATCATCGGCGAGATCGAGCCCGACGACGGCGAGATCGCCAAGCCCAATCGCGCCCGCCTCGGCTATATCGCGCAGGAAGCGCCCAGCGGCACGACCACGCCGGAAGAGGCGGTGCTGGCAGCCGATACCGAACGCGCGCAATTGCTGGAGGAAGCCGAGACCTGCACCGACCCCGACCGGCTGGGCGATGTGCACGACCGGTTGCTCGCCATCGATGCCTATAGCGCGCCCGCGCGCGCGGCGAAGATCCTGTCGGGCCTCGGCTTTGACGAGGAAATGCAAAAGCGACCGCTCGACAGTTTTTCGGGCGGCTGGAAGATGCGCGTGGCGCTGGGCGCGCTGCTGTTTTCCGAGCCTGACGTGCTGCTGCTGGACGAGCCGTCGAACCACCTCGACCTTGAAGCGACCTTGTGGCTCGAAAATTTCCTCAAGGCCTATCCCGCGACCGTGCTAGTGATCAGCCACGAACGCGACCTGCTGAACAAGGTGGTCGATCACATCCTACATCTGCAGGGCGGGCAACTGACCCTGTATCCGGGGGGTTACGACGCGTTCGAGAAACAGCGCGCCGAACGCGCCGCGCAGCTGGCCGCGGCCAAGGCCAATCAGGATGCGCAAAGGGCGCGGTTGGCCGATTATGTCGCGCGCAATTCGGCCCGCGCCTCGACCGCGAAGCAGGCGCAGTCGCGCGCCAAGATGCTGGCGAAAATGCAGCCCATCGCCGCGCTGATGGAAGACCCCTCGCTCAGCTTCGATTTCCCGTCGCCCGAAGAGCTGCGCTCCCCCATGATCACGCTCGACAATGCGTCCGTAGGGTATCAGGAAGACAAGCCCGTCCTGCGCCGCCTTGGCCTGCGGATCGACGCGGACGACCGCATCGCCCTGCTGGGCAGGAACGGCAACGGCAAGACCACTTTCGCCCGCCTGCTGGCCGCGCAATTACAGCCGCAGGAAGGGGCGATGAATGCATCTGGCAAGATGAAGGCGGGCTATTTCACCCAGTATCAGGTGGAGGAACTGCCCAGCGATTCCACCCCGCTGGAACTGATGACCCGCGCGATGGAGGGCAAGACCCCTGCCGCCGTGCGCGCGCAGCTGGGGCGGTTCGGCTTTTCGGGCAATCGCGCCACCGCGCAGGTCGAAACCTTGTCGGGCGGCGAGCGCGCGCGGCTGGCGCTGGCGCTGATCACCCGCGACGCGCCGCATCTGCTGATCCTTGACGAGCCGACCAACCACCTCGACGTCGACGCGCGCGAGGCGCTGATACAGGCGCTCAACGATTATGCAGGGGCGGTCATTCTGATCAGCCACGACCGGCACATGGTCGAATTGACGGCCGACCGTCTTGTGTTGGTCGATGACGGCACGGCCCGCGAATATGCGGGCAGCATGGACGATTACATCGATTTCGTGCTGGGCCGGAACCAGCCGAAAGAGAAGAAGGCCTCCACCACCAAACCCGCTGCCAATTCGTCGAAATCGCGGGCGCAGGCGCGTTTCGTGAAATCGGAACTGGCAAAGGTCGAAAAGACCATGGCGAAGCTGCAGGGCCGGATCAGCGAGATCGACCGCGCCATGTATGAACCCGCCAATGCCGCCCCCGAATGGGCCGATCGCACGATGGGCGACCTGCTGGAACACCGCGCGCGTATCGCCGGCGAATTGCAAGGCGTCGAAGCCGAATGGCTGGCGCTGGGCGAGAAGCTGGAAGAAGCCGAAGCGGCTTAGTCAGCCAGCGTCCAGCGCAGGGTTTCGCCCGCGAAATAGGGCACGACGCAGGTCTCGCCTTCTCCCAGCGTGGCGGGGACGGGGTTGTCGCTGCGGGTCAGGGTGATTGTCCCTTCGTTCACCGGCAGCCCGTAGAATGCAGGCCCGTTGAGCGATGCGAAACCCTCGAACCGGTCCAGCGCGCCTTCTTCGTCGAACACCTGCGCATAGGTTTCGATGGCATAGGGCGCGTTGAAGATACCCGCGCAGCCGCAGGCGTTTTCCTTGCGCCCGATTTCATGCGGCGCGCTGTCGGTGCCAAGGAAGAACTTCGGCGATCCCGAAACGCCCGCCTTGCGCACGGCCAGCCGGTGCTTCTCGCGCTTGGCGATGGGCAGGCAGTAATTGTGCGGGCGGATGCCGCCGACAAGGATCGCGTTTCGGTTGATGATCATGTGCTGCGGCGTGATGGTCGCGGCGATATTCGGCCCGCTGCCTTCGACGAAATCCACTGCCTCTGCCGTGGTGATGTGTTCCAGCACGATCTTCAGCGCGGGATAATCGCGCACCAGCGGGGCCAGCGTGCGTTCGATGAACACCGCCTCGCGGTCGAAGATATCGACGTCGCCATCGGTCACCTCTCCATGGATCAACAGCGGCATGCCGATGCGCTGCATGGTGTCCAGCACGCCGGTCAGCTTCATGATATCGGTGACGCCATGGGCCGAATTGGTGGTGGCATGCGCGGGATATAGCTTGCACGCGGTAAACACGCCGCTGGTAAAGCCGCGCTCTATTTCCGCCGGATCGATCCCGTCGGTCAGATAGCAGACCATCAGCGGGGTGAAATCCGCACCTGCGGGCAGCGCCGCCATGATCCTGTCGCGATAGGCCTGTGCCGCCGCGACCGTGGTGACCGGCGGGGTCAGATTGGGCATGATGATCGCCCGCCCGAACTGCCGCGCGGTATAGCCTGCCACGGCCTGCAACATTGCGCCGTCGCGCAAATGGACATGCCAGTCGTCGGGGCGGCGGATCGTGATCGTATCGGTCATGCCCCGTCCCCTAGCGGCTTGGCGTCTGCCCGTCGATGCCCATGCGCTGATCGCGCTGGTCGCCCCGTGCCCCGCCTATATCGCTTTCGCCGACCGCGAATTGGCTGCACGGCAGGACTAAGGCCCAGCCTCGGCGCACTTGGGGTTTTTCCCCGATGGTATGCGTCTGGCCCCCTGTTGCAGTTTTGGTGTGCCGATTACCGGCGCGCGGCCCGCGTGCCGGTTTCGCAGAACGGGGGAAGAATCAGATGAAATACATGCTTCGTGCGGCCGCGGGGGCGACGGCCATGCTTGCTGCCATGCCGCTTTTTTCCGCACCGGTGATGGCCGGACCGGCTGCGGCAGAAATCGATCGGATCGACCGGTTGGTGATGGCCGATAGCGACAGGCTTACCGCGATATTCAAGGATATCCATCAGAATCCCGAACTTGCCTTTGCCGAAACGCGCACGGCCGGGATCGTGGCCAGGGAACTGCAGGCGCTGGGCTTTGAAGTGCAGACCGGCATCGCCGAAACGGGCGTCGTCGGCATTTTGCGCAATGGCGATGGTCCAGTGGTGATGTACCGCGCCGACATGGACGCCAATGCCGTGGCTGAGGCCAACGACCTGCCGTATAAAAGCACTGTCCGTGTAACGCGCGATGACGGGACCGAGGCACCCGTTGCCCATATGTGCGGCCATGACGCGCATGTGACATGGATGCTGGGCATGGCGCGCGCGATGACGCAGATGAAAGAGGCGTGGTCGGGCACTCTGGTGCTGGTCGGCCAACCAGCGGAAGAACCGATTACCGGCGCGCAGGCGATGATCGATGCGGGCATGTACGAAACCCATGGCGTGCCCAAACCGGATTATTTCATCGGTATCCACACCGCACCCTTGCCCGTGGGAACAGTGGTCAGCGCGCCGGGACCCTTGATGGCGGGAACCGATCAGGTCGACATCCTGTTCAAGGGCATCGGCGGTCACGGATCGATGCCGCAAATGACGAAGGACCCGGTGCTGATGGCCGCGCTGGCCGTGGTGGAATTTCAGGCCATCGTCAGCCGCACCGTAACACCGCAGGAAACGGCCGTGCTGACCGTCGGATCGATACAGGCCGGTTCGGACAATAATGTCATCCCCGCCACCGCACTGCTAAAGGCCAATCTGCGCTGGTACAGCGAAGCGACCCGCCAGCAGATGCTGCGCGGCATCAAATCGGTGAGCGAGGGCCTGGCCCGCACCTATGGCATGCCCGAAGACCAGATGCCCGACATTACGATGAAGGGCAGCTCGACGCCGCTGGTGAACGATGCGGACCTGTCCGCGCGTCTGGGCGGCACCCTGTCGGACGTTCTGGGCGAGGATGCGGTGATTCAATCCTTTCCGCCAGCGACGGGTTCGGAAGATGTCCATCTGCTGCTTGGTCCCCACACCGATGTTCCCTTTACGCTGCTGGTGGTCGGCGTGGCGGATCCTGCGGCCTATCGTCAGGCAGTCAGCGAAGGGAAGCAGTTCCCCTTTTCGGCGCATAATCCCAATTTCATGGTCGATCTGAAAGCCATTCCCGAAGGCACGCGCGTGGCCACGATATCGGTGTTCGATCTGATGCGGCCGGAAGCGCCGTAATCGTCCCGACGGCGGCATCGCGCGCGCGGTGCCGCCGCGACGGCCTTGGGGTAAACCCCGATACAAGCGCATTTGCGAACAATTATCGTGCAGTGCCTGACCAACGGAGGCCGCACGAATGACCCCTGACGACGCCCGCGCTCTGGCCGAGGAAGCCTATATCTTCGGGTTCGGAATTGTCGAAAATTACAAGTCGATGTTCGGAATGTCGATCTGGAAGGATTCGCCGCAATTCGCGGGATTCAACAATTACCTTCACGCGCGGCAATTGTTCGGGCCCGATTACGATCTGGTGGTCAGCCCCAACAACGACACGCTGTATTCGACGACGTGGGCGGATCTGCGGACCGAGCCGATCGTGATCACCGTGCCGCCGACGGGCGACCGTTATTTCGTGATCCAGCTGGTCGACATGTTCACCGATAATTTCGCCTATATCGGCACGCGCGCGACGGGGCGCGAGGGCGGGACCTTCCTGCTGGTCGGACCCGGATTTCGCGGGCCCTTGCCCGACAAGGAATTCACGCAGGTCATCGTCTCGCGCAGCCATTTCGCGGCGCTGGCGACACGCACGGCGGTGAATGGCACGGCCGATCTGGCCGCGGTGGCCGCCTTGCAGGACCAGCTGAAGATCGAGGCTTTGAGCGCGCATCTGGGCGAGCTGACCCCCGTGCCTGCCCCCGATATCGCATTTCCGCCCTATAAGGCCGCGGAAATTTACGGGAAACCCGCGCTGTTCGCGATGCTGAACCGGTTTCTGGCGTGGGAACTGCCTACTCTGGCCGAAACCCCGCTGATGGAGCGGCTGGCCGCGATCAATGTCGGCCCCTATCAGGATTTCGACCTGTCCGGCTTTCCGCCCGAGATTGCCACGGCGATCGGGGAAGGCGCCGCATCGGGCCATGCCAAGGTGGAGGAAAAAGGGAACCATCTGTCGCAGAACATTGGCGGCTGGCTCTATATGCCGCCGATGGGCGATTACGGGACCGACTACCTGTTCCGCTCTGCCGTGGCGTGGAAGTTCATCTATACCAACAGCCCCGCAGAAGCGCTGTACCCGATTGCCGAAACCGACGGCGACGGAGCGAAACTGTCGGGCGAGAACAAATATGTGCTGGAATTTCCCGCAGGCGCGCTGCCGCCTGTCGATGCGTTCTGGTCGCTCACCTTGTATGACGGCGTATCGCGGCTGATGGTGAAGAACCCGATCGACCGCTATTCGATCGGCGACCGCACGCCGGGACTGGAAAAGGGCGCGGACGGATCGCTGAAAATCGTAATCCAGCACGACGATCCTGGCGAGGCTGCACGCGCCAACTGGCTGCCTGCGCCCGAGGGTCCGTTCTATATCATCGCGCGCCTTTATATGCCGCGCGAAGAGGCGCAGGACGGCACCTATCGCCTGCCCGCCATCACCAAGGCCTGAGGTGGGAGCATGACGATGATTTCCGATGCGATCCTGTATGACGCCTATGTCTATCTGCTGTCGCGCGCGCTGGTCGTGCGGCAGGAACAGACCGATCTGGGCGCCGATGGGGCGGGTTATAACCGCGTCAAATACAACCCCGTCGGATCGGCGGATTTCGTCAATCCGAATCTGGATGTCGCCTATCTGGAATGCTGGTTCGGTGTGGACGACAATTCCGCCGCGCTGCTGACCGTTCCGCAGGTCGAGGGGCGCTATTACACCGCGCAGATCATCGACGAATGGGGCGAGGTGATCACCAATATCAACGAGCGGAACTATCCGCTGAACCCGTCCGGCCTGTTCGCGCTGGTCACGCCGGGGTCCGGTGTGGCGATCCCCGACGGCGCGGTGCGCGTGGAACTGCACGGGCAAAAGGCGAAGATGCTGGCCCGCGTGGAACTGCAGACTGACAGCGATGCGGCAGTGGCATTGCAGAAACAGTTCACCGTCACCGTACAGGGCGATCCCGATATTCCCGGCGCCATCGACCTGCCGGGGTTCGACAATGTCGCCCTGATCGGGGTGGAGATGTTCGACCATGCCGATGCACTGCTGGAATCGGCAATGGATGTCTGCCCGCTGGCCGCGCAAATGCAGGCGCAGGTGCGCGCCATCGCCTTGGCCATTGCCGATCCTGCCGAACGCGCGCGGATCGACGGGCAGCTTCGCGGCAAGATCGTGCCCGATTTCCTGAAGGCGGCGGTCACCACGGCGGGCAAGTACCAGTCCGGCTGGCTGGGCGTGCTGGTCGCGGGCAATTACGGCGCGGAATACCAGATCCGCACTGCCGCCAATCTGGTCGGCATCTGGGCCAATGCCAGCAGCGAGGTGATCTATTTCGTCGGCACCCGCGACGCGGCGGGTCAGCCGCTGGCGGGGGACAAGGCCTATAAGCTCAGCTTCGATCCCGCCGCGCTGCCGTCATCGGTGGTGGACGGTTACTGGTCGGTCATCCTTGTCGACCTGCCAGATTACCGTGTGGTGCCGAACGATCTGTCGCGCTTCAACTTCAATTCCTATTCCCCGCTTGAGACGGGGGAGGACGGTTCGCTGGTCATCCATGTCGCGCCCGAACCGCCCGCCGGTGTGCCACAGGCGAACTGGCTGCCAAGCCCTAAAGGCAAGGGATTTTCGCTGACCTTCCGCACCTATGTGCCGAGGGACATCGTGAAAACGGGTGAGTGGTTTCCGCCCGCGCCTGCACAAGCGTAAGGCGGATACATCGGCCTTACGCCTGGCCTGACAGCAACCGTTGCCCCTTCAAGGCTGATGTGCAGCGACACGGTTCGCAAGGCAGCGTCCTTAATCGCGGCAGGGCATATATCGCTTGCCAGTTCCCCTTGCGGGCAAAGGGACGGGCACCCCATATTGATCGGGCAGGCTTGGCGGAATGTCGCATGCGTGGCAGACCGGAAAGAAAACAAGGCGCAAACGGCATCGGTCCGGCATGCGCACGATGGAGATAGAATGAACGATCGCAAGGAACCGCCGGTGGAGCCGGGTAAACCCGGCCCGCACGGCAAGCCCGAGGCCGCCGACCGCGAACTGACCCCGCGCAAGTTTTACAAGGCAGAGGACGAGGCCGCATTCAGCGAGGCTTCGCCCAACGACACGGTGCAGACGCGCCACCCCGCCTATCGTCTGGCCTTTCAGGATACCGATTTCCTGCTGCGCGAAGATTTGCGCCCCGTGCGCTTTCAGCTTGAGCTGTTGAAGGCCGAAACCATGCTGGAAGAAGCCGGCGTCGGTTCGACGCTGGTCATCTATGGCTCTGCCCGCATTCCCGCACCCGACAAGGTGGACGAAATGCTGGCCGAAGCCGACGGCGACAAGCGCGGACGCAAGGTCGTCGAAAATCTGGTCGCCAAGGCCAAATATTACGACGAGGCACGCCGCCTTGCCTATATGGCCAGTTCCTGCGCGGTGATCGAGGACGGGCAGCGGCAATTCGTCGTCACTTCGGGCGGCGGACCCGCCATCATGGAAGCCGCCAATCGCGGCGCGACCGAGGCGGGGGCCGAGAGCATCGGCCTTAACATCGTCCTCCCGCACGAGCAGGCGCCCAATGAATTTGTCACTCCGCGCCTGTCGTTCCAGTTCCATTATTTCGCGCTGCGCAAGATGCATTTCCTGCTGCGCGCCCGCGCGGTGGCGGTGTTCCCCGGCGGCTTTGGCACATTCGACGAGTTTTTCGAGCTGCTGACACTGGTCCAGACGGGCAAGATGAAGCCGATCCCGATCTTCCTTTTCGGCAAGGATTTCTGGACGAAGGTCGTCGATTTCGACGCTTTGGCCGACGAAGGCGTGATCAGCCGCGACGATCTGAAACTGTTCCGCATCGTCGAAACCGCCGAAGAGGCGTGGGAACGGATCGTCGGTTTCTACAAGCTGTCGTGCCCCGTCACCGTCCCGATCCCCGAGAAAATGGCCGTCGGTTCCGAAGCCTGAAGCCGCACCGCCTGTTGCCCCAGCGGGCCGTTGCCCCGACCCAGTTGGGGCGCGGCCAGCATGGCGGCGCGGGTAAAAGCACGGCCCTGTTCGATCGCGGGCAGCAGGTCCAGCCCCGCGCCAAGGGCGGTGGCGATGGCGCTGGCCAGCGTGCAGCCGGTGCCATGGGTGTGGCGCGTATCGATGCGCGGGCTTTGCCAGGATAGCGGATCGTGTTCCGGCCGGTACAGCGTATCGGTTACCGGATCGTCCAGCGCATCGCCGCCCTTGGCAAGGAATGTAACGCCCTTTGCCGTCAGCGTAGCGGCCCCGCCCAGAGCTCCCAGTTCGGGGACATTGGGCGTGGTCAGCGTTGCCAGCGCCATCAGCCTTTCAAACGCCGCAATCGTGGCATTATCGGCCAGCACCGCGCCTGTCGTCGCCACCATTACCGGATCGAAAACGACGGGCGCATCGACGCCCGCAAGTAAATCCGCAACGGCTTCGGCAATGGCGGGCGATCCAAGCATGCCGATCTTGACTGCATCGACGCCGATATCGCCCAAACAGCTTTGCGCCTGCGCCACGATCATTTCGGGCGGCAGCACTTCCACCGCCTGAACGCCCAGCGTGTTCTGCGCGGTGATCGCGGTAATCGCCGTCATCGCATGGCCGCCCAGCATGGTGATCGTCTTGATATCGGCCTGAATGCCCGCCCCGCCCGACGAATCCGAACCGGCGATGACCAGAATGCGCGGTGTCGTCATTTGCGGGCCAGATGGGCTTGCACGTCCTTACTGCGCGTGGGCCGGTCGGCTAGCTCGCCGTCACAATTCGGGCATGTATCGTCCAGCGCCTCGGCACAAGGGACGCAAAATGTGCACTCCATGCTGCAGATGAATGCGCCATGCGCCTCGGCAGGAAGGGGCTCTCCGCAGCGTTCGCAGGCCACGCGCATTTCCAGCATCAGGCGTCACCCACCGCGTCGCAGATCGCATCGACCACGCTGTTCACCTCGCCCGCGTCGTCGCCTTCGGCCATGACGCGGATCAGCGGCTCGGTGCCCGATTTGCGGATCACCAGCCGACCGCGTCCTGCCAGCTGCGCCTCGGCATCGGCGATCAGCCGTTTGACCGCGTCGGTCTCAAGCGGGTTGCCAGTGAAACGCACGTTTTTAAGGACCTGCGGCACCGGATCGAACAGATGCAGCAGTTCGCTCGCCCGCTTGCCCGAAGCGACCAGTGCCGACAGCACCTGCAGCGCCGCCACCGTGCCATCGCCCGTGGTCGCATGGTCGAGCAGGATCATATGGCCCGATTGTTCACCCCCCACGTTGAACCCGCCGCTGCGCATTTTTTCCAGGACATAGCGGTCGCCCACCGCCGTGCGGATCAGCGACAGCCCCTCGCCCTCCAGAAAGCGTTCGAGACCCAGATTGCTCATCACCGTGGCCACGACGCCGCCGCCGCGCAGCCGCCCGTCGCGGTTCCAGTCGCGCCCGATCAGCGCCATGATCTGGTCGCCATCGACGGTGCGGCCCTTCTCGTCCACCACGATCAGCCGGTCGGCATCGCCATCCAGCGCGATGCCGATGTCGGCTCCTTCGGACACCACGCGTTCCTGCAGCGCCTTGGGGCTGGTCGATCCGACGCCGTCATTGATGTTGAGGCCATCGGGTTTCACTCCGATCGCGATCACCTCGGCCCCCAGTTCCCACAGCGCCGGGGGCGTAACATCATAGGCCGCGCCATTTGCGCAATCGACCACGATCTTTAATCCGTCGAGACGAGTCTCGTTCGCCAGCGAATTCTTGACCGCGTGGATATAGCGCCCGCGCGCATCCTCGATCCGCCGTGCCCGCCCGATATCCTTGGGCTGCACCAACAGCTGTTCCTGATCCAGCATGGCCTCTACTGCCAATTCATCCTCGTCCGACAGCTTGAAGCCGTCGGGGCCGAACAGCTTGATGCCGTTATCCTCGAACGGATTGTGGCTGGCGCTGATCATCACGCCCAGATCGGCCCGCATGGATCGCGCCAGCAGGGCGACCGCCGGCGTCGGCATCGGGCCCAGCAGCACCACATCCATGCCCACGCTGGTGAAGCCCGCGACCATCGCGCTTTCCATCATATAGCCCGACAGGCGCGTATCCTTGCCGATCACCACGCGATGCTTGTGATCGCCGCGCAGGAAATAGGTGCCAGCCGCCTGCCCCACCTTCATTGCCATGCTGGCGGTCATGTTCCCGCTGTTGGTGCGGCCGCGAATGCCGTCGGTGCCGAAATATTTGCGTCCCAAGTCGAATGCCTTTTCGATCTGCTGCCCGCCCTATGATGGCTGGCATCTTGCGCGCGGGGCCGCGCATTGTCATGGAACACTCCATGTCACTTGGCGGGCGCGCAGGAAAGGGCCCTATCATTCCCCACGACGCGAAACCGCACGCCGCCATGCTGGAAACCCCCGAAATCCGCATGCCCACATGGCTGACGCTGGGCGGGTTGCTGTCTGGCATCGCGCTGGGCGTGTTGCTGCGCGGTTCGGCGGCGGAAGCATGGATCGGCACGGTGCTGGGGCCGGTGGGGACGTTGTGGCTGAACGCGCTGCAGATCACTATCGTGCCGCTGGTCGCCGCGCTGGTGGTGACCGGCATGATGCATATGGCCCGCGCGGCACAGGCGGGGCGCATGGCGGCGCTGACCTTGGGAACATTCGCGGCGCTGCTGGTGGCCGGATCGGTCATGTCCGCGCTGGTTACCCCTGCCTTGCTGCGCATCTTTCCCGTCCCCACAGGTGTGGCCGATGGGTTTGCCGCCGATCTGGCGGGGGTAGAAGCGGGGCCGGTGCCTGTCTTTGCGGATTTCGTCACCTCGTTCATTCCGACCAATATTTTCGCCGCGGCCTCGCAAACCGCGATGATACCGGTGGTGATCTTTGCCGCGGCTCTTGCACTGGCGGCGACGCGGTTGGGTCCGGTGCAGCGCGATGCGATCGCCCTGTTCTTTGCCAGCATCGCCAATGCCATGCTGGTGATGATCGGCTGGGTGCTGCGGATCGCGCCGCTGGGCGTTTTCGCGCTGGGCGCAAAGCTGGGCGCCAGCACGGGGCTGGGCGCGATTGCGACGCTGGGCCATTACGTGCTGACCGTGTCGGCCATCGGCTTTGTGATCTTTGTCGGCGCCTATGTGCTGGCAGCTTTTCGGGTCAGAGCAGGCCTTGGCGCCTTTGCGCGCGCGGTTTTGCCTGCGCAGGCTGTGGCGCTGTCGACGCAAAGCTCGCTCGCCAGCCTGCCGCCGATGCTGGCGGCGTCGCGGCGGCTGAACATTGCAGAGGATACCGCCGATTTCGTGCTGCCCATGGCGGTCACCGTCTTCCGCGCGACCAGCCCTGCGATGAATCTGGCGGTCGCGATCTATACGGCCCATCTGATGGGGGTAGAGATCACGGCGGGAACCCTTGTGGCAGGCGTTATCGTCGCCTCGCTCACCACTCTGGGCGCACCTTCATTGCCGGGGTCGATCAGCTTCGTCTCCTCCATCGGGCCGATCGCCATCGCCATGGGCGTGCCGGTCGCGCCGCTGGCCATTCTGGTCGCGGTGGAGATGTTGCCCGATATCATGCGCACCATCGGCAATGTGACGATGAATGTCGCGGTGACGGGCGCGATCGACCGTTATACCCCCACGAAACCGGTGCCAGACGCATGAAACTTGCCCGAACCAGCGAATTTAGTCCGGTTTGCAACCCCATCGGCCCTTGTGAATTGATGTATCGAGCCCCAAGTCACCCCCGCGAGATCAACAGGAGAAAACCAATGGCGATTGCCTTTCCCGACCTTCCCTATGCCCATGACGCGCTGAGCCCCGCGATTTCGGACACCACGCTGCAAACGCACCACGGCAAGCATCACAAGGCCTATGTCGACAAGACCAATGCCGCCGTCGAGGGCACGCCGCTGGCCGAAGCCACGCTGGAAGAAATCATCGCAGAGGCCGACGCGAAGAAGAATGCGGGCCTGTTCAACAATTCGGCGCAAAGCTGGAACCATGCCTTCTATTGGCATTCGATGTCGCCCGCCGGCAGCGCGCCCTCGGGCGATCTGGCCGCGGCCATCGACGCCGCTTTCGGTTCGGCCGACGCGCTGATCGAAAAGCTGCAGACCGCGGGCGCGGGCCATTTCGCCAGCGGCTGGGTGTGGCTGGCCGCCGACAAGGACGGCAAGCTGTCGATCGAGGAAACGCATGACGCGGGCACGCTGGCCATTGGCGACAAGAACCCGCTCCTCACGCTAGACGTGTGGGAACATGCCTATTACCTCGACCACAAGAATGTGCGTCCCGATTATCTGAAGGCGGTTTCGACCGGCCACATCAATTGGGACTTCGCAGCGGAAAACTATGCGCGCGGCACGACCTGGGCCTATCCTTCGGCCTGAGCGTCAGGATTAGCGCAAAGATGAAAAGGGGCCGGGCGGAAACGTCCGGCCCTTTTTCGTTGCAGGCGCTATTCGGGTTCGTCCCCGTGCGGGTGCACAAACAAGGGTTCGCCGAACAGGAAACCAACGATGTTCGGGTGGCCCAGATGCTGGAAGATCGCGATCAGCGTGATCAGGATCGGCACCGACAGCAATGCGCCCAGCACGCCCCAGATCCATGTGAAATAGCTGATCGCGATCAGGATCAGCACCGGATTGACAGTGAAACGTTTGCCAAGGATCGCGGGCGTTACGACATTCGCTTCCACTGCATGCAGCGCAAGATAGGCGCTGGCGGGGATCAGGCCCAGGAACACCGTCTCCGCCGTGCCCATGCCGACCAGCAGCAGAATGCCCGTCATGATCAGCGGCCCGACATAGGGCAGAAAATTCAACAGCGCGGCCAGCCCGCCCCACATCACCGGCGCATCCAGCCCCAGCGCCCATGCGCCCAGCGCGGCAACCACGCCGACGCCCAGATTGATAAGCCCGACGGTAAGGATATAGCTGGCTACCCGGTCCTGCACGTCGCGGATTGCGCGGGCCGCGCGTAGCGACGATGTGAACTCGGCCCGTTCCAGCAGCAGGCGGCGGCGCAGGCGCACCCGCGCCTCTATCATGAAGAACGCCATCAGCAGGGTCAGCAGCGTTTCCAGAACCAGCAATGGCGTCGCCAGCGCCAGCCGCTCCACCATCGATGGGGTGGCCAGCACAACCTCGCGCGTGGAACTGCGCCCCGCCAACCTGCCGACGCGCTGGTTCAGCTCGTTGATCCAGTCGAGCTGTCCGCGAAACTGGGTGAAGGTTTCGTCGATAGAGGCGACAAGGACGGGAACGCGGTCGAACAAGGCGATTGCGGGGTTCAGAATCGTCGCCAAAGCCGTGACGACGATGGCGATGAACACGATCACCGCCATAAAGGACGCGATGATATTGGGAATGCCCATGCGCGCAAGACTGTCGGCCAAAGGCGACAGCACAATGGTCAGCACCAGCGCCGTCACCAGCGGCAGGAACAGCACCGAACCGATGGACAGCACGAAGGGCAGGGCGAGGAACAGTCCCAACCCGAGTATCAGCAAAAGCGCCGACGCCAGCCGGTTCAGGTCGCGCGAGACCCAGATGACCGTGCGGTTCGTTTCGCCGTCATGATCGGTGCGGTCGATGAAAATCGGTTCGGCGCCGGTTTCGGCGCGTGCATTCTCGGTTTCAACGGAATCGTCCATGGCGGCCCCCAACCCGCTCTGATTCCTGCGCTCGTGCAAGAATCAGCTGTTCCCGTTTACCTGCGGTTCGGCCATCTCGTCGAGTTCGCCCATGATTGCATTGTGCGCAACTACATCATCGGTCGACCGCTGCGGGACATCGCCGTCGTCCAGCATGGCATTCAGCGCGGCACGGGCGCGGCCTACGCGGCTTTTGATCGTGCCCACGGCGCAGCCGCAAATCTCGGCCGCCTCTTCGTAAGAGAAGCCGCCCGCACCGACCAGCAGCAAAGCCTCGCGCCGTTCGGGCGGCAAGGTCAGCAGCGCGCGATGCATGTCGGACAGATGCAGCGGCCCTTCCTGTCCGGCAGGGGCAGTCAGGATGCGTTCCGCCACCGTCTCGTCATAATCGGCGCGGAACCGGTTGCGGCGCATATCGGTCAGATAGGCGTTGCGCAGGATCACGAATGTCCATGCGCGCATCGATGTTCCGGGCTGAAACCGCTCTTGCGCGGCCCATGCCTTCATCAATGCTTCCTGAACCAGATCGTCGGCCAGATCGGGCCTGCCGCACAGCCCGCGGGCGAAGGCGCGCAGATGCGGGATCACCTCGGTCAACTCGCGCTTGAATTCGCGCGCGCGCTCGGCCTCGCTCATGACGTGTGTATCGCCGGTCTGCGCGGCGTCGGAAGCCTCGGACATCAGGCGCCCGCACCCTTGGTGCCGGCAGGTTTGGTCGACGCATCCTTGGCGTCGGGATCTTCCTCGTCGAACTTGGACAAAAGATCGCTGAAACTGTCGGGCAGGGGTTCCTCGACGACCGAGTCGTAAAGTTGGCGCAGGCCCGTCGCCCAATCGGGGCGCTTGCGGCTGCGCATCGGTTCGTCTGACATCTGTTCCTGTTTCACCCTGCTCTGACCTGTCATTCCATCATTTCGCCATCGGGGGCGGCAACCTGCCGGTCTGCCAGTACGCCCGTCCGTTCAATTCCTGCAGCGCCGGATAAACATGGAAAGCGGCCAGATACAGCCGTTCCCTCAACCTTGGACCCCGACGCCGACCCCGCTCACACCGGCATTATCGCCATGTATTTATCGGGGGCCTGAAATCGGGAACGAAACCGGTTGCGGTTGGTTCCCGCTGCAACAAAAGTTTACGCGACCCGTTCGATCTTGCCTGCTTGAATATGCAGGCGACCGGCGGCATCGCCGGGGCACAAGCGGCGGATCGGGCGGATCTTCTGCAGCCGAACGACACAAGGGGCGTTCCGATCGCCGACGGAGTGAAACAGGGGTTAGGGCCTGCGGGGCAGCAAGCGGGCGGACCGCAAGGCAGCGGGCTGACGCGGGCAGAGCGGCGGATGGGCGGAACCCTGCGCTGGTTCTCGCGCTTTCCGCGGGCGTTGCCACTGGCCATCTTCATCACGATTTTCGCCATGACCCTGCTGGGCGTGTGGGCGATCGAACGTGCCGAAAGCGATGCGCGCCGCGCCGATCTGGAGCAATTGGCAGTGGAAGCGGGGGCCGCGCTGGAACGGCGGGCCAATGCCAATGCCGCCTATCTGCGGTCGGGCGCGGCGCTGTTCGCCAGCCAGGACAGCGTGCCCGTGCCCATGTTCCAGACCTTCGTCGGTCAATTGCGGCTCGATTCCAATTTCCGCGGCGCCGACGGCATCGGCTGGGCCGCGCGGGTGAACACCGGCGATGTCGCGGCATTCGAAAACAGGATGCGCGAAGTGGGCGTAGCCGATTTTGCGGTCGACCCCTTGCCGAGCGCCGATCAGGCCTACGCCGTGCCGGTCACCAATCTGCAGCCCGAAACCGAACGGAACCGCCGCGCGCTGGGCTTTAACATGTTTTCCGAACCCGTCCGCCGCGACGCGATGATAGAGGCAGAGGAGAGCGCCCGCCCCACGGCATCGGGCCGCGTCGTGCTGGTGCAGGAAGGCGACGTCGATGCCGCGGGCTTTCTGGTCTATATGCCCGTGTTCCACACCGGCGCAGACGGGATGCGCGAATTGAAGGGCTATATCTACAGCCCGTTCAACGCGCAGGATTTCGTCGATTCCGCGATGCAGGGCATGGAAAACCGCGCCGTGCAAATGGCGATATACGACGAGACGGTCGCGCCCGACCGGCTGATGGCACAGCGCGCCACGGGCGAGGCCGGGGGTGAGAGTGTGCGCAAGATCGTGCAGATCGCCAATCGCGAATGGGTGCTGGAACTCCATTCGCTGCGTCCCGCCGCGCTGAGCCAGCTGTCGCTGATCGCGCTGATCGCGGGTCTGATCTGTTCGACGCTGGCGCTGGCTATTGCATGGTTGCTGACGCGGCAGGCGGTAGAGGCGCGGCAGGTGATCGAATTGCTGGAAGAACAGGCCGCGATCCGCAATTCACTGACCCGCGAACTGAATCACCGCGTCAAGAATACGCTGGCCAATGTGCTGTCGATCGTATCACTGACCCGCCGCCGCGCCGATTCCATCGAGAGTTTCGCCGAATCGCTCGACGGGCGTATCCGCGCGCTGTCGGCCACGCACGATCTGCTGACCCAGTCCGAATGGGGCACCACGCCCGTCCGTTCGGTGATCGAGGTCGAGATGGCCCCCTATGCACAAGGGCGCGATGCGGTGGTCGAAATGAACGGCCCGCATGTCGAGCTGGCACCCAACGATGCGCTATCGATGGGTCTTGCCATTCACGAATTGGCGACCAATGCCGCCAAATATGGCGCGCTGTCGACTGCCGACGGCAAGGTAGAGGTCGACTGGGATCTCATGTCCGACGATCTGGTGCGCGTCCGCTGGCGCGAGAGCGGCGGGCCCGAGGTTTCGCAGGACCGCAAGCGCGGTTTTGGTACCGATCTCATCGAGAAGATCGTCGCCCATGAACTGCGCAATCCGGTCGAGCTGGTGTTCGAACCGACGGGCGTGCGCTGTACCATGCTGATCCCCGTGCGCTCGCGCAGCGAATTCGTGCTGCGGGCCAAGCGCATGAAGCAGCGCATCGACCGCGCGCAATTCTGCCCTGACTGATTGGCGCCGGCCGATAACGCGTCCGCGTAGCTTGGTTACCAATGCAAAACGCCCGAAGATCGATGACCTTCGGGCGTTCGGGCGTGACCTGTTCGAAAATGGTTAGGGCAGCGGGCGGCTCGATCCGAAGAACAGCGCCTGGCTGATCGCGGCGCGCACCGTGCTTTCCTGAAACGGCTTGGTGACCAGATAGGTCGGCTCGGGCCGGTCGCCCGTCAGCAGGCGTTCGGGATAGGCCGTGATAAAGATCACCGGCACCGACCCGATGGAGAGGATGTCGTCCACCGCGTCGAGGCCCGACGAACCGTCGGCCAGCTGGATATCGGCCAGCACCAGACCTGGCATCGATTCCGCGATCACCGCCTGCGCCTGCGTGCGCGTGGCGGCGGTGCCGCAAATATCGTGGCCCAGCGAGCGGACGAGATCCTCAAGCTGCATCGAAATCAGCGGCTCGTCCTCGATAATCAGAACGCTGGTCGCGGATTCGCGGTCGATCTCGCTCACCGCTTCCTGCACCAGAGCCTCGACCTCGCCTTCGGTCAGATCCATGATCTCGGCCGCTTGCGGGATCGAGAAATCTTCCAGCGTGGTCAGCAGCAAAGCCTGCCGGTTAAGTGGCGTGATGACCGAAAGACGTTCCTGCGCGGCGGTTTCATGGTCGCCGACCATGTCGTCGCCGTCTGCGACCTGCAGAAACGCGCTCGACCACAGCTTGCTGAAAGCGCGGTAAAGCGGCACCCGGCCGCCTTCGGCAAGGCTTTCCTTTAATTCGGTGTCGGCAAGAATCGCCTCAAGCGTGGCACGCACAAATGCGTCCCCCGTGCTTTGCGATCCGGACAATGCGCGCGCATAGCGCCGCAGATATGGAAGATTGGCGGCAACCTTGGCCCCAAGAGACATGAAAACCCTTCCCTATTTGGCAGTTCCGGCATCAACGAACACGCATCGCTTCGGTTCCCGAGGCGATGGAATGCTTCGCGTGATGAATCATAAGTTATTGCGATGAACCGTGGAAACAATATGGAAAGCGATGAAATTTCGCTGATAGCCGTACAGCCGGGGAGGGCCGAGCGACATGATGACGGGAACCGCAACAACATCGTGCATCAGCTGCCCGCTGGTCGAATGCCCCGGTTTGCGGGATTCGGGTGCCGAACGCCGGCGCGAGATCCAGACGTTCAAACAGGGTGAGATCGCGCTGGAACGCGGCGGACAGGTTCTGACGCAAGGCACAAAGAGCACTGAGATCTATACGGTACTGTCAGGCGTGCTGATCCGGTTCCGCCTGATGGAGGACGGGCAGCGGCAGATCATCAATTTCCTGTTTCCCGGCGATCTGATCGGTCTGCAATCCATGCTGGACGAACCGATGACGCATGGGGTGGAGGCATTGACCCCCGCGCGGCTGTGCGTGTTCCCGCGCGACCGCTTTCTGAACTTTGTCGGGCGCAATCCGCAACTGGGTTATGACATCATATGGCTGGCCGCAAAGGAAGAGTCCGCGCTGGAGGAACATCTGGTCGCGCTGGGGCAGCGCAATGCGCGCGAACGTATCGCCTATCTGGCGCTGTTCCTGTTGAAACGGGCCGAGGGGACCTGCCTTGCCGGATCGGATCACCGCGTCGAATTGTCGGTCACGCAGGGGCAGGTGGCCGATATGCTAGGGCTGTCGCTGGTGCATACCAACCGGTCGATGCAAAGCCTGCGGCGGGACGGTCTGGTCCGATGGTCGCTGAATGCGATCGAAATCCCCGATCCTGAGGAAGTGAGCCGGTTCGTGCGATACGATCCCAGCCTGTCCGCGCCGCGGCCGTTCTTGTGACGGGGCGCTTTGTTTCAGAGTGTTTCTGGAAAAGAATCACCTAAAAACAGTCCTATATGAAAAAACTTGCGGCAATCGCAAAAAATTCGACCGCGCCATGGAACCGCTTGGCTGGCGGTTCATTATAGGCTTGTCACCCACCGAGACCCCCCTCCCGTCCAATGCGGTTGGTGATACGATCCCGAAAGGCCTTCGCCCCACCCAAGGGGGCGGAGGCCTTTTTACATGGCTGGCATTTGCGAGCGGAGTAGCGATTCCTCTGCGCCGCAAGGGCGAGGCGTTTCAGTCGTGCGAGATAGCGCCGCGCAGGCGTTGCAACAGGCCGGTGCGGCGCGTGTCGCGCACCGCTTCCAGCAGCGCTTCGGGGGCATAGGGCTTGACCAGCACCTTGCCCATTTCCTTGATCGCGGGCGGGATCGCTTGCGGATTGCCGGTAGAAAACACGATGCGCGGCACCTGCGGACCCAGTTCGGTGACCAGTTCCGCGACGGCCCAGCCATCGTCGCGGTCCACCAGATGCACGTCCAGCACCAAAACATCGGGCCGTTTGCGTTCCAGCGCAGCCAATGCCTGACGAGTGCTGGAACAGACGGTCACCTCGGGCGACCCGCCGCTCAGCAGGATGTCTTCTAGCGATAGGGCGAGAATGGGATCGTCCTCAACAACCAAGGCTGTACCGATCCGGTAATCGGTATCCCTGGCAGATGTGGTCGTCATGGACGGCGCTTCCCTGAACATGGCCGCGCGCGAACGGAAACGGCGGCGGCTCTTGCTATATCATCACTCGGACTGCGGGCGGAAGGAATTGCACGGTTTACCTGCGCCATCGCCGCCCCAAAGCAACGCGCAAAAGGGCAGGCAGGTTCCCGTGCAATGCCGCGAGCAGGCGGCCTGACGGGCTGATCAGCCGACCAGCGCCTTACCATAGATCGTATATTCGCGGTTGACCGTGGCGTCGATCGCCTCGGCAATGGCGTTCATCCCTTGATTATCGTCAAGGATCCAGCCGATCTCGCCCCGCTTCGATCCGTATTTCACCACCGCCTCGCGGCGGATATATTCGATCATCATAAAGGCCAGCTGACTGGCAAGGCGCGAGCTTTGCAAATGACTGCGCACCCCCATCAGCGGCACGCGCATGTCGGCGGGATAGGGATGGCGCAGCCAGCGCAGCAGCTTGATCCAGCCGAACGGGAACAGCTTTCCGCCAATCTCCTTGATCGGGCGGTTCAGGTCGGGCAGCGTCATCATAAAGGCGACCGGCTCGCCCTCGTACTCGGCTACGCGGATCAGGTCTTCGAACACCAGCGGCTTCAGCTTCTTGCCGGTATGCGCGACCTCTGCATCGGTGATCGGCACGAAACCCCAATTGCCCGACCATGCATCGTTGAGGATGTCGAGGATCAGTGCCGCTTCCTCGTCGAACCGGCTTTTGTCGACCTTGCGAATGCGGATCTTGTCGTTCTTTTCGCCCGAGGCGATGATGCGTTGGATCAGCTTGGGATATTCGACCCGCACGTCGAGGTCGAAGGTGCGCAACATCTTGGCCGCTTCATATCCCAGCGCCTCGATCCATGGCTGATATTGCGGCTTGTCATGGCCCATCATCACCATGGGCGGATGATCGTGGCCCAATGTCAGCAGGCCGGGTTCTTCCCAGATCGACAGCGAAATCGGCGCCAGCACGCGGGTCATGCCCTGATCGCGCAACCATTGTTCTGCCGCGGCGATCAGCGCGTGACAGACCGATTCGTCCTCCGCCTCCAGCAGGCCCCACTGGCCGCAGCCGGGGCCAAAGCCCTGCTCCACCGGCATTTCGAGCGCCAGCCGGTCGATATGGGCGGAAATACGCCCCACGACGCGGCCGTCGCGGCGGGCCAGAAACAGCTGCACATCGGCATGCTGGAAAAACGGGTTCTTCGCCGGATCGACCAGCTCCGCCGCTTCGGATCGCAGCGGCGGCACCCAGTTCGGATCGTCTGCGTTCAGCCTGTAGGCGAGATCGGTGAATTGCTTGCGACCGGCCTTGTCTGCCACCGGCGCGACGGTGATCTCACCCATTGTAATGGCAGCCCTCAGCCGATGGTGTTCTTGGAGGCGTTCGGGTCGAAACCCTCCTTGCCCTTGACCCGGCGACGCGGATGGCCCGACGCGATGCCGCCCGACAGATCCTTCACATAGGGCCATTTCGCGGCCACCGCCTCGTCATAGCCGAGGTTGAAGACTGTGGCCGAACGCTTGGGCCGGTCCTTCTTTTCGTAATAGGTGCCGAGAACGCGGTCCCAGAAATAATTCGTGATGCCGTAATTCCCGTCCTCGTCGAAATAATGATGTTCGACGTGGCGCTGCTTCATATGCTGCACCCATTTCCACTTCGGCTTGAAGGCCAGATGCTGGATGCAATGCATGAATTCGTAATAGCAGGTCGTCAGCAGCCCGCCCGCGAACGCAGCCGCCGCGCCCCCGATCCCGCCGATGGTATAGCCGATGGGTGCGGTCGCAAGGAAGATCGTGGGCACGGTGGTGTGCAGCGCGCCGAACAGCACTTCCAGATGGTTCGGGTCTTGGTGGTGATCGTAATGGATACGCTTCCACGTGCTGGCCAGCGGCTTGATCTTGTACATCCACTGACCGTGCAGCACATATTGGTGCAGCAGGTGCCACACCAGCGGATAGACAACCAGCGCCACCGCGAATGCCGCCAGCGCGCGCAGCGGCGTGGTGGGATAGAGCGCGAAAGCGACCACGCACAGCGCCGTCAGGCCCAGATAGGCGACGATCGTGTAATGCTGGAAATAGGCGACGATCAGCTGACGCAGCGTCATGCGGTCCAGATAATGGGACCTTTTCCAGAAGGGGAGCTTTTCGGTGCCGTCCCCGTTTGCCTTGGCGGTCGGAGTGGCGGTGTTGCTGTTTGCCATGTCTAAATGCTTTGTAGCGGACAGGCGGGTTTGACCCGCAATCGTCCCGGAACGCGCGGCCCTTAGCACAGTCGGCACCGCGCTGGCCAGCAAGGGCAGGCAGGGTGACTGTGCAAGAGCCGCGCGGCGTAACTAAGATGCAACGGCTGAATATCAACTGACTGGCATGTCAGCGCCTGATTGCCGCAAACCCCTGATTGCCGCGAACCACGACAAAGGGCCGCACGGTTGCCCGCGCGGCCCTTCGGTAATGCCGTGAACCGGATTATTCGGTTTCGACCGCCACCGACGGATCTTCGTCGATATCGACGGTGGTGGTGGTGTCGCCATCGGTAACGGTGGCGTCCATGCCGTCGGTGTCGATCACCACGCTGTCGCCTTCCACTTCGCCCATGGCGTCGGTGGCGACAGGCTCGGTCATCGCGGGTTCTTCCATGGTCTCATCCTCGACCACGACGGTATCGGCGGGCTCGTTACAAGCCGACAGGCCGATCACGGCAATCGAGGCGAGGGCGGGCAGTACGATCTTCTTCATTGCAGCGTCTCCATCAAATAAGGCGCAATTGTGGCAAAGACGCCCCAATCGCCAGATGGTTCCGCGAAAAGCCGAAAAGCGTTCCTATTCCTCGGTCTTGAGCAGCACGGTTTCGCCGATCAGCGCGAACAGCAGGAACGGCGCCCAGGCCGCCAGAAACGGCGGATATCCGCCGAAATTACCGATGGCGATGGCCGCATTATCGACCACGAAATAGGCGAAACCCAGCCCCATGCCGGTAACGGCGCGCACGAATAATTGCCCCGACCGCGCCAACCCGAATGCCGCCACTGCGCCCAGCAATGGCATCAGCAATGCCGACAGCGGGCCCGAAATCTTGTGCCACCATTCGCCGCGGATTTCCTGCGTCCGCCGTCCCGCCGCTTCCAGTGCATCGATGGATTCGGTCAGGTCGATCAGGTTTTCGGACTGCGCATCGACCTTGCTGATCGCGATTTCACGCGGGGTAATCCCCTCTGCCACAACGGCAGAGGCGTATTTTTCCTGCTTGGCAGTGGCGATATTGAACCGGACCGGATTTTCCAGACGCCAGCCCGGATTGGCATAGGTGGCGCGATCGGCGCGCCATTGTTCGGACAGCATCAGTTGCGGGTCGCGGCGATACCATGTCACCCCGATCAGCTGCATCGCATCGCCCGTCCCCACTGCCGATCGCGCGGCCAGAATGGCATCGCCCTCGGCCAGATAGATATTGCTGCGCGTCTTCTCCCCCGCCGGGATCGCGCCATATTCGGCATCTTCCCATGCCGACAATGTGGCGGTGGCGCGCGTCACCACGCGTTCGTTGAAAACGAAACTGCCGACCGACACGATGGCCGCCGTCGCCACCAGCGGGGCAAGGATCTGATGCGCCGAAAGCCCTGCGGCCTTCATCGCGATCACTTCGCTGTTCTGGTTCAATGTCGCCAGCGTGATGATCGTTGCGAGCAGCACCGAATAGGGCAGGAAGCGCGCAATCAGCTGCGGCACGCGCAGGGTGACATAGGTCCATAATTCGCCCTGCCCGTTGCCCGGGGCGGCCAGAATATCGCCGCTGGTGCCCAAAAGGTCGAGCATTTGCAGCACCAGAACCAGCATGGCGAGCACCGCGAAAATGCGCACCGCGAACATCTTGGCCAGATAGACCGTCAGCCGCTTTGACGGAAAGAAATCAAGCCGCACGCGATTGCTCCGCATCGTGGGCCGCTTTGGCGCGGGCGGCCAGTTCGCGGTTGCCGGTGAAACGCAGCAGGCGGAAAATCACGGTCAGCTTCTTTGCCAACACGGCAGCGCCTTTTTCCAGCCAGCCGATCGCCTGACCGCCGGGGACATAGGCGACGCGCCAGTACATCCACATGATCAGCGCGGCGAACAGCACAAAGGGCACCCATAGCGAGATGATCGGGCTGACCAGCCCCAGCGCGGCGACGTCTTCGCCATATTGGTTCACCTTGTGATAGGCGACCACCATCACGATCGAAACGAACACGCCCAAGGTCGAGCTCGACCGTTTGGGCGGGATCGCCAGCGATACCGCGAGGAAGGGCAGAAGCAGCATCATCACCACCTCGACCAGCCGGAAATTCAGGCTGGCAAGCGTCTGGTTGCGCACTTCTTCCGACACGTCGCTGTTCCAGCCGAAATGCAGCAGTTCGGGCAATATATACTCCCGCTCCGCCCCGCCGCGCGTGCGAAAGCGTTCGATTTCGGGGAGATCGATGGGCAGGTCATAGCTGGCGAAACTGAGCACGCGGGGTGTGGGGATCGATGCCTGATCCTGTACGATGGTGCCGTCGGTCAGGCGCAGGATGATCGTGTTGGGCTCTTCCTCGTTCGCAAGGAATTGTCCCTGCCGTGCCGAAATCGACAGCATATCGCCATCGGGCTGCGTCACGCGGGCGAAAATGCCGCCCAATTCGCGCCCGTTATCGCGGCTTTCCTCGATCCGAAGCGCGGTGCGATCCTCCAGCGTGGTAAATTCGCCCACCTTGATCGATGCACCCAGAGCGCCCGATTGCAGTTCGAACGACAGGCGCGAATAATCGTAACGCGCCACCGGCTGCACGAAATAGACGAGCAGGAAATTGAGCCCGACCAGCGCGAACGTGATGATGAACGGCACGCGCAGCAGTCGCGTATAGCCCAGCCCGACCGCGCGCATCACATCCAGCTCTGAACTGGTTGCCAGCTTGCGGAATGCGAACAATATGCCCAGCATCAGGCCCAGCGGTATCGCAAGGCTCATATATTCGGGCAGCAGGTTCGCCAGCATGCGGAATATCACGCCGATCGGGCCGCCTTCGTCGGCAACCACCTCGAACAGGCGGAGCATCTTGTCGAGAACCAGCAGCGAGGCCGCAAGCGCCAGAGTCCCCAGCATCGGCATCAGCACGAGCTTGAAGATATAGCGGTCGACGTCGGTGATGAAGTTCTTGAACAAGTCCGGTCGGGCTTTCGGATGACTATGATCGGGCAGACATTGCGCCCGCCATAATAGCATCGGGCCGGAAGGTCACGCCCCAGACGCGACCGGTGCGATCAATCCTTTTCCAGCGTGCATTGCAACGGATGCTGATTCGCGCGGGCGAAATCCATCACCTGGTTCACCTTGGTCTCGGCAATTTCATACGGGAACACGCCGCACACGCCCACGCCGCGCTGATGCACATGCAGCATCACGCGGGTCGCCTGCTCCATATCCATCCGGAAATAGCGTTTCAGCACCATGACGACGAATTCCATCGGCGTGTAATCGTCGTTCAGCATCAATACTTTGAACTGGCTGGGCTTCTTCGGCTTGGCGCGAGTGCGCGTGGCGATGCCGACCTGTCCGGCACCGTCGCCGGTTCCGCTATCGTCGTCACCTTCATTGCCGTCCCCTTCATCGCCGCAAACAGGTGCGGGCCCGCGCGCATCGCTGGCCAGCCGCGATGCGGGGTCGAAAGGGGCAGGGGAATCGGATCGGAAAGCCATCATCACGTCCCAGAATATCGTATCGCGGGCCCGCCATACAAGAGGGCCATGCAAGAGAGACCTACAAGTGCACCCCGCAAGGCCGCCGCGTACCGGCATCAAACGGAAAGGGCCGAATGC